>CANPVV010000013.1 GCA_947581835.1 uncultured Bacilli bacterium
TTTTAATAATATCCATAATTTTTCAAAATAAAAGACAAATAAGTAAAAATATTTACCTATTTGTCAACAGTCTGAAAGATAGTTTCAACACTATCTTTAATTTTTTTTCGGTTCGCTTATAGCTTCCATTATCATTTTTATCAAAATACTTAGTATTATTGTAATAATAACTGTTGGGATAAAAATGAGCCAGAAAGAATAAATCGTTGCAGCAGTATTCTTGCCTAATACTCTTAACATAAATATTGCAACTGGATAATGAAGCATATAAATATATAAAGATATACTACCAAGATAACTGAATAGATTATGAGTTACATCATTATTTAAAGCTTTGGTTAAATAGTCTTTGTTTAGTAAACTTAAGCCAATAACTAAGATACATAATAATGATACAGTCCAACGATCTAAATTAAACCATGTTGGTTGGTAAATGGTGTACCATAGTAATAATACTGATACTACAACATTCAAAGCTGTTAAAGCAAGTTTACCATTTGCACTATATTCTTTAGTTTTTAAATGTTCAATAATGTAGTAAAGTAAAATACCACCTAACATACCTAACATAACAAATAGTAAACCATTATTGAAACCAATAAAGGCAGTAGCGTCAGTAGCTGCGCCACCCATACCATTTGTTGAGGCAGTCTGCAAACCTAAAGTTGACCAAGCAGTTTGAGCAGCACGAGTGTTAGTAAATGCCCACCAACCACTTAAGAATATAAAAATGAATGGTGAAATTAAACCGCGCATAGTATCTTCACTTTTGCATAGTCCCCAATATAGGAAATAACCTACTATGATAATAGCAGAAATAAACCAAAGGGTACCATTTAAATTAAAGAAAGCACCGCTTACACTACGTAAACCAACTGCGTGGAAACCTAAAAATTCCCAAGCACTATTAATGGTCATAGAGCAAATTTGTTGGAATGTATAATCTGGATAATAATATTTTGTACAGATTAATACTCCTAAGGCATAACCAAGAATTAAGACTGGCATTAAGGCTTTGATACGTGACCAAGTGTATTCCCAAGCTCTGGTTGTAGCACCTTTTTGTTGATATTCTTTTTCTTTGTTGAGTTTTCTAAAATGTGATACTAGGAAATAACCCGCTGTTAATGTAAATATTAACAATACTTCACTTGAACCAAAGAACCAGTTACTTGTTTCCATCCAATAACCGTTTGTACCATCAGCACTTCTGGCAATAATCCAACCAGTATGGAAACCAATTATTGCTATAGATATTATGAAACGCCATAATTCAATTGCAACATTTCTTTTAGAAGGTTTCTTTGCTTCTACTTTTACTGGGGTTTCTGTTACTTCGGTTTTGATAACAGTACTTGAAGATTTTGTTGCAGGTTTAGATACAGCTTTAGTGGTAGTCTTAGATGGAGCCTTTGTGGTTTTTCTAGTTGTAGTCTTTGTCTCTTTCTTTTCCATTATTTCAACTCCTCCTTTATTATAAATTATAATAGAAAAATTTTTTTTAGTCAATTCATTTAAAGTTATTTATTAGGGGTTTTATGATATTTTTATGATAAAAATAAAAGATAGGTTAAATGTGTAACCTATCAATATAAAGTAATAAAAATATAACTTGCCTTTGGATAGAGATAATAAGCACCAAAGGCAAGAGAAAAATTATTATATTATTTCAAATGGACTAATAACTGTTCCATTTCCCTTAAATTTTAAATCTTTTTTTAAATTTATTACTGGGCGCATACCTATATCATTACTATTAACGTATGTACCATCGATGTATCCTTCAGAAGTTACATACAATACCCAAGCTTTACTGTCATTAAAGCTAGTAGGAGACATTGTCCAGTAATATTGTCCGGTATGTAAATAGTAATCTGTATTTACTGTTTTTTCATATGCTCCTGCATACATTACTTCGTCCATTGTTATTAACCCTATTGGATGCTCTAATTGTTGATTTCCGATTCCTTCATTATTAGTTGTTGTAAACAAATCATTTTGCTGTGGACATTTAAATACCGGTTTATGTGTTTGAAATGCTCTTATATAAGCTCCGTAATATGTTTGTTTAGTTTCAAAACCATATTGAGATTTATCTATTGTTGAACTGGCAATACTTCCATTATATGGTGTTCTATCATTGCAAAATCCTGTTGCTTTATCAATATTATTTTCATATGTATTTAAGTTTTGCAAATACCATGTATCTAGTTCTGTAAGTATATTACTTTTATTTGCATTTGTATGAGCATCTTCATATTTATTTGCTTTAATTGAACCATATTTAAATCCTACATATGCATTATCAATTTCTGTTTTATTATATGCAATATTTGCTTTTGCTAAGGTTTCTTCACCTGTAGTATTAGTAGTTTTTCCATTATAAATTAATCTTATGGTTCCATTGCCATTTATTCTGATTATTCTCCAATATGTTTCTCCTATTTTTACCCAATTGTTGTCTGCTTGTCCTCTAAAGTAATATGTTTCCCCATAGTCGTCTATGCTTGAACATATTAATTTTTTTGTATCTTCTATTTCTGTAATAGTTGCAATACCATTTTTGTCAACTGCTGGACAGCCATCTTCTTCTGTGTTAGATTTTAATTTTAAATCTGCTAAAGTATTAGCTGCTGCTGGTATAAAATAAACATAACATTTAGTACCTTTCTTAGTTATTTTTATATTTACTTCTTTACCATCATAAGTTATTTTATTTTTTATAAGATTATCACTATCGGGAACTTTGCAATAACTTCTTTCTTCATCTATATCATAATAACCTTCTGGAACTTCTTTTATTAATTCGTCTTTTTCTCCATCATTTTTATACATAGCAATAACATTTAAATCAGCACTTGAATAATTAATTGTTGAATTAACTAACTTTGCACTATCTACCACCTTATATTTGGCTTTAGTTAAAAATAAATTGCTTACTATCAGAAGTGATACACCCAAGATTAAGCCACATAAAAACATTTTACTACCTTTTCCATTACTTCCATTTAATTTCTCGAATTTCATTACTTCCAACTCCTATCATAGAAATTTCTAGTTTATAAATAAATTATAATAGATGCTATTCTAAAAGTCAATAAAAATAACACAATATTCGCCAAAAATAGTTATAAAAATATAAATAATGAGAGAATAATTATAGGTGATTTAATATGAATTATGGTGAATTATTAAAAGATATAAGAAAAGACAAAGAAAAAACTCAAGCAGATATTGCTAATATTTTAAAAATTTCCAGAGGAACATATAAAGATTATGAATTAGAAGTTGCTATAATTCCAATTAAACATTTAATAACACTTGCTAATTATTATAATGTATCAATAGATTATTTATTTGGTTTATCAAGAACTGAACAATATAAAAATAATATATTAGAAATTGATTATATTAAAGCAGGCATGCGTTTAAAAGAATTTAGAAAAGATAATAAACTAACACAAAAAGATTTAGCAAGTCTTTTAAACACAACATTTTCTAGCATTGCATGGTATGAAAAAGGAAGGAATTTAATAGCTACCCCTTTTTTATATACTATTTGTAAAACTTATAAAATTTCAGCTGATTATCTTTTAGGAAAAATAGATAAAAAAATTACTTTAAAATAATATTTACTTTTATTTAAAAATATAATATACTTATTGTAGCGAGACACTTATAGTGCTTGCCACGAAGGTTTGCACCATAACTACTTATTAGAGCTATGGTGTATTTTATACTTAAATTATCGAAAGATAATTATTACTAATAGTAGAAAGACTAAACATGTCTTTTTCTTTTTTTATAATTTGCATATTATTAACCAACTATATAATGAATTTTTTTATACCATATTTTATTTATTTTAAAATCTGATATAATTAATATAATAAAATGTTTACATTCTTATAATTTTTAAAGGAGGTAATAAAATGAAGTATATTATATTAATATCTCTTGGATTACTAATAGTTTTTATATTTTTAAAGTTTATAAAACATTATAATTATGAACTTAATTATAAAGAGAGTTTGATTTATTCAATTCCTGTATTAATACTCACTATGTTAGAATTAATTGATTATAGTGTTATAAACCAAACTTCAAATTGGACTTTTTCAATTGTTACAATAAGCTTTTTTCTAATACTACTAATTACTTATTACATATTACGTTTTATAAAACTTAAAAAATATATACCATTTAAATCAATAATTGGCTATATTTTAATTAGTATTACTAATTTAATCGTTTTATTTAATTTTCCAGTAAACAAATTAAGTAATATAAATGGTTGGGATATGTTGTTAGTAATTGTTAGCTATATATTAATTAGTATTATATACATTGTTATTCTATTAATAATTAACATTATATTTTTAATAATTCGACTAATAACAAAAACCAATGATAATTACAACAATATTGAATATAAAATAAGTAAGCTTAGCTATCTCAATATTTTTATAGTAGTACTATTATTAATAATTCTAATTTTTATAATTAATAATTACAATGCTTGCCAATATGATAAATTAGTTGAAAAGCAAAAGAATATAGTAATTAACTATCTAAACAAAGAATATCCTAATTATGAATTTAAAATAATTGATACCCAAGAAATAGGAATAGATTGTTTTATGTTTGGTTGTAGTAAGCAAGTATTTGATAATAATATTTTAAATAAAGACTTTAATCGTTATTTTAATATATATGTAGCAAAAGAAAATCTAACAATATATAATGATGAATTTCAAGAAATAATTAATAAACAAATTAAAGAAAATGAATAGAAAATAAAATGATTCATAAATAAAAAATGTTTACAACTTCAAAATTGTAAACATTATCCAATAATTATTTTTCTTCATTTAAACCATATTTACGGTTAAATCTTTCAATATTACCAGTTTTCTTTACTTTACCTTGAGCTCCAGTATAAAAAGGATGACACTCAGAACATACTTCAACTTGGATATTTTCTTTAGTAGAAATTGTTTCAAATGTAGCACCACAAGCACAAGTTACAGTAGTTTTCTTTGTAACTGGGTGAATATTTTTTTTCATATTATCCCTCCCGCCATATCAAATTTTTTGACATAGTAATTAATTAAGTCTTAATTATTATATCATATTTCTTAGAGTTTACAAGTATTTTTTTATTTCTTTATATATTGCTTTATGCCCTTCATAATTTAAATAAGTACTATTAATATTTAAATAATATTTATCTTCTATCAAATGAGCTATATCTATATATATAAAATTATTAGTTAAAGTTATATCTCTAATTATCGCATTTATTTTATTTATAGATAATAAATTTTGATTATTCCTAGTATATAACCCCAATACTATAACCTTATTAGTATTTAAAGTTTTTATAATACTTAACAATTCTTCAAAATCTTCTTTAAACTCATCTCTTATATTTTTAGTTAAATTAATTTTGGATAAATAATCCATACCAATAGAAATAGTTAAAATATCTGCCTCATATATAGCTCTTTTTATTTCCATTCTTTTATTTTTAAAACTTCGAGTTTCATTTTCTTTAATTGAATATATGAGTTCTTTAAGAGTAATATTAGGAGCCCCAAACTCATAATAGTTATTTAATTTATGTTTTATTTTAAAATCTTCTTTTAAATAATCATTAAAACTAAAACCTTCAATATTATAAGGAGTCATACCAATAGACAAACCATCTCCTAAAGAAACAAGAGTTAAATTATCATTTTTAGTATAAAAGTAAATAAAAAAAGTTAAAACTGTTCCAATTAAAATTAGAATTAAAAGTTTTTTCTTCATTAAATCACCTTAAAAAAAGTATAGTAATTAATACTATACTAGTTAACTATATTTCTTTTAATTCTATTTTAGCACCAACACTTGTAAGTTTACCAATGATATCTTCATAGCCTCTTAAAATATGTTCAATATCTGTAATAACAGTGGTTCCTGTTGCAATTAAACCCGCTAAAACAAGGGCTGCACCCCCTCTAAGATCTGTTGCAATTACCTCACAACCAGTTAAAGGAGTAGGTCCATTTATTATCGCATGCATATCTCTTGCTTTGATATTTGCTCCCATTTTATTTAAAGAAGGAACATGTCCCATCCTGTTTTCCCAAATAGTTTCTTCAAATAAAGAAGTCCCACTTGCCTGAGTTAATAAAACACTCATCGGCTGCCCAATATCAGTTGGAAATCCAGGATAAACCAAAGTTTTAATATTTATGGGTTTAAGTGGTGCTTTAGAAATAACTATACTATCTTTATTTATAGTTAAATTAGCTCCCATTTCTAGTAATTTATTAGTTAAAGCCTCAATATGTTTAGGAATAATATTTTTAATACATAAATTTTTACCACATAAAGCCCCTAATATAACATAAGTACCAGCCTCAATTCGATCAGGAATAACACTTATCTGAGTTCCTTGTAAATCTTTTACTCCCCTAATTGTAATAGTATTAGTTCCTGCTCCTTCAATTTTAGCTCCCATTTTATTTAAAAAATCCGCAACATTAACAATTTCAATTTCTTCCGCCGCATTATGAATAGTTGTAACACCAGAAGCATAAATAGATGCAAGCATAATATTAATAGTTGCTCCAACACTTTGAAATTTAAGATAAATATCGGTACCAATTAATTTATCAGCTTTAATAATATATTTATCATTTTTCTTAGTAATAACTGCTCCTAAGGCTTTAAAACCATCAATATGAATATCAATAGGCCGAGACCCAATATTACAACCCCCAGGAATAGTTATTTCCACCTGTTTTTCCCGACCTAAAAGAGCTCCCATAAAGTAATAGGAAGCACGAAGACGATTCGCATAATTACTACCAATAGGCACATTTTTTAAATTAGTAGTATCAACAGTTAATTCATCTTTATTTAAAGAAACTTTACAATTTAATAATTCTAAGATATCTATTAAAGCATCTACATCAGAGATATGAGGAACATTTTTGATAGTACTTTGACCTTTAGCTAAAATTGTCGCAGGTAAAAGAGCAACAACACTGTTTTTAGCCCCACCTATATGGATTGTTCCACTTAAAGTGTTAGGCCCAGTTATAAGCATTTGTTTCATTCTAACACACCCTTATCAGTTTGTTTTAAGTATAAGTTAGGTTCTTATACTATTTTTTATGTTTTTTATATTTTTTGGTGCTATAAATTTTATAAATTACCAATTATACTATATCAAATAATTAAAAATTGTCAATTCATTTTAATTTGATTTTTTTAATATTTTATGAATAAAAATAATTTGTTTTTTCTTAATAAAAATAGGTGATAATTTATGAAGAAAATAATTATTATATTATTTGGTTTAACTCTAATTTATGCATTTAATAGTAATAATAAAGAAGAAATACTTATTCCTAATAATGCGATAAGATTTAGAGTAATTGCTAATAGTAACAATATTAAAGATACTAAAGAAAAAGAAATAATTAAAAATGATATTGAAAAGAAAGTTTATGATTTAATTAAAGATTCTAACAATGATTTAGAAATTAAAACTACTCTTAAAAATAATCTAAATAAAATAAAAGAAATATTAGATACTTATAATATTAATTATGATATAAACTATGGATTAAACTATTTTCCAGTTAAACATTATAAAGGAGTATTATATCCCGCGGGTAATTATGAAAGTTTAGTTATAACTTTAGGGGAAGGCTTAGGAGATAACTTTTGGTGTGTATTATTTCCTCCATTATGCTTACTTGATGAAGAAAAAGAAAATATTGGAGAAGTAGAATATAAGTTTTATGTTAAAAAATTAATAGATAAGTTCTAAAAAAAAATTCCTAAAATATGATTTTTTAGGTGAACTATGTGAGAGAACTTATTAGTATAATATTAATAGGAATTGCCCTTAGTATGGATACATTTTCACTATCATTAAGTGTAGGAATGTTTGATATAGATAGAAAAAAGTGTTTAAAATTATCTTTAATCGTTGGAATTATGCACTTTATAATGCCAATATTAGGAACTATTATTGGAAGTAACATTATAAAAATATTAGAAATAAACTCCGAGATAATTTTAGGAATATTACTTATTTTAATTGCAATTGAAATGCTTATTGACTGTTTTAAAAAAGAAGAGGCTAACTTTAAATTTAATACTTTAGGAATGTTTTTATTTGCTTTAGGAGTTAGTATTGATAGCTTTTCAGTAGGTTTAGGCTTAAATATAGAGGTTTATAATATCTATTTATCCAGTAGTATTTTTAGTATTTGCAGTTTTTTGTTTACAATATGTGGATTACTAATTGGCTCTTATGCAAATAAATTACTTGGAGTTTATGCAAACTTAATAGGAATAGCTATTCTCTTTATTTTAGGAATAATTCATTTAATATAAATATTTATTAAATTCTTTGTCTAATTATTGTCTATTATCTAAATTTTAGTTTACTATTTTTTCTTTATATTATATATTCTAAATTGTTAAGGGAGATTTTATGAATAGTAAATATAAAGTTATTATTATCGGTGCCGGACCAGCTGGAATAGCAATGGCTCTAAATTTAATAAAATTAGATATAAAAGATATTTTAGTAATTGAAAAATATAAATTTCCTAGATATAAATGTTGTGCTGGTTATATCACCAATAAAACTAAAAAAGAATATGAAAAATTAGGACTTAATATAAATAACTGTCATTATACTTTAATAAAAGATTTTAAATTATATTATAAAAAGAAATTAAAACAAACTATAAACAATAAATTCTTATATACTAATGAAAATATTAATAGAGTTGAACTTGATTATGCTTTTTACCAACTTTTAAAAGAAAAAAGTATTAATTTTATTGAAAATATGACTATTAAGGAACACAATATAGAAAATAACAAAATTATTTTAAAAAACAATAAAGAAATTACCTATGAATATCTAATATTTGCCGATGGTACCAATAGTTTTGGCAATAAATATCAAAAAGATTTTAAGAAAAATATTGCAATGCAACTTACTTTTAAAAGTAATAGACCAAAAGAAATTCAAATCCATTTTGGAATTACTAAAAAAGGCTATGCTTGGATTAGTTCAGATAAAGGAATAACCAATGTTGGTTTAACAGACGTATTTAATAAAAAAACTAATTATAAATTAATATTTGAAGAATTTTTAAAAGCCAATAATTTAGAAGCCAATATTAAAGATTTAAAAGGAGCTTTTACCCCAATTGGAATTAAAAAAGCTATAATTAATGATAATATTATGTTTATTGGAGATGCTGTTGGAGCATGTGATCCTCTAACTTTATCAGGATTAAGATATGCTTTAAAAACAGGAGAATATGCGGCTTTAGCTATAAGTAAAAAGAATAATAAAATTTATCTCAAATATATTAATACTTTAAAAATAAAGTTTACTTTAATGAAACTTTTACTTAAAATATTTTATCTTAAATTTGTTTTATTTGGTATTTTTGAGATCGGTTGTAGATTTTTAGGTAAAATTATAGAATATGCTTTTAATAATTTCTTTGTAAATAAAAAATAAAGAAGTCTCATTAATTTGAAACTTCTATTCTTTTAAATAAAACTTGAGCTGGATTTAATTTAATATTTAATTCTAAATTACCAAATGTAGTTATTGTATCATAAGAAACTCTACTAGTATTTAGATTAGTTAATATTGCATTACTTGTTGAAGGAATAAAAGAACTAAGTAAAATTGCACAAATTCTAATACTTTCTAAAAGATTATAAAGAATAGTTGCAAGTCTATCTTTCATAGTTTCGTCTTTTGCTAAAGCCCATGGAGTTGTATCGTCAATATATTTATTGCATTTTCTTAAAACTTCCATTATTTCGTCTATGGCTTCATTTACTTTTAATTCACTCATTTTTTCTTCAACTATCTTTTTTAAATTAGTAACACTAGCAATTAAATTATTATCAATTTCTTCCTCTACTTTAGGATTTAAAACAATACCATCAAAATATTTATGAGACATACTTATAGTTCTACTAACTAAATTACCTAAAGTATTAGCTAAATCAGTATTAGTTCTACTAATCAAAGCTTCTTCAGAAAAATTCCCATCACTTCCAAAAGGTACTTCTCTTAAAGCATAATATCTTACTGCATCAACTCCATAAGCATCAATATATTCTCTTGGGTCTTTATAATTACCTAAACTTTTAGATATTTTTCCATCATTTATTTTTAACCAACCATGTCCAAATACTTGATGCGGTAAAGGTAAATTAAGAGCCATAAGCATACAAGGCCATATTATAGTATGAAATCTAACTATTTCTTTTCCTACTAAATGTAAATCTGCTGGCCAATATTTTTTAAATAATTCAGCATCTTCATTAGGATACCCCAAAGAGGTTATATAATTAGATAAAGCATCAATCCAAACATAAACAACATGATTAGGATCAAAATCAACTGGAATACCCCACTTAAATGACGTTCTTGAAACACATAAATCTTCTAATCCTGGTTTAATAAAATTATTTAACATTTCATTTTTGCGAGATAAAGGTAAGATAAAATCTGGATTCTCATCATAGAATTTAACTAATCTATCTTGATACTTAGATAATTTAAAAAAGTATGCTTCTTCACTTACCATTTTTACTTCCCGTCCACAGTCCGGACATTTCCCATCAACGGCTTGGCTTTCAGTCCAAAAAGATTCACATGGAACACAATATAAACCTTTATATTCGCCCTTATAAATATCTCCCTGTTCATATAATTTTTTAAATATTTTTTGTACAGCTTTTTCATGTTTTTCGTCAGTTGTTCTTATAAAATAATCATATGATATTCCAAGTGATGCCCATAAATCTTTAGCATTTTCAATTATTTTATCAACATATTCTTTCGGAGTAACTCCACTTTCTTTAGCTTTCTTCTCTATTTTTTCTCCATGTTCATCAGTACCAGTTTGAAAAAAGACATCAAACCCCTGTAAACGTTTAAATCTCGCTATAGCATCCGCAATTATAGTAGTATAACAATGCCCAATATGAAAATTAGCACTAGGATAATATATAGGGGTTGTAATATAAAATTTCTTATTCATTTTTATTCCTCCTTAAAACAAATAAAAACCATAAACTAAGGACGGAAAAACCGCGGTACCACCTTAATTCATGATTTCTTCATGCACTTTTACTTTTAACGCAAGTAGACGATTAAACTCCAGAGCCATCTTCAATATTATTTAATATTCGTTTCCATCTCCCACGAACTTTCTTTAAAATAAATAATATTTACTCATTCCTTCAACATTTAAGATATTTTTATTATATTAAAATCTTAATTAAATGTCAAGTTTATGAGCAAAAAGACTAGCTATTAATTTACCAATACTTAATTCATTAGTTAAAGAAATATCATTATACATAATAACAAGTCCAATACTATCATTTAAAGATATGATAGGTATAAAAATAAAATTCCCCTTTAATTCAAGTTTATTTAATTTAAAAATATAATTATCTTTTTCAATTATTTCTCTTTCTTCAATTATTTCTTGATATTCTTTAGTTAATTTATCAAAGATAATATCGGTTGTTAATCCTCCTTCAGCAATTATTTTTTCTCTATCCGTAATTATTATTTTATAATTAAAATCATTATATATTATTTCACATAATATAGAGGCTAAATCACTAGAAGATGCCATACGAAGATGCTTTTTTAAAATAATACTATCACTTTCTGTAAATATTTCTAATGTTTCTCCATCACGTATATTTAAATTTCTTCTTATTTCTTTAGGAATTACTATTCTACCTAATTCGTCTATTCTTCTTATTACTCCCGTAGATTTCAAGTACTACAACTCACTTTCTAATATTAATATTGAAAATTTAAGTATTTTTATACATACCAACTAAAAAGATAGGCTAAATATATAACCTATCATATAAAGTAATAAAAATATAACTTGCCCCTAGCTAGAGATAATAAGCACTAAAGGCAAGATAATATTAATTAAGTTTTACTACAAAAGGATTAGTACTACTACCAGCCTCTCCACTTGTTCCATTTCCACCTGTAGTAAACTTTGTACTAGCTTTAAGATTTATTACTGGGCGCACACCGAGGTTAGTGTTATTCACGTCCGTATAGTCGAGGTAGCCATTAGCATACACACAGAACACGAGAGCATTACTGCCATCAAAGTAACGCGGAGACATTGTCCAGTAAGGTTCATCATTATATAAATAATAATTTTTGTTTGTAGTAGTTTGATATGCACCTGCATATTCTACTTCGTCTGCTGTGATTAAACCCACTGGATTTGTTAACTTTTGATTTCCATTATTAGAATCATTTCTCGTCGTAAATAGATCATTTTCTTTTTGTGGACATTTCAAAGTTGGATATTTACTTTGATAGATTCTAAAATATGGCCCATAATATGTTGATTCTGTTCCCATTCCATAATTCTTTTTATCTGGTTGATCACTAGAAGAAATACCAGAATATTTATATGGTGATCTATCGTTACAAAATCCTGTTTCTCCATCTAAAACGTCTTTATACTCTGCCGGAAACTCGGCACTATTATACCATGTATTTAATTGTGTAAGTATATTACTTAAAGTAGTATTTGCATGAGTCTTATCATATGCAGTAGTATCACTCCCAGTTTTTTTATTTCCAGTCGTTCCATACATAAATCCTACATAAGCATTATCATTATAACTAGTATTATAAGCCCTGCCCGAACCACTAAATGCCATTGTAGTAGTTCCTACTGTATCTTTAGTTTTTCCATTATAAATCAATCTTATAGTTCCATTTCCATTTATTCTTATTATTCGCCAATATGTTTCTCCTATTTTCACCCAATTTTTATCTACATTACCTCTAAAGTAGTAAGTTTCTCCATAATCGTCTTGCGCTGCACATAACAAATTATCACTTGAACTACTTATATCTGTAATATTTGCATTACCATTTTGATCCGTCTCTGGACAACCTTCTTTTGATACTGTTAAACCTAAATTTGCTAATTGTTTTTCTGATGCTGGTTTAATTTTATCAAAATAAACATAACATTTAGTACCTTTTTTATCAATTCCAATATATACTTTATTTTCTTTATATTCCATAACATTATATATTTTTTCTTTACTATCTTTAACTACACAATAACTTTCTTTAATATCTATGTCATAATTTCCTGTCGGTATTTCTTCAATTGGTTCATAATCACTTGCACCATCTTCTTTTTTATACATAGCAATAACATTTAAATCAGCATTTGAATAATTAATTGTAGAATTAACTAACTTTGCACTATCTACTACTTTATATTTAGCTTTTGTTAAAAATAAATTAAATATTATAAGAAGGCCTACACCCGTTATAAGGCCACATAAAAATATAGTTCTTCCTTTTCCATTACTTTCGTTTAATTTCTCAAACTTCATAATCTTACTTCCTTTCATTAAGTTATACTTCATTTACTATACACTTTATAAAGTGTATCATATTAGAATTATACACCTTATAAAGAGTAATGTCAATACACTTAAAAAAGTGTAAGTATAATTAATTATAGAGTGGGTGAATATGAATATACAAAGATTAAAAGATATAAGAGAAGATAGAGATTTAATGCAAAATGATATTGCAAAACTTTTAAATACTACTCAACAACAGTATTCAAAGTATGAATTAGGTATTCAGTCTATACCAGTTGAAAGACTAAATATTCTCGCAGATTTTTATGGAGTTTCTGTTGATTATTTAATTGGAAGAACAGACGTAAGAAAGCCTTATCCTAAAAGTATATTAAAATAAAACAATAATATTTACACCTTTAAGGTGTTTTTTTATTGTAAAAATTATATGTTAAACAATTAAAAAACAACTATTTTATTATAAAATAACATATAAAATTATTATAAATATACAAAAAAGACATATAAAAAGATATATTAACATATAATTTTATTTGACAAACATTAAAAAATCTACTATAATAATTAAACAAGAAGGAAAAATATTGCTATTTTTTCTTCAGAAAGGACTGATTTAAATGAATATGAAAGAATTTACTAGCTATATTTTTAATAACTATCAAAAAGAAATAATTGAAGAAAAGTTTGATGCTAGTAATAAAAGAAAGAATGCTTTAAAAGATAAGGAGAAACTAGAAACATTAAAAAATGAAACTAAAAGAATATTTAAAGTTGATGGTTTAATTACTGAACTTGGTTATGGTGGTATGGAATTTAACTATCGAGATATTCCATGGGTTAAAATTCATGACGAAAAAAATATTAGAACTACTCATGGTGAATATATTGGAATATCTTTTGAACCCACTACTAAACAAATAGTGTTATGGCTTGGATTTGGACGTAATGAATTTAAAAGAAAAAAAGCCATAATTTCAGTTAAAGAAAAATATAATAATATCTTAAAAAGTATTGAACCAACTTTAAAAAGAGGTTATGAATACTATAATATTAATGATAAAGATGCTTTTTTAATTACTAAAACTATAAATTATAATGATATTATTGATACTGAAGTAATTAAAGATTTAGAGTATTTAAAAGATATCTATCTTAAATTTGAACAAAAGAAAAATAATTCAACTCCAAGTATTATTCCAACTCCTAATGTTAAAGTAGATTTACCTAAAGATAAAACTATTAAAGGCGAAAATATTATTTATACAGGAACTCCAGGTTCTGGAAAATCATATCTTGTTCGTGAAACTTATTTAGCTTTAAAAAATACTGATGGTACTCCAATATATGAAAATGGTACTTTAAAACTAATTGATAATTTACAATATGAAACAGTTGTTTTTCATCCTGAATATACTAATGCTGATTTTATTGGGAGTATTGCTCCTATCAATAATAACACCAATGTTACCTATGATTTTGTTCCTGGCCCTTTTACAAGAATGATTAAACGCAGTATTGAAAACCCTCAAACTAATTGCTATATCATAATAGAAGAGTTAAATCGTGGTAATGCTGCTGCAATATTCGGGGATATCTTTACTCTTTTAGACCGGGTAGAAAAAGATAATGGTACACTTGGTCGCAGTGTTTATGAAATTAGTAATCCAGAAATGGCTAAATATATCTTTAATGATTCTACTAAAAAAATCTATATTCCTGAAAATTTAAGTATTATTGCTACTATGAATACCAGTGATCAAAATACTACTCCCCTAGATAGTGCTTTTAAAAGAAGATGGGATATAATTTGGGTAAGTGATAAAGAAAAAGGAGAATTTGATAATCTATTTATTCGTGGTCTTAATATTAAATGGGGTAAATTTCGCGAAATTATTAATAATCATATTATTAAAAATAATAATGCTATATATAATCATGAAGATATGCAATTGGGAGCTTATTTCTTAAATAAACGCTACTTTAGTGAAAACTATGAAAATAATCCAGAAATGCTTCTAAAATTTATTAATAAAGTCTATCTTTATTTATATGAAGAAATCTGTAAATATGATAAAACAATTATCTTTAATTCTAATATTGACTGTATAGATAAATTAATTACTACTGCTAAAAATAGTCCATTCAAAGTATTTAGTGACCAAATTATTGAGGAATTAAATGAACAAAATAACAATTAATATAGCAACAAGTAATGAGGATTTTGTTGGTTTAGAATGTACTAACAATAATCTAACTATTACTTTTCCAATTGGTTATACTATTACTCCTAAAACTTTTAATTATAATGAAGAAACCAAAATAAAAGAATACCAAGAAGATATTGCAACTCTTTTAAAAGTTTTAGAAAATAGTCCATTAGATAAACACTATAATACTGGCCAAAATCAATTTAGTTATTCTTCGGCTCTATATTTAATAAATGATTATTTTAAAAATGGTTTAATTAAATCTTACACTCCTATCAATAATAAACAAAATATAGGCAAAATAAACTGGTCTCAAACTATTCATAAGAAAAATCCTATCTTAGATCAAGGCAACTTCATTTATATTGATACTATCTCTCGCCATAAAGATCTAATTATAACCGATTTAACCAATATTCAAATTTACTGTCTATCTAAATGTTTTAAAATATTAGGTTTATTCTATCATAACTACACTTTAAAATGTACAACTCTTTTTACTAAAGAAGAAATGCTTTACAAAATAAATCAATATCTAAATAAAACCAATATTATTTTAGACCGTAAACGTTTAACTATCATGAAAAACTTTATTGAAGGTACAGACTTTTCGGCAATTGGCGAAAAAGAATATAAAATAGGTAGTAATTACTTTAATACTATATGGGAAAAATTACTAAGAGACCACTTCTATCACTTATATCCTCAAATTGAAGATTTACCTAAAGCTTACTACAATTTTTTAGAACTAGGCGAGATTGATGCATCCAGTCTTATTCCTGATATAATCTTTACTAAAGATAAAACAATCTATATTATTGATGCTAAATACTACAAAATAAATACTTTTCCTCAAACCCAAGATATATCTAAACAATTATTCTATGCTATGTATTTAAAAGAAAAATATCCCAACTACAAAATAAACAATATTTTTCTTTTGCCAAACTCTTTAGATACTGATACTAAATATTTAGGCTATGCTACAATTAAAGCTTATGAACAAGAAAATGGTGGGAAAATTAACACTTTTTATGTTAATACTAAAAAACTTCTAACTTCTAATATTAATATTATCTTATAAAAAATATTATTTCGTCTACACTATATATGAGGTAGTATTATGACAAGTTTAAATAAATATAATGAAAAAAGAGATTTTACTAAAACTAAAGAGCCAAGAGGTATAATTAAACCAAGTTCTAAAAAACTTAAATTTTGTGTTCAACACCATCTTGCAAGTCATGAACATTATGATTTTCGTTTAGAATATAATGGAGTTTTACTAAGTTTTGCTATTCCAAAAGGCCCTTCATTTAATCCTAAAGACAAAAGACTTGCTGTAAAAGTAGAAGACCATCCCCTATCTTATCGCACTTTTGAAGGAACAATTCCTAAAGGTGAATATGGTGGAGGAACAGTTATGCTTTGGGACATAGGTTTTTATGAACCATTAAATGATTTTAAAGAAGGTTTAAAAAAAGGTAATCTAAAATTTATCTTAAAAGGAAAAAGATTGAAAGGTGCTTGGACTTTAGTTAGAATAAAAGAAAACAATTGGTTAATTATTAAAGAAAATGATAATTATGCCAATTATACCAACATAAATAACTTTAAGACCAGTATTAAAACTAATCGAACAATGTCTGAAATTACCAACAATCAAAAAGTAACAAAATTAAAAACCTCTCGAAAAGATGCAATTGTCTGTGGTATAAAAATAACTAATCCCCATAAAATAATTTTTAAAAATCCCACCATAACTAAATTAGATATTGCTCTATACTATCACAAAATAGCTAAAAAAATGTTACCCTTAATTGAAAATCGTTTAATTAGTACAATTCGTATGCCAGATGGTTATAATACTGAAAAATTTTTTAAAAAACACTTTGATGCTAATCCTTATTTAGGTAAAGTTATATTAAAAAACCATAAGAAACCCAATGATTACTACTATATTAAAGATGAACAAGGTTTAATTAGTGAGGTTCAAATGAATAGTTTTGAATTTCATATTTGGGGCAGTAAAATAGAAGATTTAAACCACCCTGATTTAATGGTTTTTGATTTAGATCCTGACCTCAATCTAAGTATAAAAGATATTAGAGAGGGTGTAACCGATTTAAAAAAGATTCTTCAAGAATTTAATTTAAAATCAACTCTTAAAACCAGTGGAGGAAAAGGCTATCACATAATGGTTCCCATACCTACAAAAATAACTTGGCAAAAATTTAATACCATTGCTAAAAATATTGCTAAACTTATGGAACAAAAATATCCCGATAAATATACAACTAATATTAAAAAAGATGCTCGTAAAGGAAAAATATTTATTGATTATTTAAGAAATAAAAAAGGAGCTACATTTGTTGCTCCATACTCTTTAAGATTAAAAGCTAAACCTAGTATTTCCTATCCTATACCTAATACTAAACTAACTAAAATAAAACCTGATGATATAACTATTAAAGATATTCTTAAAAATTAATCTTTTTTAAGTTTCTTTTTTTTAAATACAAATACTTTACTTATAACATAATTACTAACCGTAATAACTACTTGAGATATTAAAGTTGTAATTATTACCCATAAATTAGTATTAAGTTCAAGTAAAGTAATAATAAACCAATTAATAAATATATCCATAAACAAAGTAAGAATTCTTCCACTTACAAAAGTAGTAATTTCTTTAACATACTCTTTACTACTTGAATGAAAAACAAATATTCTATTAGTAAAATAAGCAAAAGTAACGGCGCATATCCATGAAATAATAACTGCAACTTGCAACTGCATATCATTAGTCTGATCTAAAACGGTAAATAAAAGCCCAAATTTAACTGCTACACTTACTACTGTTGTTAAAACTCCAACAATTAAATAATTTATAATTTCTTCATATTTATAATATAAATCTTTAATTTTTTTCATAAAACACCTCTAATATTATTATACAAGAATAATGTTAACTTGCAAATAAAAATTAGTTGATTTTTTAATTCTTTGCTATATAATATAATTGGTGTTATCTATGAAGAAATATAATCTTATTTATTATATAAGTTTTTTAATTTTTTACTTAGAATTAATTTCTAAAATTCTTATTTTTAAAGATTTTACAGGACTTGGTTATACAGCTTTTTTTAGTTTACCATTTATTTTAATTATCTATTTATTATGTCGATTATTTAAAGAAAAAGGTAATCGGATATTTACTATTATTCTAACTATTATATTATGTGCTTATTATTCTTTTCACAATATTTTCTATAATTTATTTAGCAATATTTTTTCTTTTAATACTATTGGACTTGCTACCAATATTGGAGAATTTAAACTAAATATTATCGATGCTATTATTAAAAATATACCTACTATTATGTTACTTTTTTTACCTCTAATCTTTTTACTAGCAATTAATAAAAAATTAGAATACAAACATTTATCTTTAAAACACTTTTTTATAACTATATTTCTAATTATTTCTACTTATTTAATCTCTCTTATGACTTTAAATATCAATTCAAGTAATATCTACAGTGCTTATAACTTATACTATAACATTAATAGTGAAATTAAAACAGTTCAAAAATTTGGAGTTTTAACATATACAAGATTAGATATTAAAAGAATTATTTTTGGTTTCAATGAAAAATTACAAACTAAAATAGAAATGCCTGAAAAAATTATTCCTGCTGAAGAACCAAAGGAAGAAGAAAAAATAACATATAATGAATTAACTATTGATTTTGATTCTTTAATTGCTAATGAAAGTAATAAAACTATTAAAGAAATGTTAGAATATTTTAAAAATACTAATCCTACTAATCAAAATAAATATACTGGTATGTTTAAAGATAAAAATCTAATCTTTTTACTTGCAGAAGGTTTTAACATGATCGCAGTTTCAGAAGAATTAACTCCTACTTTATATAAGTTAACGCATGAAGGTTTTGTTTTCAATAATTTTTATTCGCCTGTATTTTTAAGTACAACTGGAGGTGAATTTCAAGCTACAACTGGTCTTATTCCCACCCAAGAAACTTTAGCTAGTTGGAAGAAAAACAAACCTACTATTTCTTTTGCTTTAGGTAATAGTTTTTCTAATCTAGGCTATTCTACTCAAAGCTATCATGATTGGACCTATAATTACTATAATCGTGATAAAACTATGCCTACTTTAGGATTTAATGATTATATGGCTTGTGGTAATGGAATAGAAAAAATGATGAGCTGTAAATGGCTTCCAAGTGATATTGATTTAATTAATACTACTTTTCCTTTATATAAAGATAAAGAAAAATTTGCAACCTACTATGTAACAGTCTCAGGTCATGCGCCTTATGCTTATAACTCAACAGGTAACTCAATTGCTTTAAAAAATAAAGACTATGTAAAAGATCTTCCCTATTCTCCTAATGTTTTAGCTTACTTAGCAACTCAAATTGAATTAGACCGGGCTTTAGAGACTCTAATAAATTCTTTAAATGAGGCAGGAATACTTAAAGACACCGTTATTGCTTTGGTGGGAGACCATTATCCTTATACTTTAACTACTTCTGAAATAGACGAAATAAGTTCTTATCCACGAGACGAAATAGTTGAAGTAAATCACAGTAATTTTATTATTTGGAATAGTGAAATTAAAAATCCAATTACTATTGATAAAGTAGGCAGTCAAATAGATGTTTTACCAACCCTTCTAAATTTATTTGGCATATCTTATGATTCTCGTTTAATCATGGGTAAAGATATATTAAGTGATGAACCAGGTCTAGCCATATTTTCTAATCGTAGTTGGGTATCTGATTATGGTACTTATAAAAATGGTCATTTAACTTTAAAAGAAAATGTTACTTTACCATCAGAAAAAGAATATATATCATATATAAATAGTGAGGTTTCTAATCGGTTTACTTTAAGTAATAATATTATTAAATATAAAATGTATGATTATATTTTAAAATAATTGGTAAAAAGAGGGTAAATATTTTCTTTGTTAATTAATAAACTATAAATATGTACACAGATATTACTTAGTACATTTAATTTTTAATATCAATCTAATATTATATGTATTAACGATATTGAAAAGTAGTATCTAAAAGAAAGTCAATTCTTTCTTTTTTTATATGTAAACTAAAAGAATATTTATTGTAATACTATTATATATCTGTTATTATATTTTTAAATAAAGGAGGATATTATGCCTAAATTAATAAAAAGTACCATACTTAGTTTTATTTTAATTATTATAACTATATTTATTACTGTTCAAATAAATAATTTATATATGCCTAAATACCCCTATATAAAAGAATATATTCCTAATACTGGTAATATTAAAGGTAATGTAATTTCATTTGATGCTTTAGAGCTCGAAATAGGTGCAAATAAACTTGGATATGCGGTATTTAAAAATCCTAAAAAAGCTTGGCAATACTTAAAAACTAATTATCAAGAAGGTCTAAAACTTATAGAAAAAGAATATTCTCTCTTACCTTTAAATCACTTTAATTATGAGGCATATAAGACTTATGGCTGGCAAGTAACTAAGGGTTCAACTAAAGCTCAAGAAGAAGCTAATTTTGTTTCAAGTTTTATGGATATATACGAAAATAGTTATCGTGGATATTAAACCTTTTTCTTGTAATTAATTATATATTTTATTATAATATAAATAGAAAAGAGGAAACTTATGAATCCTGTTCTTATAAATATTTTTGGTTTAGAAATAAAATGGTATTCTTTTTTAATTTTAATTGGCATAATAATTGGTTTTTTACTTGTAATAAAAGAAGCTAAACGCTTTAAAATACCTAAAGATACTATCTTTGATATGGCTTTTTATGCGATTATTTTTGGTATAATTGGAGCTCGTCTTTATTATGTTTTATTTAATATTTCATATTATCGTTATAATTTAATAGAAATATTAGAAATATGGAATGGTGGTTTAGCTATTCATGGTGGCTTAATCGCTGGTGCTTTAACTATTTATCTTTATGCCAAAAAACATAAACTAAATTTTTTAAAATTATTAGATATAACTGTTCCATCTGTTATTTTAGCGCAAGCTATAGGAAGATGGGGAAACTTTTTTAACAGTGAAGCTCATGGTTTTGCCACTACTTTAAGTGAACTAAAAAGATTACATATTCCCAAGTTTATTATAAATGGTATGCATATTGGAGGAGTTTATTATTTACCAACTTTTTACTTTGAATTTTTATGGTGTCTCTTAGGTTTTATAATTATTATTATTGTAAGACGTTTAAAATATGTAAAAATAGGTGAAACAACTTGTATTTATGCTATGTGGTATAGTTTTGGACGCTTTTTTATTGAAGTTTGGCGAACAGATTCTTTAATGTTAGGTGGTTTTAAAGTAGCCCAAATTGTATCTGTCGCAGCTTTTGTTGGAGCTTTAATAATTTTTATGTATTTAAATAGTAAAGGAAAATATACTAATTTATATAATGATATTAATGCTAGAAGACAAAAATAAGGAGGAAATATAAATGTATGATTTAATTATAATTGGAATGGGTATTTCAGGTATTACTGCCGCTATATATGCATCTCGCTCTAATCTTAAAGTTTTAATGCTAGAAGGTGATGCTCCAGGTGGAACTATCAATAAAATTCCTGATATTGAAAACTATCCCGGATTCTCCCATATAACTGGTCCTGATTTAGCTATGAATTTATTTGAAACTATAAATAATCTTAAAATAAATTATAAATTAGAAAAGGTAACAGACGTTATTTTAGAAGAAACTAAAACAGTTAAAACTCTTCATAATGTTTATCAAAGTAAATATCTTTTAATAGCAACCGGACGTAAACCTCGTTTATTAAATATTCCTCATATTAATGAATATATCGGTAAAGGTATAAGTACTTGTGCTTTATGTGATGGTAATTTTTATAAAGATAAAGATATTGCTGTCATAGGTGGCGGTAATTCTGCTTTATCTGAAAGCTTGTATTTATCTAAAATTGCTCATACTGTTTATTTAATTCATAGATCTTCTTTATTTAGAGGAACCAATGATTTACTTACCAAAGTTAAAAATACTCCTAATATTAAAATAATAATGAATGAAGAAGTAACCAATTTAATAACTAAAAATCATAAATTAATTGGTCTAAAACTTAAAAAAGAAAAATTAGATATTACCGGTTTATTCCTCTATATTGGTAATATTCCTAATACAGAATTTTTAGAAAATACCAATCTTTTATTAGAAGATGGATATATTATTGTTAATGAAAATTATGAAACTAATATTCCTAATGTTTATGCATCAGGAGACGTTATCAAAAAAGACGTATATCAAATAATTACCGCAGCAAGTGAAGGAGCTATTGCATCTATTAATATTTCTCAAAACTAAAACTAGCTATGTGGCTAGTTTTTTAAGGGAATAAATCTTGTAAATTTTGGTCTATAATATCATCTGGTATTGAGGTATTATTATCAAATAAGTTATCGCTATTATTATATCCGTTGTTATCTTCGTCATCATCTTCCTCATCTTGATTAGGAATAACCGGTGTTGCTGGTTCTCCATCATTAATATAAATAGTAAGCTCTGTAACTCCATTTAATAAAACTGCATCTTTTACACTTTGATAACCAATTAAACCTGGCATAACTGTTGGATTATAATACTCACTTGTATTATCCACAAATTCGGTAGATAATTCGATATTATTATTAATTGCCCAATCTTCAACTGTACTAACAGTTTGTCCTACAAAATTAGGCATAGTAACTAATTTTTCTCCAGTAGTAATCCCCTGCCCAACTGGTTTAGTAATATATTCTTCATTAGCATCAAAACTAAAAGTTTTAATCATTTCTTTTTTCTTTAAACCTAAATTAACTTTCATTAAATCAACAATAGCCTCTAAACTTCCAGGATAATGGCCAATCGCCGATGTTATAGTTCCATTATTACTTAATCTAACTGGTAAATTATAATATTCCATATAAGTTTTCTCTAAAGTTAAGAATGAACCATCTTGTAAAGTTTTACTAATCATATTTTTTAATACTTCATAAAAAGATAATATTTGTTCTTTAGTCATATTTGTATCAATATTATTAGTTATTGCATTTAATAATTCACTAAACTTATTTATATTATTTGGATTAGCAATCTTTCTTGCGATAGCTTCTATTATTTGTTGTTGATGCTTATTTCTTGCAATATCACTTAATAAATACGCATGTCTACACCTAGCATAAGCCAAAGCTTCTTCTCCATTTAAAGTTTGTACTCCTGGTTCAATACATATTAAATTATCCCCAAATTGTCTAAGTGAATTTTGTTCACATACCTTCCCTTTATATTCATTTATATAAGCTTTATAATCGGGCTTTTCAACCTCAACCTCAACTCCACCTAAAGCTTCAACTAAATCAACTACACCCTTAAAATTAATCTTAACATGATAATCTATATCTATTCCTGTAAACTGTTCAATAGTTTTTTTAACACAACTAGTACCATAAGCAGCTGAAGAATTAATTTTAGCATATCTATTGTTATTACACGCAATAGGTACATAAGTATCTCGAGGAATTGAAAACATAGTTGCATTTAAAGTTTGTGGATTAAAAGTTATAAGCATTAAAGTATCTCCATTAAAAGAAGTTCCTGAACTAAGTCCATCTTCAGTACTATCAACTCCCATTAATAATACTGTAAAAGGTTCAGTTAAATCTTTATTTTTAACTAATACTTTATCCTCATTTTCCATCTCTTTACTATAGTTATAAAGTATTTTAGTATCATTTATTCCTTTAAACTCTTCTTCCGGATAAGAAGTTAAATAATTCGGTGTTAAAAAAACTCCATCTATTTTTTTATTTAATAAATCATAAACCATATCATAATAATTTGTATATTCTAAAATTTTATTATCAGTTAACTTTTCTTTTTTTATTAATTCAATTGCTAAATTATGAGCTAACTCTTGTTCTTTATTATCAGACTTAATAATACCTAAAGAACTATCTTTATCAATCTTTGTTTCATTTAAAATAACTAAACTAGACGAATATGTTATAAAATCTTTTTCTGTTACATTACCTATCCCGGTAATAACTATTCCTGCATAATAATTAATAACTACTAAAATAACTGATAATATAACACTTACAGAGGTAGTAATAGCAATTGTTAAATGTTTTTTTAAAATTAAATTGACTAAATTCCATAGAAAATAAACAAATATCCAAACTCCTAAAATTGCTACAATAATTATTCTAAGCATTGTTTCAATATTAGTAAAACCTAACATATTTTTAATAAATAAACCATAACAAAGACATAATACTACTAAAACAAGTAAATATATACTTAAAAATATTTTATTAACTCTCTTTATTTTATTAAATAATACTTTCATTCATCTACCTATATCTTTCCATTATTACCATTATATAATATATTATGGTTTCTTTCAATTATTTTTAATCTTTACAACATTTTTACGACAAATTATTTACCATATCTTGAGTCTATCTCTTATTTATATTATAATTATTATATATACGTAGAGGAGGTAGTTATGAAACATAAATTTAAATATTTACTAATGTTTATAATTATCTTTTTCTATACAATTCTTCCGGTATATGCTAGTAGTGAATATGTTGTTTTATTAGATGCAGTTAATGTCCGAAAAGGTCCTGGAACTACTTATGACCGAATTGAATTAGGAAGAGTTGGTTCAACTTATAATTTAAGAAAAACCAATATTATAGCTGATGAACCCAATAATGGCGCTTGTGATGCTGGTTGGTATGAGGTAGATGTAAATGGTTCTAAAGGATATGTATGTAGTACTTATGTTAGGGCGTATATAGACTTAGAAGAAGATAATACGGAGGCTAAAACGGCTTGTCAAGCTGAGCTTAAAAGTGCTGGTTTTCCTTCTTCTTATTGGGATAGTCTTTGTAGTTTAAAATCTCGTTATCCAAAATGGCAATTTAAAACAATTGAAACTAAATTAGATTGGTCTACCGCTGTAAATAAATTTACTTCATGTGGAAATTCTCTTTTATATAATCCTCGTAGTGATTGGAAAGATTCTAGTTGTTCTTATAATGAAGGTGGATATGTTACAGTAAATCAAAGTGGGGTTGCTTATTATTTAGACCCTCGTAACTTTTTAACTGAAAGTTATATCTTCCAATTTGAATATAATCGCTATAATAGTGCCTTAGAAAGTGCTTATCCAAGTATTGTTAAATCAATTATTGAAAATACAGATTTTTATAAATATCATAACAATTTAGGTAATGACCTTCCTTCTTTAGTTGCAAGTGGAGGTAAACAAACAAATATTAATCCTGTTCATTTAGCTTCTCGTATGTATCAAGAACTTGGAACCTCAACTCGTCTTCAAAATCTATATAAAGGTGTTTTTAATGGCCCTATTCAAGGGGTAAATTATGATTTTCGTGGTTATTATAATTTCTATAATATTGGAGTAACTGGTGCTTGTGTAACCGTTGGTAAAGGAGCAACTTACTGTGGCCTTACAACTGCTAAAAATAATAATTGGAATTCTGTTAGTTCAGCTATAACTGGGGGAGGAACTTTCTTAGATAGTAATTATGTAGGAGTTGGCCAATATACCTCTTATTTAGAACGATTTAATGTTGTACCAACCAAATCAACTAGTATGTATCTTCATTATTATATGGCTAATCTTCAAGCTCCTTCAAGTGAGGCGCTAACCTCTTATAATGCTTATAAAAAAAATAATTTATTAGATAGTGCTTTTGAATTTTATATTCCTGTTTATAATAATATGAATGCCGAAATTGTAAATAGTAGTTCAGGGGCTGTTAATACTCCTGATGAACCTAAATCTTCAGAAAGTATGTCTATTAGTTCAATTATATCATCGGCTGGTTTTCGTAGTTCTGGCTCTTTAATGTTAGGAATTAATCCTCATACTTCTGGAAATTCAATTAAATCGGCGCTAGAGGCAAATGCTGGGAGTGGAAATGTAACTATAACGAATGCGAATAACCAAACAATTACAGATAATGCGGTAGGGACAGGTTCTAAAGTAACAATCAAAACTAGTGCTGGAACTGAGACTTTTACGATTGTTATTAAAGGTGATACTTCCGGTGATGGAGTTATAAATGCCTTAGATTTATTACAAATTCAAAAAAGTATATTAGGAACTTATAGTCTTAAAGATTCTTATAAAACAGCTGGTGATACCTCAAGTGATAATACAATTAATGCCCTAGATTTATTACAAATTCAAAAAAATATTTTAGGAACATATGATATAAGACAATAAAAAGGTGGGATTATTTATGAAAAAATTAAAAATGTTTTGCTTAACAATATTTTCTTTACTTCTATTTCCATGTATAGTAAATGCTGCAAGTGGAAGTATTAAAGTAACAGGTTCTTCCACAGCAGTTGTAGGTAACCGAGTAACTTATACGGTTACTTTATCAAGTTCTACCGCGATTGGAAGTTGGCAAATGGACTTAAATTATGATAAATCATATCTTCAATTAGTAAGTTCTACCGCTGAGAGTAATGGTACTATGATGACTAATTCATCAAGTGGTACTAAAAGTAAGAGTTATACCTTTACATTTAAAGCTTTAAAAACTGGAACTACCCGTCTTTCTGTAAGTAGTTATTTAGTTTATGATTATACAAGTATGAACGAAATGAATATAACCGCCTCAAGTAATACTGTAAAAATTATAACTCAAGAAGAATTAGAAGCTTCTTATAGTAAAGATAATAATTTAAAAAGTCTTTCTGTTGAAGGTTTTTCTTTAGATAAAGAATTTAATAAAGATACTTTAGATTATACTGTCGATGTTCCAACTGGTACTACTAAAGTTAAGGTTGAGGCTAAAGTAAATGATAATACTGCCTCTTTAGAAGGTACTGGCGAAATAGAAGTAACAGAAGGTCTAAATACTATTCCAATAATTGTAACTGCTCAAAATGGTGACCAAAAAACTTATACTTTAATTGTAAATGTTGAAGATCAAAATCCTATTAAAGTAGAATTAAATGATAAAGAATACATAGTTGTTAAAAATAATACTCTTTTAGAAGCTCCTTTAACTTTTACCGAAACAACTGTTACAATAAATGATTATGAAATTCCGGCTTTTATAAATAATGTCGCAGATATAACTCTTGTGGGCCTAAAAGATAATTATGGTAATATTGTTTTAGTTCAATATAAAAACAATAATTATTATTCCTATAATGAATTAAATTTAAATACCTATATGTTAATACCTGATACTTTTGATACCCCGCTAGATTTAATAAAAACAAGTGTTACTATCAATGACGAAAAAATAGATGCTTATAAATATAGTGAAAATAGTAGCTATGTAATAATTAGTGCTAAAAGTTTAAATGATGGTAAAAAAGCATTATACTTATATGATCCTATAAATAAAACTGCAATGAAATATGATAGTACTTATCTTGATGAGGCAAATAAAACAATTACTAATTATACTTATGTTATTATAGTTTTTGCTAGTGCTTTAGGTTTAATGCTTATAATTATTTTAGCTCTAATATTAAGTTTACATAAAAAGCAGAAGAAAATTAAAAAATTTATTGCTAAACAAGAAGCTAAAATAGAGGCAACAAGAAAGCTAAATGACGTAGTTGAGGAAGTCCAAAATATAACTAAAAAAGAGCATCATCAAATAAAACAAGATACTACGGCTTTACCTAAAGTATCAAAAAATAATAAAGATAATAAAGATAGAAAAAATAATAAAGAAAATAATGATACTGTTCAAATATCTAAAATAAATATTGATGAGAAAAAAGCTAAACTTGAAAAAAATAAAGATAATTCTTCTAACCAAAAAGAGGAATTAAGTAAAACTAAAAAAATTCCTGAATTAAAAGAGGATACTTCTAAAACTAATAATGATACTAAAACTAGTATAAAAGAGTTACCTCAAAAAAATAATCAACAAGAACAAGAAGAATTAACTAAAACTAAAATTACTAATAAAAATTTAGAAGAAACAGAAATTTATCGTATATTTGATGATGATTTTAAAGTAAGACGAAAGAAGAAAAAATAGTTCTTCTTTCTTTTTAATTGTGTTATAACCCGAGTTTGACAGTTGAAGAATTAAAAAAAGTTTAATTTTCGTTGAAATTAGGCTTTTCTTTTGCTTTAAAGTAT
>CANPVV010000014.1 GCA_947581835.1 uncultured Bacilli bacterium
TCCACTTGATTTCATTGTTGCTGTATTTAATTTTATACTACTCATTCTTCCACCTTCTCTTATTTTCTCTTTACTTTCTATTCCTAACTTAAGTTTACCATAACATTTATAGTTTTTCAATTATTTAAATAAAAAAGAAACTTAATCTAAAGCTTCTAATGTATTCAAATAATCTTGAAAATACTCTGGTAAAGGAGCCACAAATTCCAAATCCTCATTTGTAACCGGGTGTTTAAAACTCATTTTATAAGAATGTAAAAACTGTCCAAAATCTGTTGCTTTATCTTTTGAATAAACTGGATCATTATGAACTGGATATCCAATATAAGCCATATGCACTCTAATCTGATGAGTTCTTCCTGTATCTAAAATACAACTTACCAAAGTATTATTTTTATATCTTTTAAGCACTTTCATATGAGTTACCGCATTCTTACTATTTTTATCTGTAACCGTCATTTTTTCTCGATTCTTTTCATCTCTCCCAATTGGTGCATCAATTGTAGCACTTCCATTTTTAAATACTCCATTTAAAAGTGCAATATATTCTCTTTTAATTCTTTTATTTTTAAAATCATCAGCCAATAATTCATGTACT
This sequence comes from uncultured Bacilli bacterium, assembly GCA_947581835.1. Taxonomy (GTDB): domain Bacteria; phylum Bacillota_I; class Bacilli_A; order RF39; family UBA660; genus Caccenecus. The sequence continues at coordinate 599 of CANPVV010000014.1, forward strand.
TTATTAGTTTTAGCAACCATTATTAACCCACTTGTATCTTTATCAATTCTATGAACTATTCCTGGTCTTTCATTACCCCCAATATCACTCAAACTTTGAGTATAAGCTAAAAGACCATTAACTAAAGTATTATTATAATTACCTGCCCCCGGATGAACCACTAACCCACTAGGTTTATTAATAATCATTAAATACTCATCTTCATAAACTATATCTAAATCCATTTTTACCGGTTTAATAGTTATCTCTTCCTGATATTCTTCATCTTTAATAATAATATTATCTCCCAAATTTAATTTAAAACTTGCTTTTACCGTCTTATTATTTACTAAAACTAAACCTGCTTCAATTAACTTTTTAATAAATTCTCGAGAATAATCTGTTACTTCCCATAAATACTTATCTACTCTTAAATTTTTATCACTTACTATTTTTATCAAGTCTATCTTCTCCTTTAATAATTGCTATAATTAATAATATTACCCCTAAAACAATTGCTATATCTGCTATATTAAAAATAGGATAATCATAACTAAATATTTTAAAGTCTAAAAAATCTCTTACATACCCTAAAAATACCCTATCCGCTAAATTTGCTAAAATTCCCCCTAAAGTTAAACCAAAAGCTATATTATTTCTAATATTACTTTTAAAAGTAAACATAAATCTAATTAAAATAACTATTGCTAAAAGAGAAATAATCACAAATATAAAACTATAATTATTAAAAATATTCCAAGCTCCTCCTGTATTATGCACTAAAGTTAAATTAAAAAAATTCTTAATTATTACTACACTTTGATTTAAATCTAAATATATTTCCATTAAACTTTTACTTACTTGGTCTATTATCAATAAAATAATTGCTATAATATATGTCCTTTTTGTCACAATATCACCGTCTAAAATTATATCACAAAATTACAAATCTACCAATATTACATCTTCCCCAATTTTCACAATTTGTTTAATTAAAATATTTGTTTCAATCTGACTTTTAAATAATCTCTTAAAAAAATGTTTCTCACTTACAACAAAATAATTAATATTACCTGTATCTGTTACCTCAGCATCTTGAATTATTCCTAAATGTTTTCCATCTTTAATATTTATCACCATCTTAAGTTGTAAATCACTTAAACGCATATCAACCACCCTCTAAATTATATGAATTATAAAAGAAAAAAACATTTTAAAATGTTTTACAAGTATAACTATTATTAACTAATTCTTCTGTAATCTCATTTATTCCTTTACTAGTATCTATACTATAACCTAAAGCAGTATTTAATTTATCGGCACTAAACTCTAATGTTACAATAACTAAATTTTGTCCATTATCTGATAATTTAACACTAATACCATTATCCTCAAAAGTTTCTTTAAATGTTTTTTCAAGTGATTCTCGCGCTTTTTCTATTTCTTCTTTTAAAACATTAACCTCATATCTTATCACACCACTACTAACTATACCATCTTTATCAAATTGAAAAGTTACAATCTGTTTTCCAATATCTTCATTTTTAGTACATTTAAGTTTACTATTACCACAACCTGTAACCATTAACAATAATAAAAACAAACTTAAAACATAACCCATTTTTTTCATAAAAACTCCTTAAATTTATCTTATTATATCATTTTTTCCTAACTTTAACTAGATCTATTTTTATTTTATCATTCTCTTTAAACTAAGTATTGCATTTTTCTCTATTCTTGAAACTTGAGCTTGACTAATATTTAAAGAATTTGCTATCTCCATCTGTGTTTTTCCAATCATATACCTATCAATCAAAACTTCTCTTTCTCTACTCTTCAATTTATTTAAAGACTTTCTAAGTGAAATAAGCATATCTTTATCATTATTTAAATCTTTTTTATCTGCAAGTTGATCCATAAGATAAATTGTATCTCCCCCATCATTATAAATAGGTTCATATATACTCATTGGCTCTTTTAATGCATCTAAAGCACTAGCAATTTTATATTCCGGTATCTCTAATTCTTTAGCAATTACTGCACTAGGAGCTTCAACTCCATATTTATTAAAATACTTTTCTTTAAAACTAATTATTTCATAAGCTAAATCTTTAACACTTCTACTAACTCTAATACTAGTATTATCTCTAATATACCTTTTAATTTCGCCTAAAATTAAAGGTACTGCATATGTCGATAGCTTTAAATTATATGATAAATCAAAATTATCAATTGCTTTAATTAACCCAATAACTCCCACCTGAAATAAATCATCCATATTAAACTTACCCTTACTAAAACTTCTCAAGATACTTAAAACTAATTTTAAATTTCCATTAACTAATTCTTCTTTAGCTTGCATATCTCCAGCATGATATCTTTGAAATAACTCAACCATCTCTTTACTAGTCAAAACTTTTAATTCACTAGTATTAATACCTGTAATATCTACTTTATATCTAGCCATCTAAAAACTTCCTTTCCCTTTATTTATGGATAAAAAGAAGTTTTTTTATACATTTATTAGTTTTAATTATTTATCTTTTCTCTTTAAAATTTTATAAATTTAACGGATTAATATCTATTTCTAAAAAAGTATCTTTATTAGTACTAAAAATATCATCTAATTCTTTTAAAGTATTCCTTAAATTATCATCAAAACGATATTTAATAGTTATATTAAAACGATACACATTATTAATACGAAAATTAAAAGCTGTTGAAGGTCCCAAAATAATACTTGAACTAGCTAAATGCTTTTTTAAATAATTAACTACTTTACTAGCATTACTACTAGCATTTTCATAAATCTTACTAACAACTTTTATATTAACTAAATAATAATATGGAGGATATTTTAAAACTTTTCTAATTCGCATTTCTTGTCTGTAAAATTCTTTATAATCATTTTTTCTTACACATTCTAAAGTTGCATTTGTTGGATTAAAAGTTTGAATAACCACAAAACCTTTTTTATTTCCCCTACCAGCTCTACCAGAAGCCTGACAAAGTAAACTAAATGTTCGCTCACTACTTCTAAAATCTGGAATATTTAAAGTTGTATCGGCATTTACTATTCCCACCAAAGTACAATCTGGAAAATCTAAACCTTTACTTACCATCTGTGTTCCAATTAAAATATCATATTCTTTATTTCTAAATGCCTTAATTAACTTTTCATGACTACCCTTCCTAGTTGTGGTATCAGCATCTATCCTCAAAATTCTTGCCTCTTTATATTTTTCTTCCACCAAACTTTCTAATTTTTCTGTTCCCATTCCTAAATAATTTAATCCTTTTTCCCGACATGAAGGACAAACGTCATCTTTAATTTTCGTATATCCACAATAATGGCATCTAAGAGTATTACTAGTTTTATGATATGTTAAACTAATCTCACAATAAGGACATTTATAAGTAAAACCACAATTACTACAAGTAATAACTGTTGAAAAACCTCTTCTATTAAGAAGCAATATAACCTGTTCTTTTTTATCTAATGTTTCCTTTATTCTTCTATCTAATTCTTCACTTATCACAAAATTTCTTTTCTGTAATTCCTTAGTCATATCAACAATTAAACATTCTGGTAATTTCTCATTATTAGCTCTATTATTTATAGTTAAAAGTTTATATACTCCTTTTAAAGCTCTAGCCATGCTCTCTAAACTAGGAGTAGCACTTCCCAAAACTAAAGGAATATTATTTTTCTTTGCTCTCCATAAAGCAATATCTCTCGCATGATATCTTGGAGTTACATCCTGTTTATAAGTATCACTATGTTCTTCATCAATAATAATAATTCCTAAATTACTTAAAGGAGCAAATATCGCACTTCTAGTTCCAATAACCATTTTTACCTCATCATTTAATATTTTTACATACTCATCATACTTCTCTGTTTTAGATAATCCACTATGTAATATCGCTACATCTCCCCCAAAATATGCATAAAATATATTTATTATTTGTTCTGTTAAACTAATCTCTGGTACTAATAATAAAGCTCTTTGCCCTCTTTTTAAAACCTCTCTTATTAAATTTATATAAACTAAAGTTTTACCACTACCAGTAACTCCATAAATAAGAAAATCTTCATTCTTTCCCAAAGACAACTTTATCTTATCAAATACTTCTTGCTGCTCTTGATTTAATTTTTTATCTTCAATATTTTCTTTTTTTCTATCAATTCTATAAACCTTCTGTGCTTCTATTTTAATTAAATTAGCTTTTTCTAATTCTCTAACTGCCGCACTATCAAATTCCTTTTTATTTACTTTTTTCTCATCTATAAGTCTTTCTAAAATATCAACTTTTTTCCCTCGATGATTTGCTTGATATTCCATTATATCCGAAATACTTTTATTTAAAGTAACATAATATTCATATTTATTATAATTACTATTCTGTACCTTTATTTTTAAAGCACTAGGAAGCATCGTCTGATATGCTGTGATTAAATTACATAAAGTAAGTTCTTTTAAATATTTTCCTAATTCCAATAATTCTTCATTTAAAACTAAAAATTCATCTTCTAATCTAACTATTTTTTTAAGTTCATAATCACCTTCATAACTATTACTTATATTTAAAACAATTCCATGAACTAACCTCGTATTAAAAGGTACCAATACTTTCATTCCCACTTTTATTTTTTCCTGCAAATTAATAGGAATTTCATAAGTAAATGCTTTATCTAAAGTTTTAATTGGATACTCAATTACACAATAAGCATACATATCAATACCTCCTTATTTATTATAACACGTTTTAAATATTTTTAATTCCTCTAATAATAAAATTATTACCTTTTCATCTTCCAATTTATTTAAATCTTTAGTACCATTAGTATAATTAAATCACTATCTAACATTACATACTCTCCTCTAACACTATAAATCTTATTTTCTATCTCTTGACAACCATTAATTATTTCATTCATAAACTAAAACCTCCTTTAACTTATTTATCGCATATCCACTATATCAAACATTTATACGATTGTCAAGAAAAAGATATTTTCAAAATATAATAAGGAAATTATTTAAATTACTAAATTTTACATACTTATCCAAATTTATTTTTTTAACTAATTATATTAAACTTTAAATTAAAAAATTGCAAAATCAATACTTAATTTTACAATATTTATTTAATAATTAATTTAAGTTATACACACCATCTAAAATAAATTTCCTAAGTATTTCATCTATTTCAATGTTAACTTCATATATTTTAAGATCTCTACCATATATTTTTTCTAATGTTTCTTTTGCAAGCTCCATATTTACAGAATCTATTAATTCATCAAAACGTCCAAATGCATTTATATTTGATTCATTAACATCCGAAGACATAATACTTCTCAATTTTTTCTCATCTAAGCCAAAAACAGCAACTAATTTTTTAATTAGATTATCTTCATTTATTTTCTTATACTCTATAATATAATCCATAAATGTTTTACTAACATCAATTACAATATCTCCACTTTGAATATCATGGAGCAACATATTAGCATATTTTTGTTTTTCTAAAGGTAAACTTGCAAAAGTTCTGTGAAAATTATTAAGAGTGTTATCTAATTCTTCTTTAGTACAATTTGCTTGTTTTAAAACTTTCAAATACTTCTTAAATCTATTATCCAAATAATCAAAATCAATTTTACCATTATCCACTTCAATTAAACTTCCATCAATATCAAAAGGTATTTCTCTAGGATGCTTTCTTTGATCTCTTTCTATATCAATATATCTTTGATTTAAAGCTGCTAAATCTTCAATAGTTATAAAGCTACTACACATATCTCCACTTTTAATTTTTACTTCTTTAAAACCATTATTTAAATTACATAACTTTGTACTTTCTACACTATTTTGATCAACTTCACCTTTAATATTATAACCTTGAATCACAGCTGCTGTTAAATATTTATTAAATTCATTATATAACTTTACAAACTTCCTTCTCATTTCTGGAGATTCCGGAAGTCTTTCAAAATTATTAATACCATCATCAACAAACAATTTCTTTATATCCTTAAATATTAAATTCATTTTTTCAATATTTTCATCAAGTTTTGGCACAAATAATTGAAATGGTTTATCCCCAGAATAAAGTTTTATAGCTTTTTCTATATTTTTTCCCATTGTATATGGCTTTCTATAATATTTTATAATCCCAAAAGGTTTTTCTTGTTTATCAAAAACTCTATTAGTTCTTGAAAATGCCTGAATAATATTTTCATATTTAAGTACCTTATCAAGATACAATGCATTCAACCATTTTGAATCAAAACCAGTTAGCATTTGATCAACAACAATTAAAAGTCCTATTTTATCATTATCATTTATTCTAGAATAAGCTTTTTTATGCGCTAATCGATTGCATACATCTTTTTTAAACAAATATCTGGAACTTAATGAAAATTTTTGACCATAAATTTTATTGTAATCATTAATTATTTCTACAAGTGCATCTTCTTTAAAAATTGCACCATCATTATTATCAATATTTTGATCTACCAATACAGTAAACTTAAACATCTTATCTGCTTCTTTAAACTTTAACAACCTATAATATAAAATAGCATCAGAAATACTCGAAGTAGCCAAAATAGCACTAAATTTATTATTTCTACTTATTCTTACCCAATTACTTAAAATATTATTAACAACTTGTTCTCTATGTTTTTCATTATATTGCGAAATTGGTATAAAATCTTCTATACCTTTAATAAAATTACCATTTTTATCTTCCCTAGAAGCCATTTCAATTTCATTCATATACTTATAATATATTTTACTTTTTTCTGAATCCAAAATAGCCTCAATTTCTGAGTTAGAGCGTGATTTTTCAAGTGCAATTGCTCTTCTTAAATCAATATCATTAAAAGTAGATACTTTATAAAGATCAAAACCTAAAACTGCACCATCTTTTATACCATCTGCAATAACATATCTATGTAATTCATTACCAAATATATCAGATGTTACACTTAATTTCTTTTTATTTTCATCAAAAACAGGAGTTCCGGTAAAACCAAAAAAAACAGCTCTAGAAAACATTTCTTTTATATTTGACATCATCTTTCCAAAAGTATCTCTATGACATTCATCAACTATAATTACCATTCTTTTTCTATTTATCAAATTTATATCATACGTATTCATTCCAGCAGCATCTTTTATATTACTCATTTTTTGAATTGATGTAACAATTAAAACATTTTTATCATCTTTTAATTTAGTAATTAAATCTTTTGTATCATCCGTTCCAACAACATCATATTTAGAATCAGCAAATCCTTGATATTCATTCAAACTTTGTGTTCCTAATTCAATTCTATCCATTAAAAAAATAACTTTATCTGCATCTTTTGAATTAGCAATCAATTGTGCAGACTTAAAAGAAGTCATAGTTTTACCTGAACCAGTCGTATGCCATACAAATCCACCCCTCGTATTTGGATTAGTCCAATCAGTTTTAGAAACAACATCTGATATTTTATTAGCCGCATAATATTGATAACTTCTCATTACTTTTAAAACTCCATCAGTATCATCTGCAACTGTATAAAATCCTATCAATTGATGAGCCATAGGAATAGATAACAATGTATGAGTAATATCCTTCCAATTATTAATAACCTCATTATTAAAATTTTCCCAATGAAAATAAAAAGATTGATTAAATTTTCCATCAAATCCTGGATTAGCAAAATATATCGTTTCTTCAGGAGTCATAGCAACAAAAACTTGTACTAATCGAAATAAACCACTATACACTCTCTCATGAAAATATTTTTCAATTTGATTAGTTGCCTGTCTTATAGGTACATTGCTTTTTTTTAATTCTATATGAAATAATGGCATTCCATTTATTAAAAGCATTATATCTCCACGTCTATTATTAAAAAAAGAGGAAGATGTATTAAAAATTGGTTGTTCAGCAATTTGATATCTTGATTGTCCAGCAACAATCTCTTGTCTATCATATATTTTAAGACTTATTTCCTTACCAAAATGTAATTTATCATCCCTATTATCACGTACAATACTTATCGTTTTACCATTTATAAAATTATTTATATTTAATGGTGTTTTTAATTTATTGATATTTTCCAAAATCTGCTGCATTTCTGAATCCGTTAAAAAATAATCACCTAATCTATCTTGCTGCTTATTATTTTCATATAAAATTTTCGCCCAATTGTCTATCAAATCTTTTTCTGTAGGACGATTTAAAACACCATCTATCCAACCATTTTGCTTCAGAGATTCTACTAAGTCATGTTCAAATAACAATTCATCGTTATACATAATTAATACCTTCCTACAAAAATATTTTCTCCAATAAAGAATTTTTAATATTATCTAATTTCTCTAATTTACATTTATAAAGCACTATAAGATTATCTAAACTTTTAACCATATTCGCTATTCGAATCTGTTCTTCCATTTTTGGTACAAAATATTCTATTTCTTGTATGTTTCCCCAATTAACAAAAATCTGTGTATTCCCTTGTCTATTCTTTATAATTTTTTCTCTAATATTTGGAGCATTAAACATATAATATAAAAACTCAGAATTATATTTCTCTTTATTAGGCTCAATTCTCTCTGTTCTTTGATTATAAACATACTCATTTGATTTATCAATAAGTAATACACGTCCTATTATATTTCCAGAAGCTGTTTTATCATTTAATATCATTGCCAAATCGCCCTTGTTTAATATTCTATTCTTTGTTTTTTCTGTTAATTTACATCTAATTCCTTGATCATTATACTTACTATTATCAGAATAGCTTCCTATACTAATTACCTTATATTTTCCTTTATTATCAAATTCTGATTCTATTGATGTTCCACCTGTAAAACTTCCAAACTCTTCAAGCCTATGTTGTTCCCATTCATCAATAAAATCTTTAAATCTTATCTCTGGTTTATTTTTTGCATTATTAGGAAATATTTTCTCCAATAAAGAATTTTTAATATTATCTAATTTCTCTAATTTACATTTATAAAGCACTATAAGATTATCTAAACTTTTAACCATATTCGCTATTCGAATCTGTTCTTCCATTTTTGGTACAAAATATTCTATTTCTTGTATGTTTCCCCAATTAACAAAAATCTGTGTATTCCCTTGTCTATTCTTTATAATTTTTTCTCTAATATTTGGAGCATTAAACATATAATATAAAAACTCAGAATTATATTTCTCTTTATTAGGCTCAATTCTCTCTGTTCTTTGATTATAAACATACTCATTTGATTTATCAATAAGTAATACACGTCCTATTATATTTCCAGAAGCTGTTTTATCATTTAATATCATTGCCAAATCGCCCTTGTTTAATATTCTATTCTTTGTTTTTTCTGTTAATTTACATCTAATTCCTTGATCATTATACTTACTATTATCAGAATAGCTTCCTATACTAATTACCTTATATTTTCCTTTATTATCAAATTCTGATTCTATTGATGTTCCACCTGTAAAACTTCCAAACTCTTCAAGCCTATGTTGTTCCCATTCATCAATAAAATCTTTAAATCTTATCTCTGGTTTATTTTTAACAAAATTCATATCAATCACTATTTAATAAAGATTTAAAATCTTCCAAACCTTTCATATCTAATTCTGAACCTGTTAATTCATCCAACATTTTTGACAATTCTTTTTCTGTTTTAGCAATTTCATTATTTATACTTATTAATGTTTGATTATATTTATTAGACAATATCTCTATTTTTTTTGAAAATTCTTCAATTATCTCTTCCAACTGACTATAAATACCACTCATAATTGGATTAATCCATTTTATCTTCAACAATTCAAATATTTCTTCCCTATTTAAATTTTCTATTTCTTTCTTAGCTAGAATTACTAAATTATTCCTACTTTCTTTTATTTCTTTACTTATCTTCTTTTGAACATTAAATAAATCATTTACTTCAGTTAATTTTTCCTTGATAGAATCTTCTAATACATCACTTTTTATAAAATCTTTAGCTTTTTTTCCTAACTCTTTAACATCAAAAGCATCATCTTCAATATTTAAAATTTCTTGTATTTCTAATTTTTCATCTTCTGATAAACCTTCAAAAAATTGTGTTATTTCCAACTCAATATTTGATAGCTCTTCACATTTTAAATTTAAGGCATTCTTCAAATTAAACAACTTATAATCAATTACCAATTCTATAGGTATAATATGCCCTTTAATTCCAACCTGAACTTCAGTTTCTAAATTTTCTTTTTCCTTTACTTCCATAACAGGATCTATTTTATTACAAGCTTCAAGACCTTCACTATTAATTAACTCTAAATCTCCAGATATACTAATCCAAATATCATCTAATATTTGATATAATGCATATTTATTAACAAATGGAATATTTTCAACTTCATTAAATAATACATCACATATTTTTTTCTCTTCTGAAATTATATCTATTTTATCTAAATTATTAATTAATTCATCATACAAATATTTATCAAAATTCTTAAATTGCTTCTTATAATTTTCCTTATATTTCTTTATATCAATACTATTAACTACTACTTCACGTACATTATCTACTTTTAAAGTATAATAAAACTGATTTATTTTTTCAAATAACTCATTTTTTAAACTAGGAAAAACTTTAAAATATTCACTAAAACAATTTAACTCTTTAGCAGGAACACCACCATTCATTAATGAATAAATATCATAACTTTCCAATTTTTCACTAGAATCAATATACCTAGAAATATTCAAATTATAATTAGAATTTCTAATCTCTTCACGAGTAACCACTTTTGCAAACTTTTCAATATTCACTCTATTAACAACAGCATCAACAATTTTCTTTATATCCGATGATCTTAATTTATTATTTTTTCCATCTTTAATATATCCTTTTGATGCATCAATAATTAATACATCTGTATTTTTTCTAACCTTTTTTAATATCATTACTATTGTAGGTATGCCCGTTCCAAAAAAAATATTCGCTGGAAGCCCAATTATCACATCAATATTATTATGTTCAATTAAATTTTTTCTGATTTTTCCTTCTTCTCCTCCACGAAACAATACTCCAGATGGCAATACAATAGTCATAATTCCATCATCCTTTAAATGAAACAAATCATGAAGTAAAAATGCATAATCAGCTTTCGACTTTGGTGCTATACCATAATCTTTATACCTTGGATCACCCTCTTTATCAGTAGGATCCCAATTTTGAGAATATGGAGGATTTGAAACAACAGCATCAACATACAAAGGATAATATTTTTCTTTTTTAACAAAACATGGCCAATCATCTTCTAATGTATCAGCATTTCTAGTTATTATATTATCTGGAATAATACCCCTCATAACCAAATTCATTCTAGTTAAATTATAAGTATTTTGCTTTAATTCTTGAGCAAAATATTTTATCTTATTTTCATTTTTAACATATTTAGAAACAGTTTTACCAATATTTATTAATAAAGATCCAGAACCACTAGTCGGATCATAAATTTCTATTTCTTCTCTATCTTTTAAATGTTCAGCTATAATTTCAGAAATAAGCAAAGAAACTTCATGAGGAGTATAAAATTCCCCAGCTTTTTTACCTGCATTCGCAGCAAAATTAGAAATTAAATATTCATAAATAAAGCCCAATACATCATAATCTTGTTTTTTATCCATAGGAATTTCATTTATTAAATATATCAAATCTTTAACAGCTTTAGTTTGACTCATAGCCGTATCACCTAATTTACTTAAACCAGTTTCTAAAGTTGTAAAAATACCATCATAAACTTTTTTATAAACGTCACCCAACAATCGTGTAAAGGCAGACATAGCATCTCGAACATTTGAAATATTAAAATCATTTTTCAACTCTATCCAATAAGAAAATAAATTATTATATGAAATAAAATATCCATTCTTCTTTATTAATAAATTTACTATTTTTTGATTTTCCTCAGTTACATCTTTCATATTATCTTTTGTAAATCCCATATTTTTTAAAGTATTCAATTCTTTAATTGATAAAAATTTATAAAATATTAATCCTAATATATAATCTTTATACTCATTTGCTTCTATTTTTGAACGCATTTTATTTGCAGATTCCCAAATTTTTGATGCTAGTTGCTGTTTGTTCATTTTTACCTCCAAAATAATAAACTTAAATATGTAATTCATAAATAAAATTATAACATAAATTTATAATACTATGTAATTAAAAAACAATTTTTATTTTCCACTTAATTCCTTATAATATTTATATCTTTTTTCTGCATATTCCCTCTGACTACCCAGTAAAATACTAGCTAACTTACTATCTTTAATCTTTAAAGCATTATATCTAACCTCATTATTTAAGAATTCCTCATATCTTTCAAAATCGGGTTCCTTATTATCTAAATATAATTTATCCTCATCTGGATTATATCTCATAAGTAAAGTATATCCTACCTCACTAGCAAGTCTTTCTTCCTCCATTGAATGAGCCATACCCGTTTTGATACCATGCTCTATACAAGGTGAATATGCAATAATAATCGCTGGTCCCTTATGTTCCATTCCTTCTTTTATAGCTTTAATACCCTGCATCATATTAGCTCCTAAACTAATACTTGCCACATAAACATTAGGTGTTGCCATCGCAATTTTAAACAAATCTTTCTTATTAGTTCTTTTACCAAAATCTGCAAACTCCGCAACTTGTCCTAGCTTACTAGCTTTACTCATTTGCCCCCCTGTATTTGAATAAACCTCAGTATCTAAAACCAATATTTTAATATTTTCATTTGAAGAAAGCACATGGTCTATTCCCCCATATCCTATATCATATGCCCAGCCATCTCCTCCAATTGCTAAAACTGTTCTTGCCGGAATATATTTATTTAAACTCTGCAACTTAGTTGGTATATCTAAATCTTTTAATTCTTGTTTTACCTCCAAAGTTTTTTCATAATCATCCATATTATTTAAATACTTCTCAAAACTTAACCTTACTTTAGGACTAACATTATCTTTTTCTTCTTCCATAATTTTTCTAATCAAATTTCTTTTAACTTGATAAGACTTATGCATTCCCAAAGCAAACTCAGCATTATCCTCAAATAAAGAATTAGCCCAAGGAATTAAATAAGGCGTACTAGGTGCTGAACCTCCATAAATACTTGAACAACCAGTCGCATTACAAATAACTAACTCTTCCCCAAAAAGTCTTGTAATTAAATTAATATATGGTGTTTCACCACAACCAGCACAAGCTCCACTAAATTCAAAATTAGGTTTACATAAAGCTACCCCTGGAACACTAAATTTATTATAAACTAAAGGATTTTTATAATCTTTAAAATATTTATCTGCCTCACTTTGCTTATCTAAATCTATTTCTCCAAACTTTAAAGCTTTCTCTCCCTTCTTTCCCGGACATTCCGTTATACATAAACCACACTCTGTGCAATCAACCTCACTAACTAAAACCTGATAATTATACTCTTTATTAATTAAATAAGGAAGTCCATTATCATTTTCTATATTATCTTCTTTATTATCCTTATTATCTTTAGTTATAAAAGCTCTAATAACACTATGTGGACAAACAAAACTACATTTTCCACATTGACTACAATTCTCTTTAATCCATTTTGGTGCCAACTTATTAGCTTTTCTTTTTTCTTCTCTACTAAGCCCCCCAGGAAAAGTCCCAGTTTTAAACTCTTCTAATTCTTTAACTGTTAAGCTATCTCCCAATCTTTTATTAATTTTTTCAAAAATACTTAAATCTTCTTTCTTCTCTTCTATAGTACTTTCTTTATAAATATTAATATCATTTAAATTACTAATTGCCTCTTTAATAGCTAAAATATTACTAGCAACAATATTATCTCCCTTAGTTTTAAAAACCTCCTTAATATTTTCGGTAAGTATTTCTAAAGCATTATTAATTCCTAACTTATCTAAAATAACCATTTCCATTATTTTACTAATCTTTCCATTAATACCTGCTTTTTCCGCTATATTATTTGCATCTATGACCATCACTTTAATATTTCGCTCACGTAATATTTTCTTATCATTATTACTTAAAAACTCATTTACCTCTTTTTCTCCTAAACTTGTATTAATAATTAAAGTTCCTTCATTTTTAATATTTTCAAGCATCAAAAATTTTCTAAAATACTCTAACTTACTAACTACAATTAAACTAGACCTCATCACATAAAAAGGTGCATTTATCTCATGCTTTGCTATTCTTAAATTACTAACTGTTACTCCTCCAGATTTTTTCGAATCATAAGAAAAATAACCATTAACAAAATAACCATCTTTTCCCATAACTTTTAATATATCCTTTGATGCACTAACCATTCCATCTGAACCATATCCATATATTAAAAATTCTTTCGCGTCCAATTCGACATTATACTCTTCTACTGGTAAACTAGTATTAGTTAAATCATCAACTATCCCAATTGTAAAATTATTTTTAAGTTCACCCTCTAACATATTATAAACACTTTTAATATCTGCTGGAGTAGTATTCTTACTAGATAAGCCATATCTTCCTCCAACAATATTTATATCTTTTTCTTTTAAAGCATTAACTATATCCAAATAAAGAGGTTCTCCACTTGATCCTACTTCCTTAGTTCTATCTAAAACTGCAATATTCTTAACATTTTTTGGTAATATATCTAATAAATATTTAACACTAAAAGGCCTATATAAATGAACATTTATAAGTCCATATTTTTTCCCTAATTTTCTTTCTTTATCAATAACTAATTTAACAGTATCACTAACACTTCCCATCGCAACAATTACACATGATGCATCACTATCTCCATAATATTCAAATGGTTTATAATTAGTATTCATAATACTATTTATTTTTTCCATATAACTATTAACTATATCTGCTAAATTTTCATAATCTTTATTTCTCGCCTCTTGAGTTTGAAAAAATATATCTTCATTAAAAGCCATACCTTTTTGAATATTAGAACCAATATTTAAAGCTCTATCTTTAAAACTAGCAAGCTTATCCCAGGCAATTAGATCTTTTAATTTTGAAGTATCTAATTCTTCAATCTTACTAATTTCATGACTTGTTCTAAAACCATCAAAAAAATGTAAAAACGGAATACTTGAATCTATCGCGGCTAAATGAGCTACCGCTGCTAAATTTTGAGCATCAAACACATTACTAGAAGCAAGCATTGCAAAACCTGTTTGTCTTGTCGCATAAATATCACTATGATCCCCAAAAATAGATAAAGCATTCGTCGCAACACTTCTTGCCGCTACATGAATTACTCCCGGAAGCATTTCTCCTGCTATTTTATACATATTAGGAATCATTAAAAGTAAACCCTGACTTGCCGTAAAAGTTGATGCTAAACTCCCACTTATCAAAGCTCCATGAAAAGCTCCTGCTGCCCCTGCCTCACTTTGCATTTCTACCACTTCTACTTGATTATCAAATAAATTTAATCTTTTACTTCGCTCTAAATCAATATTTGATGCCATAGGACTAGAAGGCGTAATCGGATATATTGTACATAATTCACTAAAAAAGTAAGCTATATCACTACAAGCTTTATTTCCATCACATATTTTCATTATATCACCTATCAAAATTATAACACGTCCCAACCAAAAGTTAAAGTCTAACCATAAATTGTTAATTTAAAATTTATAATATTCCTTTGTCGAATTTTGTCGAACGATTTTTCTTGCTTTAAATATATCCTAAAACTATAATAATACCCAAATCCCAGAAAGGAAAGAAAAATATGAAAATAGAAGTTTTAGGCCATACTCTTGATGAAGAACAAACTAAAGCCGCTCTTGAAAATACCACCAACACTATTATTATCGCTGGGGCAGGCTCTGGTAAAAGTTTAACTATGGTTGGTAAAATAAAATATTTAGTAAAAAGCCTTCATGTCAATTTAAATGATATTTTATGTATTACTTTTACTAATGATGCTGCCCTAAGTTTACAAAAGAAAATCAAACAAGAATTAAATCTTGAAAACAAAGTCTACACTTTTCACAAACTCGCTTTAGAAATATTAAAATCTCATCACATATCCTATCAAATCTGTGAAGATAATCTTTTAGATACTGTTATCTCTGAGATTTTAACCTCTACCTATCCCTCTAAATATTTTCGCCATCTTTTCTTTACCAAAAACTATTTAAAATCTAAAGCTTTCCAAAATTATCAAAAAACTATCAGTCGTTTTATCAAACTTTATTTAAGCAATTACTATAATATAAATGAATTTGACAATATAATAAAAGAATCTTCACCCAAAGACTTAGGCAATATTAAAATAATCAAAAAAATCTATGAAATATATCTTCTTGAAAAACAAAGTCAAAACCTAATTGATTTTGATGATATGATTTATAAAGCAACCTCTCTTGTAAACGAAAAAGGTCTTAACAAAACTTATAAATATATTATAATTGACGAATATCAAGATACTTCCCAAGTAAGAGAAAATCTTATCAAAGCTATTATTAATAAAACTAATGCTTTAATTACTGTTGTAGGTGATGATTTTCAATCAATCTATCGTTTCTCTGGCTGTGATTTAAACAACTTTCTTTTATTTACCAAAAACTTTTCACCTGCTAAAGCCCTCTACCTAACAAGTACCTATCGTAATAGTAAAGAATTAATAAGTATTGCCGGGTCTTTTGTCATGAAAAATCCTCGTCAAATAAAAAAAGAATTAACCTCTCCCAAAAGCATATCTAAACCTCTCATAATTTTATATTACAAAAATATTAAAACTGATTTTATTAAAGCTCTAAATCTTATTAACTCTCCCAATCTTATGGTATTAGGTCGCAACAACTTAGATATCTATGAGGCCATTGAAAGTAAATATCTTCATGACAATTTAATTACCTACAATCACAATCATATCTATTATAAAACTATTCATAAATCTAAAGGCCTAGAAGAAGATAATATCTTAATAATCAATCTAACCAACAATTCTAACTCTCTTCCCTCTAAAATAAAAGAAGAAGCTATCTTAAAATATGTTTTAACCTCCAAAGATAACTATCCCTATGAAGAAGAAAGAAGACTTTTCTATGTTGCTCTAACTAGAACTAAAAACTACTGCTATTTATTTGTTGATAAGAAAAATCCCTCTATCTTTATTACTGAACTATTAAAAGACTATTCTAAATTTATAACTATTATTAATTTATAACAATTCTGCAAATTCATTTTTCTCTTCGGCCTCTATCTTCATAATTTCATGCTCTTTAACTGATTTATAAATTAATTCTTCATAAGGTATTAATTTCTCATATTCTAAACATTTTTCAATACTTGGATTAATAACTGGATGCTTTGGTACAAATATAGTACAACAATCTTCAAAAGGTAAAATACTTGTCTCATATGTATCAATTTTTTTAGCTATATCTATAATATCTAATTTATCAAAACAAGCAAGTGGTCTAATAACAGGTATCCTAACTACTTCATTAATTGCTCTCATACTTGTTAAAGTCTGACTTGCCACCTGTCCTATAGACTCTCCATTAATTAATATCTTACAATTTCTTCTTCCCGCAATTATAGCACTTATTCTATACATCATTCTTCGCATAATCGTAATCAAATACTCATGTGGAATATTTTTATATATTGCCTCCTGAATATCTGTAAAATTAACAATATGCAAAACAATATCATTATTATAAACTGCCAATTTTCTTGCTAATTTAATAACCTTATCTTTTGCTTCTCTACTTGTATGCGGAGGACTCTCAAAATAAACAGCCTCTATCTTAACTCCTCTTTTAATACTCATAAACCCTGAAACTGGTGAATCTATTCCTCCACTAAGCATTAATAGTCCTTTACCTAAAGTTCCAACCGGATATCCTCCTAAACCTTTAATTTTTTCAAAATAAACCAAAGTATTACCTACTCTATATTCAATATTTATTACTAAATCTGGATTATTTACTAAAACCTTTTTATTAGGTACATTCTTTAAAATAAAAGCTCCCATCTCTTTACTTAATTCTACACTTGTTTTTTCTATTATTTTATTACTTCTTTTACTCTCTACTTTAAAAGTTCTAAAATCATAATCTAAAAGTAATTTCTTAATCTCTTCTCCTACCTCTAAAATATCATTACCCAAAATTAAATAACCAACATTTATCTCATGTATTCCAAAAACTTTAGTAACTTTACTAAGAATTTCATCAAAACTATCTTCTGTATGAATAAACATTCTTCCTAAATCATAATCAATTTTAACTTTCATCCCTCTTAAAGCAAAACTAATATTTTCTTTAAGTTTATTTAAAAAGAAATTAATATTCTCTTTTTTAGTTGATAATTCTCCATATTTAATAAATATAACTTTTTCCATAACAAATCACTTAATTATTATACTAAATCCCTAATTTTTTGTAAAGAAAAAGAGTAACTTATTTACTCATGTAATCCACTTAATTTTTTATAAATCTGAATAAAAGCTTCAATAAATTTATTAACCTCATCACTTGTTGTTAAATGTGATAAACTAATTCTTAAAGTCGAAGAAGCTCTAACTTTATCATTATATATTGCCATAACACTACTAGAAAAATCTCCACTTGCACAAGCTGTATTAGTTGATAAATATATTTCATACTCTTCAAGCGCATGTAAAAATGTTTCAGCTTTAATATTTCTTAAACTAATATTTAAAATATGGGGTATTGAATACTTAGTTTTATTAATCATTATTCCTTCATACTTACTTAAAGCATCTACAATTTTTTGATTTAATCTTTCTACAAATCTTTCTCTTTTCTCTGTATCACTCATCGATAATCTAATAGCTTTCGATAAAGCCACAATTAAAGGCACCGCTGGAGTTCCAGGATTTAACATATTAACTTTTCCACTTCCATACAAAATAGGCATTAAAGAAACACTGCTATTTTTATATAAAACTGCAATTCCTTTAGGTCCATATATTTTATGTCCTGAAAAAGTTGCTAAATCTACGTCATGCATATTAACCGTTACTTTACCTACTGCTTGAGTCATATCTGAATGAATAAGAGTATTAGGATTTTCTTTCTTTATAATTTGTCTAATCATCTTTAAAGGTTGTCTAATTCCTACCTCACTATTAACAGCACATATACTAACTAAAATTGTATCCGGTCTAATCAAACTTTTTAAATCATCAAAATCAATTAAACCTTCTTTATCATTTTTTACATAACTAACCTCAAATCCAATCGATTCTAAATAATTACAAATCGCATAAACTGAAGGATGCTCTAACTTAGAAGTAATAATATGTCTTCCTATCTTATGATTCTTTAAAGCTACCCCTAATATTGCTAAATTATTTGCTTCAGTCGCACTATAAGTATAAGTTATTTCATTTTCATTTATATTAAAAATTTCTGCAATTTGTTTAGTTGCACTATTCATTAAATTTTTAGCTTTAACTCCTAACTCATGTAAAGAATTAGGATTACCAAAAAAATCTTTACTAGTTCTATTATATGTATCTAAAACTTCATATCCTATTGGTGTTGTCGCACTATAATCTAAATATATCATTTAATTCACCCAAAAATATTATACAAAAAAAATTATAGTTATTCTACTATAAATTTTATATTTTTAATAATCTTCATTAATACTATCTATAAATTCAATTTCTTCGTCAACTACACTTCTAAGTCTTCTCTTAAAAATTGTCACTCTTCTTTTCAAAAGTTCCGCATCTTGTTCCACTTTATCTGCTTTAAGTAATGCATCATTAACTATTCTTGAAGCATTCCTTCTCGCATCTTCAATAACCCCTTTAGCCTCATCTCTAGCTACTTTCTTAATTTGATTTGAGGCATCTTCCGCAACCATAATAGCTCTATTTAAAGTATTTTCCATATTTTTATATCTTTCTAATTCTTTTTTTAAATTCAATATATCTTCATCTTGTTTTTTTAATTTAGAAAGCATACTTTCATACTCACTTGTCACTTCATTAACAAAGTTATTTACTTCTAACTTATTATAGCCATTGATACTCGAATTAAACTTTCTCAAAATGCATCACCTCAAAAACTTTTATTTCTTACCATTCATCTTCTACTTCTGTTTTATTCTTCTCCGTTTCATCTGATATTTTTCCTTGAACATTTACATTCTTCGGAGTACAAAGATAAATACCCACACCTATTTTTTGCATTGAACCCCCAATCGCATAAATACAACCACTTAAAAAATCAATAATTCTTTTAGCTTGATCGGATGTAACTCGCTTCAAATTAACTACAACACTATTTCGATTCTTTAAATGATCGGCGATTTGTTGAGATTCTGAATAAGCTCTAGGCTCTAAAAGTATCATTTTATTTCCACTTTTATCCGCACTATTTAAAGCATCATTCTCATTTATATTATAAAATTCATCTTCTGAACTTTCAATAATCTCTTCCTCGTCTTCTTTAAAAATATTTTTAAATAGAGCCATAAACTCTCCTCCTATTTTTTATTCTATCAAATAATTATTTAATTTTCAAGCATTAAAAAAGATTAAACAAGTTATAGGTACTCCATAACTCGAACATCTTTAGCTAACTTTTCTACTAAGCTTTTTGACTCATATTGATTAAATATTTCTACAAAGTTACTATTATCCATTAAAAACATATCATGGTAATTAATAAAAATTTCTATCAAATTAGTAACCCCTAAACTATTCAAATATTCTAAGTTTTTCTCTACTAATTTTTTATGAGCTTCAATTTCTTTTAATAAACTATTTGTTGAATTTTCTTTTAATTCTTCAATATCTTTTTTCTGAAAGCCATACTTCTCTAAAAACTTCATGCACTTATTCCCCTTTCCTTATTTAAATCATTATTATCAGGGAAAACTCCTAAAACCTTCTCATTTATTAAATATTCTAATTCACTATCTAAATTAACACCTTGTAAAGCATCTTGTACCAAATGTCTTGTTCCAAGCATTCTATAACCTTTATTATCTTTTAATATTACCTCATCTAAATTAGTCATAACTGTTGAAATTATAAATGTAAGAGATGGGTCACCAGCATTTTGATTTATATCTGTTAATTTCTTTAGAATATCATATTTAACTGCTTTATCTTCTTCATCTAATCCTTCAACTTTACTACTACTTTGTACTTGTTCTACTCTCTTTTCAACTTTAGGTTTTGCAAGTTTAACATATTCTTGAAAAAAATCATCACTATAAAGCTCTCTCTTAAAATCATTATTTTCAGTTACATAAGCTAAACCATTCTGTAAACAATACTTAACTCTCTCTAAAAATACTCTCTTAAAAGTTTGTACTCTCAAATTCAAGTTAAATACTGCTTTTAAACCTAAAGAATCTATCTCCGTTAAAACGTCTTCTAATTCTTTCATTTCTTTTTCATCACTTGTAAATATTTTTAAAAATGCTCCTGGTACTACACTTAAATCATAACCATGCCCCGCAAATAAACTAAGTACACCTGCTGGATTAACCGCTGCGGCATTTAATGCTAAATACCTATCTTTACTTACATCTTTATCTAAACTAAGCTTAGTTCCATCTTTAATAAATCTAAAATCCATATTAACCCCTCCTAATAAGCCATCAAAGGCACTTTCTTTGGATCAAGTCCACTATTTTGTAATAATATAATCGCTTTATCTAAATTTCGATAATCATATTTAGTAAGAACACTTGGATTTAAATAAATATCTAAAGCACTCTTTCCAATTCTCATTAATCTATCAACTTTAGCCTCTAACTCTCTATCATAAAGTAAATTAATATTCTCTGCAAATATATCTAAATTAAGATTATTATTCTTAAATACTGCTACATTTCTTCTAATTACTTTCTCATCAAAATGTTTTAAAACTTCTTCTAAATCACTCGTTGTATAATCTAAATAATCAAGTCCTACTTCTGTAAATAAATCCATCAAATCTTCTTTATCAAAAACTTTCTTAACCTCTTGAATTGGTACTTCTTTTATTTCTACAACCTCGGGAGTTATCTCTTTATTTTCTACAAAACTTTGAGCTTTATCATCAACTTCTTTTACTTCTTCTACAACTACTTTTTCATTTGAAGGAGCCTCTGCCTCACTTTTAGCTTCTTTTAAAACTTCACTAATTGACTTCTTTTCACTATTTTTAAGTCTATTATCATAATCATATAAAGCATCTTCTGGGAACATTAAAATCTTTGCTGCTTCTCTAGTTTCTTCTTCACTAAAATCAAATTGTTCTAATAAAGCTGTAATCGAATCCCTAGTTATATTAATATTTCCTGATAAAGCTAAATCAAAATATTCATTAAGTTTTTCTTGAGCCTCAATCGCCGCATCTCTTCTTATTCCTAACTCTTCAATCGTTGTAATCGCACTACTCATTTCTTCTTCAACCTTAACTAATTTATCTTCACTTTCTTGAATTTCTTTATTAAGTCTATCAATTGTTTTTGGTAAAGACTCATCTAATTCATTTTTTAAAGCCTCAGGATCAAAACTAATCTTTAATTTATCTATTACTATCGCATAATCATTCTTATCAATTTTACTTAAAACATCACTTAATTTCTTACCCTGTTCACTTAAAGCTTCATTATCTTCTTTTAATCCTGCAATTTTTTCTTGTAATGCTCCCTTTTCTTCAGTCGTTCTATTTAAATCTTCTTCAGCAGTTGCTTTTTTAGTATCCATTTCTTTTAATACAACACTGTCATTACCACGTAAATTATACAATTTATCAAGAAGTTTTGTAACTTCTAAAGTTGATGATTTCATAACCAACACTCCTTTATTCTATTAACTATTATAGCAAAGCTCTAAATAAAAGTAAAGATTAAAAGATAAAATTTATCAACTTACAATAAAATAACATATCCAAATATTTAGAATATAATAAATTGTAATATAAAGGAGGAAAAATTTTGAAAAATAAAATTATTACATTTTTAATAATTATTTTAATTTTAGCTCTAACTATATTTGCTTATTTAAAATTAACTAAAAAGAATAATCAAGAAAAATCTAACTTAACTCACATTAAACTTGCTGAAGTAACCCACTCAGTTTTTTATGCACCCCTATATATTGCTATTGAAAATAATTATTTTAAAGAAGCCGGTATTGATTTAGAAGTAATATTAACACCTGGTGCTGATAAAGTAAGTGCTGCTGTTTTATCTAATACTGTTCAAATTGGTTTTGCTGGTACTGAATCTGCTATCTATGTTTATGATAATAAAGAAGATGATTATTTAGTAACATTCGCTGGTCTTACAAAAAGAGATGGTCAATTTATTTTAAGTCGTACTTGTGATAAACCATTTTCATTAGAAGACTTATACGGTAAAGAAATACTTGTTGGAAGAGCTGGAGGTATGCCTGCCCTTAATTTTCTAAATGCCATGAAAAATAGTAATATTGACACCTCTAAAATAAACATTAATTATTCTATTGATTTTGCTGCTCTATCAGGTTCATTTATTGGTGGTCTAGGTGATTATGTAAATTTATTTGAACCAACTGCCACCAGTGTTGTAAATACTAAAAATGCTTGTATAGTCGAATCTATTGGTAAACTATCAGGCGAAGTACCTTATACTGCTTTTTATGCTCGTAAAAGTTATTTAAATGAAAATAAAGAATTACTAACTAAATTTACAAATGCTTTAAATAAAGGTTTAGAATATCTTTACAACCATGATAGTAGTGATATAGCAAGTTTAATTCTACCCCAATTCCCTGATACATCTTTAAATGATATTAAAACAATTATTGATAACTATAAAAAATATGATTCATGGCTTAAAGATCCTTACATAACTGAAGAAAGTTTTAATAATCTAACTAATCTCTTACTTGAAAATAATTTAATAAAAGACCAAGTTCCTTATAATAAATTAATAAACAATTTATATGACTAAACTTTTAAGCATTAATAATTTACATAAAGTTTACTATTCTAAAAATAATGCCCTTGAAGCCATCAAAGATATTTCTTTTGATATAAATGAAAATGAATTTATTACTGTTGTCGGTCCATCTGGCTGTGGTAAATCTACCCTGCTAAATATTTTAACTGACATGGAAAACTTAACTAGTGGTACTATTACTTATCACATACCCAATCTTAAATTTGGCTATATGCTTCAAAGTGATGCAATGCTTGATTGGTTAAATGTTTTTAAAAATGCTACTATCGGTCTTGATATCAAAAAAATAAAAACTGCCGAAAACATTGCTTATACTAAAAACCTTTTAGAATCTTATGGCCTCAAAGATTTTCTAAATAAATATCCCAAAGAACTATCTGGCGGTATGCGTCAACGTCTAGCTTTAATTCGTACTCTTGCTCTAAAACCCGATATCTTAGTATTAGATGAACCATTCAGTAAATTAGATTATCAATCTCGTCTTAAAATAAGTGATGATATTTACAAAATAATTAAAAAAGAGAAAAAAACTGTTTTAATGGTAACCCATAATATTGAAGAAGCTATTTGTCTAAGTGATAAAGTAATAGTTTTAACTAAAAGACCCTGCACTATCAAAAATATTTATGAAATAAAAAGAGAAAAAAATACAAGTCCCATTAAAAATCATCAAGATTCTAATTACTCTTACTACTATAATCTTATTTGGAAGGATTTAACAGACAATGACTAAAGAGCATCTCTCTTATTTACGCAAACTAAAAAAAGAAAAATTCTTAGTTTTTACAAGTCAAATCCTTATTATGATAATATTTCTTTTTCTCTGGGAATTTTTAAGTAATCATAAAATAATTAATCCCTTTATTTTCTCTAGTCCTTCCAAAGTTCTTTCTACCATTAAAGATTTATATCTAAATTATAATCTTATATCCCATATAATGACTACTCTAAAAGAAACTTTTATTGCTTTTATATTAGGTATTACCCTAAGTTTTATAATTGCTATTATTCTAAATGAGTTTAAACTACTAAACAAAATAATTGACCCTTATCTTACCATGTTAAATAGTCTCCCTAAAGTAGCCCTTGGTCCCTTAATTATTATTATCGCGGGAGCTAATCAAAACTCTATTATCTTTATGGCTCTTCTAATTAATTTAATTGTTGGTATAATTAATATATATAATGGTTTTAATAACATTGACCCTAATTTAATAATTCTCTTTAAATCTCTAAAAGCATCAAAACTAACTACTTTACTAAAGCTTACTATTCCAGCATCTTTTAAAACCATTATTTGTAGTTTAAAATTAAACATTTCTATGACTTTAATTGGAGTTATCATGGGTGAATTTTTAGTTAGTACAAAAGGAATTGGTTACTTAATTATTTATGGTACTCAAGTATTTAATCTAAATATCGTAATGAGTGGAATTGTTATATTAATAATAATTTCATTTATTCTCTATAAATTAGTTATCTTTATTGAAAAGAAATTACTAAATAATTAACCACGTCTAAAAAAGGCGTGGTTTTATTATTTAATTTTTATTTTCTAAATTATTATATTCTTCATCTGTTACAGGTTCTAACCATTTATTTAAAGTTTCTTCTCCTGGTATTTCTACTGCAATATGACTAAACCAAGAATCAGGTCTTGCTCCATGCCAATGTTTTACATTTGGTTGTATTACAACAATATCTCCAGGAGATAATTTCTGTACTTCTTTTCCTTCTTCTTGATAATAACCATATCCAGCAATACATATTAAAACTTGTCCTCCACCTGTTTTAGACTTATGAATATGCCAATTATTTCGACATCCTGGTTCAAATGTTACATTCATAAAACCTATACCATTGTCTGTTTTAGCAAGCATATTAATATAGCTTTGTCCACTAAAATATTCAGCAAAAGCATCATTTGGCTGTCCTAATCCAAATAAATTTAATTTATCAAATTCTTGCTTTTCCATAAATTTTCCTTCTTTCTTTTAAAATACTAAATTAATAATTAGTCCAAAAATTAAAGAGCTAATCATTACATATAATAAATAAATTATAAAATTTTTCATTCCGAGTACTATTTTTAATGCTCCTAAATTCGTTATTTTAGTTGATGGACCTGTAATCATAAATGATGTCGCAGCTCCTAAACTCATGCCTTTACTTAGCCATTCTTGAAGTAGAGGAATTGTACCTCCACCACACACATATAAGGGAACACCAATCGTTGCTGCCATCAATACTCCAAAGCCATTATTACCAAACATGTTCTCGACAAATGAACCCGGTACATACATTTGAAATAAAACCGATAAAACTATTCCTGCTAAAAAATATGGACCTGTTGCTTTAATATTTCTCCCAATGTTTTTTAATAATCTCATGAGTATATTAGGATCAGTATCATGATTATGAATTTCATATAATTTATCAAATCTAAAAAACGATTTTTTCTTATAAAAAATTCTTATTAAAAGCCCTGCAATAAATCCAACTAATATACAACTATTTAAGCGAATAAGCATTACTTTCATGCCAAGTGCTGATGTGTGAATTAAAAGTTGAGGATTTAAAAGAATTGAGGACATCATAAAAGATGCTAGCATATCATCTTTCATTCCTTTTTTCGAGAAAGATGCCGCAATAGGAATTGTTCCATACATACAAAGAGGTGATGCTATTCCCAGTAAACTTGCTATAAAGATTCCCAGTATCCCTAAATTTTTCTTTTCAATATATAAGAAGAATTTATGTATTTTATCTTTAGCAAATACCGAGATTATAGAACCAATGACAATTCCTATCGCCCAATAAATAAATATTTGAGAAAATTGAATTTCAAAGTAGTACCAGAAATATATTAACCACGCTTTTACCCCACTAATCATCAATACTTACCAATTTATAGTCTCTACTACCTAAA
The DNA here is from genome assembly GCA_947581835.1 of uncultured Bacilli bacterium. GTDB lineage: Bacteria > Bacillota_I > Bacilli_A > RF39 > UBA660 > Caccenecus. Next base: position 27,518 of record CANPVV010000014.1, read on the forward strand.
CCTATATCTTCGCCATGTTCAAGTACAAGTAAACCATTTCTTGATTCAATTCTCTCTACTAAAGAATTACTACCTTCAGCTTTATAAACTAAATCAATACTTGCTTGGTCTAATGCAACCGGATCAGTTGAAGCGAGTATTCCTATATCATGTATATCTGGCTCTGCTGGATTTCCATCACAATCACAATCTATTGATATACGATTTAAGACATTGATATAAACTATTCTTTCACCATTTCCTAAATAATCTGATACTGATTTTCCTGCTTCTGCCATAGACATTAAGAATTTATTTTGATCTCCGCCCCACGGCGAAGTATGAGACTCACCTCCCGTATGGATTAAGCATTTTCCTTCTTTAGATGCCATACCTATTGAGATATTTTTAAGTGATCCACCAAATCCTGCCATTGCATGACCTTTAAAGTGCGATAAAACAATATAAGAATCATAATTTGCAAAATGACTACCAACTAAATTAGAAGAAATAATTTCACCACCATTTGTTGATATTTCAAGACTACCATCTTCATCTAATATATCAACATTAGCAATATCAGTAAATCCATGATCTTTGGCTACTTGCTTGTGCATTTCCGTAGAACTTCTTTGTCCTCCATAAGCTGTATTATTTTCAACAATAGTTCCATCTACACTTTGGACTAATTCTTTGATAAGTTCTGGTCTTAAATAGTTACTAGCTGGAGGTTCTCCTGTTGAAAGTTTAATTGCAACTTTTCCTGTTGGAGTGAAATTTAATGCTTCATAGGCTTTCATTAAACCTTCACTTGAAATATCCGTTGTCATATATACAACACTAGCATTTTTATTTGTTTCATCATCTGAATCAGTTACATCATGTCCTTCTTCATAAGGTGAGGTTAATTCAATTTTTCCAGGTAGAAACCTTGATACAATAAAACTACCTGCTATCAAGACAACGACAATTACAATAATTGTTATAATAATTCCTTTTTTCATAATACTCCTTTTACATAATACTTTGCCATACATAACTATTAGAAAGTGTATAAATTAGATATAAGGCTAAAACTGCTGTAATAACTATATATAAAATATATATAACTGATTTTATTGTTTCATTTTTAGTGAATTTATTTATAATAATTTTTAGATGAAATCCTAAATGGATTAACATCATCACAATAGCAAATCTTCCAAATACATGGTGTAAAAGCATAAGATAGAGATTGCCATTGGTATTAAAATCAAATATTTGATTACTTATTAAAATTCCAAAAAGAATAGCTCCTAAATAACTAATAA
>CANPVV010000015.1 GCA_947581835.1 uncultured Bacilli bacterium
GCATATTTAACTTTAGAGCCACCCATAACTCTGATAACTAATAATTCTCTAGCTCCAGTATTATCAGCAACTTTTAATATTGTTTCCTGTTGTACCATAGTGCCCTCCTAAAGTATTACAGCCTTAGAAACTATTTCTACAAGCTCATATCTTTTTGTTTTAGAAAGTGGTCTTGTAGCTCTAATTCTTACTGTATCTCCTATACCTGCTTTATTCTCTTCATCATGAGCAGTATATTTTTTTGAATATTTAACACGTTTACCATATAATGGATGAGTCTTATAAGTTTCAATTAAAACTGTAATCGTTTTATTATTTTTATTACTCACAACTCTTCCCACTAATTCTTGTTTTCTATTCTCCATGTTCTGCCTCCTTAAGTTCTCTTTCACGCATAACTGTTTTCATTCTTGCAACATCTTTTCTAAGTTCTTTTATCTTCGAAGGCTTATCAAGTGAACCTGTAGATTGTTTCATTCTTAAGCTAAACAATTCCTTTTTAGCATTTCTTATTTTGCCTTCTAACTCTTTATTAGAAAGTTCTCTTATTTCTTTAATTTTCAAGAGATTCACCTTCCTTTACTTCTTTTTTTACAAATTTAGTTTTAATTGGTAGTTTGTGACTAGCAAGTCTTAAAGCTTCTCTAGCTGTTGCCTCATCTACTCCACTAATTTCAAACATAATTTTGCCTTCCTTAACAACTGCAACCCATTCCTCAACATTACCTTTACCTTTACCTTGACGAGTTTCAAGAGGTTTTCTTGTAATTGCTAAATGAGGGAAAATATTTATATATACTCTGCCTCCTCTTTTCATATAACGAGTCATTGCAATACGAGCTGCTTCAATTTGTCGAGCTGAAACCCATGCTCCATTTTTTGCTTGAAGTCCATATTCTCCAAAATGAAGTTCTGTATTTCCTCTTGCATGACCATCATAAGTAAGTCTATGTGGCTTTCTATATTTAGTCTTTTTTGGCATTAACATGAGATTCATCTCCTCTCAATTGTTTCTTAGCAGGTAATATTTCATCTTTATAAATCCATACCTTAACTCCAATTTTACCATAAGTTGTATCTGCCTCAGCTACCGCATAATCAACGTCTGCTCTAATTGTATGAAGTGGTACAGTTCCCTCAGTATAACCTTCAGTACGGGCCATTTCTGCTCCCCCTAATCTTCCAGATACACTAGTTTTAATTCCTTTAGCTCCTGCTTTCATTGTATTTCTAATAGCTCTTTTTTGGGCACTTCTAAATGGTGCTCTTGCCTCAATTTGAGATGCAATATTTTGGGCTACTAATTTAGCATTTAAATCCGGATTTTTAACTTCTACAATATTTACATATACATCTTCACCAGTTAATTTTTTAATTTCTTTACGAAGTTTTTCAATATCTTCTCCGCCTTTACCTATAATAACTCCCGGTTTAGCTGTATTAATAGTAACATCAATTCTATTTTGTTTTCTCTCAATTAGAATACACGCTACTGCTGCATCTTTTAACTTTTTTTCTAAATATTCTCTAATTTTAATATCTTTGTTTAAAGTTTCTGCATAATCTTTCTTTTGATACCATTTAGATTCCCAAGTTTTATTAACTCCAAGTCTAAAACCTATCGGATTAACTTTTTGTCCCATTATGCTTCCTCCTTAACTTTATTATCACTAACTTTAACAGTTATATGACTAGTCCTTTTATCTCTTCTATCAACATTTCCACGACTAGCAAATTTAATTCTCTTATAAACTTGTCCTGGATTAACATAGCATTCACTAATAACAAGTTCACTTTCTTTAGCACCATTATTATTAACTGCATTAGCAACTGCACTATTTAAAACTTTAAGGATTAAACGAGCAGCTTTTGTATTAGTATTTTCTAATATTGCTTGCGCTGTAACTACGTCTTTACCACGAACAAGGTCCATAGTCATTCTTGCTTTTCTAGGGGCAATCATAGCTCCCTTATGTATTGCATAAGCTTCCATTTATTTACCTCCTACTTTTGACCTGCATGTCCACCAAACTTACGAGTCATTGAAAATTCTCCAAGTTTGTGTCCAACCATATCCTCAGTAATATAAACTGGGATAAATTCTTTACCATTGTGAACCGCAAATGTATGTCCGACCATATCTGGATAAATAGTACTTCGTCTTGACCAAGTTTTAATAACTTCTTTTTTACCAGTTTTATTCAATTCTTGAACCTTTTTAAGTAATCTATCAAATACATAAGGTCCTTTTTTTAAACTACGTGCCATATTTCCTCCTATTTGCTCTTTCTACTAACAATTAACTTGCTAGAAGCTTTCTTATTTTTTCTTGTCTTATATCCAAGTGCTGGTTTACCCCAAGGCGTCATTGGACTCTTTCTACCAACTGGCGTACGTCCTTCTCCACCACCATGTGGATGGTCATTAGGGTTCATTACACTACCACGGTTAGTAGGTCTAATACCCATATGACGTTTACGTCCGGCTTTACCTAAATTAACAAGTTCATAATCTTCATTACCAACAACTCCAATAGTAGCCATACAAACACCAAGTACTTTTCTTGTTTCTCCGCTTTGAAGTCTTAAAATAACATATTTACCATCACGTCCAAGTATTTGAGCACTAGCACCAGCACTTCTGGCAAGTTCTGCACCTTTACCTGGTTTAAGTTCTATACAATGAACAACTGTACCAACTGGAATAGCCTCAAGTGGTAAAGCATTACCAACTTTAATATCAGCCTCTCTTCCAGATTCTATAATCATTCCTACTTGTAATCCCTTTGGAGCTATAATATATCTTTTTTCTCCATCACGATAATTAATTAAAGCAATATTAGCACTTCTATTTGGGTCATATTCAATTGTTGCAACTCTTCCTGTTACTCCAACTTTTTCTCTCTTATAATCAATTATTCTATATTTTCTTTTAGCTCCTCCACCAATGTGACGAACTGTAAGTTTTCCTTGATTATTTCTTCCACCAGTTTTAGCTTTTGTTTTAGTTAAACTTTTTGTAGGAGTACTAGTTGTTAACTCTTCATTTAAAAGAGTAGTCATTCCTCTACGTCCATTAGTCGTAGGTTTAAATTTTTTTATTGCCATAAACTCTCCTCCTATAATTCTATTTTAGAGTCTTTATCTAAGGTAATAATAGCTTTCTTATAAGTCTTAGTCTTACCTGTATATCTTCCAACTCTTCTTTTCTTAGATTTAGTATTTAAAGTATTAACACTAACAACTTTAACTCCAAAAGCTTGTTCAATTGCTTTTTTAATTTGTGTTTTAGTTGCATCTTTAGCTACTTTAAATGTATAAACATTATCATTTTGCATTTTATATGCACTTTTCTCAGTAATAACTGGTGAATAAATAATATCTGTATAATCTTTCATTATTTAAGCACCTCCTCAAGTTTTTTAACTGCTTCCTCTTCCATAACTACAATATCAGCATTAACTAAATCTAAAACATTAATATCTGTTACCATAATTTGATAAGCATATCCTAAATTTCTTGTAGCCATAAATAAATCTTCAGCATCATCTACTGTTACAAATAAAATTTTTCCTTCTAATTTTAAATCTTTAATTAAATTTTTAATTCCTTTAGTCTTTAAACTATCTAATTTAATCTTATCAAGAACAACTAACTCTTTATTTTGAGCTTTCATTGATAAAGCACTCTTTAAGGCTAATTTTCTCTCTTTTTTATTTATTAAGAAAGTATAATCTCTTGGACTAACCGCATGAACTATACCTCCACCTCTCCATTGAGGAGCACGTGTACTTCCTTGACGAGCACGTCCAGTACCTTTTTGTTTCCAAGGCTTTCTACCTCCACCAGATACTTCACTACGTGTCTTAGCTTTTTGTGTTCCTTGACGTGTTGCAGCAAGTTGTAATTTAATCATTTTCTTAACTGCTTGTTCATTTACTTCAATATTCCAAATACTATCATCTAAAGTTAAATCTTTAACTTTTTCTAAAGCACTATTTTTTACACTTATTTTCATCATCAAAAATTCCTTTCTAAAAACTAATTGTTTTCTCCTGGATTTTCTTCACTAGTACTCTCAATAACTTCTTCTGTTACGGTATCATTAGTAGTAGTATCTTCTACCACTTCATCTACTACTTCCTCATAAGTTAAAATTTCTTTAGGTTCTTTCTTTCTTGAATTTTTAACTGCTGATTTAATTAATACTAATGAATTTTTGGCACCTGGAATATTTCCACTAACTAAAATATAGTTTTCATTTTCATTTACTTCAATAATCTCTAAATTTTGAATAGTAACTGTATCTACACCCATATGTCCAGATAAATGTTTACCCTTCAAAACTCTCTTAGGAAGCATAGTTCCCATTGAACCAGGTCTTCTGTGATACATAGAACCATGAGTCTCAGGTCCTCTCGACTGATTATAACGTTTAATTACACCTGTAAAACCTTTACCTTTGCTAGTTCCTGTAACGTCAACAACTTCACCAACTTCAAATAAATTTGCACTAATGGTATCTCCTATTTTATAAGTTCCCTCATAATCTCTAATTTCTTTTAAGAAGCGCTTAGGAGTTGTATTAGCTTTTTTAGCTCTTCCCATTTCTGGTTTATTAGCTCTTTTTTCTTTTTTTTCAAATACGCCTAACTGGATTGCATTATATCCATCAGACTCAACCGTTTTAACTTGCATTACTGTATTAGGTTCAACTTCTATAACAGTAACAGGAATTAATTTTCCTTCTTTAGAAAAAACTTGAGTCATTCCGAGCTTACGCCCTAAGATTCCTTTCATCTTTAATCCTCTTTTCTATTATAATTTTATATCAATGTCTACACCACTAGGTAAATCTAAGTGAGTTAAAGCATCAATAGTTTCTTTACTTGGGTCTTTAATATCTATTAATCTCTTATGAGTACGCATTTCAAATTGTTCTCTTGCGTCCTTATATTTATGTACCGCTCTTAAAACAGTATACTTTTGAATCTCTGTTGGAAGTGGTACAGGACCAGATACTTCTCCCCCTGTTCTCTTAACAGTTTCTACAATCTTTAAAGCTGCATTATCTAAAATACGATGATCATAAGCTTTAAGATTAATTCTTACTTTTGTACTTGACATTTAAAATGTCCTCCTTTCGCCTATATCTAGTATAGACTTGCTCCGTCCAAATTACCTGACATCAAGAATAGTCTGTACAACCAATCCTCGTGTATCAGCAACCTTGCACATCTAAGCCAGTCATACGAAACCCATTATAACAGTATATTCTATGTAAGTCAAGCCTAATTTTCACGAAATTTTCATAAAAAAACTTGAATATTCATATAAACTATGATAATGTTCTATTAGAAAGAAGTGATACCATGACTAATATTCCAAATGAAGATAAAAACGAACTATCTAAATACTTTTCAAAAGAAGAATTACAAGAAGCAGCCAAAGAATTAAAAGACATGGAAAAACACCCAGAAAAATATAAAAGCTATAATAATGTCGAAGAATTATTTAAAGATTTAGAAAGTGATTAAAAGAGGTAAATAAATGAATAATACTGAAGATAACGATTTTGAACTAAAAGAAGCATTAGAAGAATTAGACTACATTGAAACCCATTTAGAAGAATACATAAAAAACAATAATTGGGAAGATCTAAAAAAAGAAATACTTAAATCAAACCAAACTGAAATATTGTAAAAGCAATATTTTTTTATTCCACCAAACTATAAGTAATAGGAATAATATCTTCCCCACTTACAAAAGAAACAATAAAACTATCCTGATATTTAGATATAATAATTCCCTTAGTTTTATCATGAAACTTCTTTTTCAAAGTATTATCCACCAAATTCATATAAAACTCTACTTGAGCTTTATCTTCTTTTTTTAATTCTCGTAATTTTAATTCTACAACTACAAAAGAATTAATATTATAATTAAATAATAGTAAATCTATATAATAAATTTTATTACCATATTTAATCTTATATTCATTTCCAACTAAAGTAAAACCTGCCCCCAATTCCCCCAAAAAATTTTTTAATTTAGCTAATATTTTCATTTGTAATTCTTTTTCTTTCAATAGCTTTTCATTTTTATTAAGTTTAATAATAATCGGATTTTTAAGATGCTCTCTAATATTATATTCTTCTTCATTACTCCCTATAATTTCTATTCTTTCTGGTTTTTCTAATAATCTTTCATAAGCATTATTTTTAATTTCACTTATTAATTCTCTTACTGATAAATTATTAGTTATACATAAATTAACATAGTAATTTCTTTTATTTTCATCTTTAATTGGTAATAATTCACGATAATGGCTCCAAGATATGGCCCCCACTGGGGGCCGTTTTGAAAAAATCATATAAAACTGCCGAAACCTCTTTAAATTACTACTACCATAACCTTTACCATAAAGACTTACTAATTTACTAGACCATTCCTTTAATAATTTATTTCCGTACTTAGCCCTTAAAACTCCACCCTGTGCCTCCACAATTAATCTTCCAATATTCCAATAAGTTATAACTAAGTTATTATTTTCTTCATATATTCTTGCTTTTTTATTAACTTCATATTTTTTAATTAAATGCTCTACTTCACCATAATAGTCAACCATTCTATATACCTCCCATCTCATAATAACATATTTAAAAATTTTGTCAAATTTCTAACTTTAACATACACAATTAAATTGGCGCCCCACTGTGGCACCTTTTCACAAAACTTCTAAAATAAAAAGACTTTGTTCTAATCTTAAATCCCAGATTTAAAATATCAAAGTCATATATTTAAAGTATAAACTTAAAGATTAATCTTGTATCCTAATTCTACTATATCAAGTCTTAACTTTGATATTTGAGTTCTAAAAGGATATTGGGCGCACACCATTAGTGTTATGCACGTTGTTGTTGTTGAGGTAGCCATAATCATTATCCACATAGAACACGTGAACCAAAAATAACACCTCACATATCCTAGATTAACCAAAATAATTATAATAATTTATATCTCAAAAATCAATGGCTATCATGAAATTCGCAAGCTCACTTCATGAAAAATAAATTTTCCAGAAAAAATGCAAAATCGACAACCTTCGTTGCCGATTATACCTGTCTTCAAAATTTATTCTTGCAAACAAGTTTGCAATTTTTGGATATATTATATTATACATAATTGGTGAGGCAGATTCAAAATGAAGAGTCATTTTGAACCACCACACTACACTCCTTGAAAGAGCAACTCATTCACAGTCTCACGATAGTTGGACTGTGAATGGAGCAGTTTTTGAACCATCTCCATCAGCTTTAAATTTTGTATCAGCTTTCAGATTTATTACTGGGCGCACACCAGGGATAGTGCTGCTCACGTACCAGTTGTTGAGGTAGCCATCAGAATACACATAGAACACGCCAGCACTACTGCCGAGAAAGTAAAACGGAGACATTGTCCAGTAATATCTACCATTATATAAATAATAACTTTTATTTGTAGTAGTTCTATATGCTCCTGCATACTCTACTTCATCTGCTGTTATTAAACCAACAGCATATTGTAATTTTTGATTACCATTATCATTTCCAACAGTTGTAAATAAATCATTTTTAGGATTTGGGCATTGAAGTGTTGGATAATTACTTTGATTAGTCCTATAATATGCACCATAATATGTTGGGGTGGTACCCATTCCATAATTTACTTTATCCATTTTAGAATTTGCATTTATCCCACTATATTGATATGGAGTTCTATCATTACAAAAACCAGCATGGCCATCCAAAATTTCTAAATATTGTTGTGGAAATTCTGAACTGATAATCCAAGACTCTAATACACTCATTATATCACTTTTAGTTTGATTTGCATGAGTATTATCATATGCCGTAGTATCAGATGAATTTCCTTTTTGTCCGGTTTTTCCATACATAAATCCTACATACGCATTGTCATTATATTTTGGATCTTTATTATACTCCTTATAAGCACCATTAAACGCCATTGTTGTATCTCCAGTTGTATCTGTTTTTGTTCCATTATATATTAATCTTATTGTTCCATCTCCATTTATTCGAATTATTCGCCAATATGTTGTTCCAATTTTTACCCAATTCTTTTCTACTACTCCTCTAAAGTAGTAAGAATCTCCATAATCGTCTCTTGCTTTACACAACATATCTCTCGATTTTCCACTATCTGTTACCGTATCATTAGAAGTTGCAATCGCAGTTATATTAGCATTACCATCTTGATCTAAAGACGGACAAACACTTTCAGCAGATGCTGTTAGTTTCAAACTAGCCAATGTACTTTCAGAAGTTCCAACTTTCTTAACTTCTTTATCAAACCATAAGTAGCATCTTGTATTTCTTTCAGTTACATTACTGAAAGTAAGTGAGCCATCCTTAAATTCAACAGTTATTGTTGAGCCAGAAACAGTCTGTTTTCCATCAGGCCCTTTTCCCCAGACCTGTGTTTTATTCTCACCAGCTGTACAATAAGATTTATTCTCATTTAAAGAATAATTACCATCAGTAGGAACCTTATCACTCGGTTTATACTGCTTTTGATTTTCTTCTACTAGTTCTTCAGTGTTATTCTCTTCTACATTTAAACTTATCAAACTAAAGTCAGCTTTACTAAATTCAATATTCCCATCAGCTAAATGAGCATGGGTTGTAACTTTATACTTGGCAAATGATGCATAGAAGGTAAAAATTCCAAATAGGGCAATCACAAATAAGGAAATACCTAAGCTAAATCGTTTCCAAAACCTACTTTTTCCTGAATTTAATGTTTCAAACTTCATACAATTTTCCTCCTTTTTCCAAACATTAACTTCCTTATTCTTGATAAATATATCATAATTCGACAAAAAAGTCTACTATTTATAGAACATTTTTAAAAAGTTCTACTATTCATGTTAGTAACTTCAAAAACAATAAGCATTATAATAAACACGTAGTAGGTGGTAGTATCATGAGGTTTAATAGAAACGACGAAAACTACGTTTATGGATTTGTTGGAAAAAATATTAAAAAATTTCGTAAAATGCGAGGATTAACGCAAGATGAACTTGCCGAACTAGTAAATTATTCTCCATCGTTTATAGCCAACATTGAATCTTCTACTCACCAAACTTTTTCACTGGGAGCTTTATGGCGTATTGCTAGCGCTTTGGGTGTTAGCCTTCATGAAATTTGCTATGACAATAATTTAGGTAGTAAAAAAGTTAATTGTACTACTTACACCTGTATGCGATGCTCTAATTCTATTGATATGCCCATTGAAGTAATTGATATCTTTGACTTTATCTATACTATCGGAAAAAGTAAAGAAATATACCCTACTTTTACCTGTCCCAAATGTGGTGGAAAACTAATTCCTAAAAAAAAATAACACCTTCGACACGCTTCGACAAATTTCGCGCATCAAATGTGTTATTATGTTCTCGTGATGTCTATGGAAGAACTAGAATTATATAATGAAATAGGAAAAAATATTAAAAAAAGACGAAAAGAGCTAGGAATTACCCAAGAAGAATTAGCCAAACTAACAAATTATTCTCTATCTTTTATTGCTAACATTGAAAGTATTACTTATCAATCTTTTTCAATCGCTGCTCTAAATCATATCGCCAAAGCTCTAAACACTAACATGATAAGTTTATTACCAAAAGTTAGTAACTTAGAAAACCAAAGAAAAAATCTAAAATGTGAATACTGTGATTATGAAACCGAAATTCCTATAGAACTAAGTGAATTTATTAAATCTATAAAGGAAATTACCCACAAAAAAGTAAGACTTACTTGTCCTACTTGCCACAAAAGAATTATTATTTAACCAATATTACTTTTTAATACACTTTCCATTAAACCTTTAATATCTCCATCAAGCACTTTTAATGGATTATTATCTTCATAACCACTCCTATGATCTTTAACTAACTTATAAGGTTCTAATATATAACTTCTAATCTGACTTCCAAAATCAATATTACTAACATTACCAGTAATATTTTTAATTTCCTTTTCTCTTTGTTCTTCCAACTGTTGATAAATTCTGCTCTTAAGTAATTCCATTGCAATTTCTTTATTTCGCAACTGACTTCTCTCCGTTTGACAAGTAACTACAATTTTAGTTGGTAAATGGGTAATTCTAACCGCCGAATTAGAAGTATTAACCGACTGTCCTCCTGCTCCACTTGAGTGATACACGTCAATTTTTAAATCTTCTTCATTTATTTGAATATCCAAATTATCATCAAATTCTGGTGTAACCATAACTGATGCAAAAGAAGTATGCCGTCTTTTAGATGCATCAAAAGGCGAAATTCTAACTAACCTATGTACTCCTTTTTCATTTTTAAAATATCCATAAGCATATTCCCCTTCAATATACAAAGTTACACTTTTAATTCCTGCCTCATCACCTGGTAATTTCTCCAATTCTTTTATCTTATACCCATTTTTATCACAAAATCTCTCATACATTCTAAGAAGCATATAAGCCCAATCTGTTGCCTCTGTTCCCCCAGCTCCTGGATGTATCTCTAAATAACAATTATTACTATCATACTTACCTTTAAACAATGTCTCTATCTCTAAATCTTGAATCTCTTTCTCTAACTTTTCTAACTCTTCTTCACTTATATCTTCTAATTCTATTAACTCTTTATATAAAACAATATTATCTTTTAAATTATTATATCCATCCAACTTTTTACTAATTAATTTCAATTGTTGATAAACACCATTAGGATTAGGATTTTTATTCCAAAAATCCTCTTCTTTTATTTTATTTTCTAAATTTTCCTTTTCTTTATCTAATTTATCAACTTCAAAGACTCCTCCCAATATCTAACACTCTATCATATAATTCTTTTAACAATTCTTCCTTTTTATTTCTATCCATAAATATCCCTTTCTAAATAAAAGAAAAATATTTCTATTTCTCTTTATTTTATTCTCCTTGCCTCTAAATAATATCTCTTATCATAACTATGTCCCATTGAAAAAGTTTTTCTAGGTAAAGCACCATCTAAAATAACTGTTTTAAATAACTCACTCTTAGGCATAGCATCAAACAATATACCAACATTATTTTCTTTCTTTCCCATACGTTTTGTAGCATCTTCTCCATGAATATAATCAATTTTGCCTTTATGATTCTTTAAATACTCATCTAAAAATATCTGTATAGAACCAACCGCAATATTTGATTTAGGATTACTTATATATAATACTTTATCCTCATCTTTTGTTACAATCTCAAACTTTTGCCCATTTCCTTCTTCATTTATATCATAAAATTTATTTAATTCTTTAATTAAATCATCCACATTAGTATCAAATATAACTCTATTTATAGCCTCAAACTCTAATGCTTTACTATGTAAATTAACAAGTTCTACCAGTGCATATCTATGTGGATCATTTAAAGCATCTTTACCCTTAATTTTCTTGATATTTTCATAATTAGCCTTCGCTGTTGCTAAAGAATGATTTCCATCACCCATCGCAAATAATAAAACGCGCTTTTCCTTTACCCCGTATTTCTTTAAAAATAAATCTTTATCTGCCAAACCTTCTAAATCTAAAATAACTTGATCACTAACTGAATCTTCAAGTTTATAACCTTTAATATGTCCTCCATTTTCCATTAAATCAAAATCATAAACTATATCACTATCTTTAACTTTCTTCTTTAATCCCTCAATTATCTCTTCTTTATCATCATCAATTAAAATCATGATATGAGGAAGTTCTAATAAAGCATTTTCTCTTACTTTAAGTCTTGGTGGAATTCTCTCAATTACAGTCTTTTCAGTTGCTCTAATTAAAGTCTCACTTCCTACCTCATAAGAATAATCTTCTAAATCCACCATTCCAATTATTCCTTCTCTTACTCTTCCATCACTTTGAGTTCTCTCTAAATAAATTAATGAATCTTCTAATTCAGTAAAAATACCTCTATCTAAATAATCTTTCATAGTTTGATTAATTTTATCTATTCTTTGGGAAACCTCACTATCTTCCAAAAATATCTCTGGTAAAGTTAATCTAAGAGTTGATGGTGCATCACCAACATTTTCCTCTACTTTCTTCCAATATTCTGGTTCACTAGTATATTGATCGCACGCAACAACACTCCACTTCTCCATATCTACATTTTTTGGTATTAATATATTTGCTTTTTTAAATGGTATCATAATACCCTCCTTTTCTATCTTTATCTTAATATATTTTTTAAAAAAAGTTAAGCCCAAATTATCCTTTTTAAAAAAAATATACAAAGTTAATAACTTTGTATCAAAATAATTATTTATTATTTTCTAAATTTATCAAATGTAACTCAAAGTTTTGACGATCTTTCCTAGCAATGCTCTCAAGTATTAATCCCCCAATAAATAAGTTAATTGCTACTATTCCAAAGAAAGATGCTGCAATTAAAGATGGGAACTTTTCTACTAAACCTGTATTTAAATATCCAATTAAAGATGGAATAAAAAATCCTACCCCAATTAATAAACTAATTAAAGATAAAATTGAAAAGAATACAAAAGGTTTATACTGTTTAAATAAAGTAGCAATTGTTTTTAAAACTTTTATTCCATCACTTACTGTATTTAATTTTGAAACACTTCCCTCTGGTCTATCCCGATAATCAATTAATACATTTTCTAATTTCATTTTTTTATCTAATGCATGAATAGTCATTTCTGTTTCAATCTCAAAACCACCCGAAATAACTGGAAAAGATTTCACAAACATTCTACTAAAAGCTCTATAACCTGTCATAATATCTCTAACATTACTTTTAAATGTAAAATTTACTAAAAAACGCACTAAAACATTTCCAAAGTTATGAAACATTCTTTTATTTTCAACAAAATAAGTACTTGAAAGACGGTCTCCCACTACCATTTCTGCTTTACCTTCTAAAATCAAATCACACATAGCCTTCGCGTGTTCTGCTGGATATGTATCATCACCATCCGCCATTAAATAACAATCGGCATCTATTTCTCTAAACATTCTTCTAATAACATTACCTTTACCCTGCATATATTCATGTTTAACTATTGCTCCTGCTTTTTCGGCAATTTCTGCTGTATTATCCGTTGAATTATTATCATAAACATAAATATCTGCCTTCGGTAACTCTTTTTTAAAATCATTTACAACTTTCTCAATAGTTTTAGCCTCATTATAACAAGGAATTAAAACCGCTATTTTACTCATAAATACCTCACTTCTATAGCTTTAGTTTATCATATCTTTTTAAATAAGTAAATAAATACTTCCTCTCTTATAACCAAAAAGAGAACAAATAAGTTAATTTCTGCAACAAATAAGGATTTCCAAAAAATAAATACTCTGCCTGAAAATAAGCTAAACAATTAAAAATTAAAGACACGACTATAAATGTTACCAACAATTTAGAATACTTAAAATTTCCTTCTTTTATCAACGATAAAATAATAATTACTGTTGGTATACTAAAAAATATTGCAAAATCAGATATATAACGCGGTAATATTCCCGCCATCTGTGTATCTGCAAGAATAATTACTAACCCACCAATTACTGCTACTAAACTTAAATAAAACAAAGTCTTATTAGCAATTTTCTCTCTAAACTTAAAAATAAACAAACTTAACAAACAAATTAAATTACTAAAGAAAAATCCTCCATAAACCTGTTCATAAATAGTTTTACCAATATAAGTAGTGGCAATGTGATGAGCTTTTAAAAAAGGAAATACTGGTGTAAAATAACTTGGTTCAAATAAGTAATAATAAATACCTGTAAATATTCGATCAAACTCAAAACCTCTTTTAGTCATATCATTCGTAGTTAAATTATAAGCAGCCCCAAAATCAAATATATTTCCAAATCTTTTATAATTATAATACATTAAAAATGCCGCAACAACTATATAAGGTACAATGGTAACAACTGTTTCTTTTATTGTTTTAACACTAAACAATTCTCTTTTCTTAAAAATAGAATCCCAAAGAATAATTGGCACCAACCCTAAAGCTACCAAAACTTGAGGTCGACAACCCGCAATAAGAGCCATGCAAGTACTACCTAAAAACAAATATTTACAATTAATCTCTTCATAAGTTGTAGCTTTAATATAAAAACCTAAACCTAAAAGACAAAAAGCTAAAGCCATAAATATTGGAATATAATAAAAACTAGAACTACCCAACGCTAATAAAACATTACTACTTAAAGTTAAGAGAAAAGACACTAACAAATACCAAATTAAGGAAGTTTTCGAAAAATATTTCTTTAAAAGTTGATAAATAAAGTAAAATACCCCAATGGCAAATAAAGAACAAACTATACTTAAAGCTATATTATTAGCCACATGGTTACCAGTTACTAAATAAAATGGTAAATAAATTAACAAACATGGAACTATTCCAAAATATGAATAATACTTATTATTATAAAAAGCATAATCCCAATGATAATATTTAGAATCTAAAACAGAATCTCGATAATAAGTATCATAAGGATTTTTTAATGCCTTTAGTTCAGGAGTTACTTCAAACTTTAAAGCAAAACTTTTATTAGCTAAAGCTTCAGCTAAATTTTTATATTGAGATTGATTTAAATTCATATCAGTTAAAGAATTCAAATATATATTATAGGTTGTTAATTTATAAAAAATTAAAGACATACCTATAAGAATAACCAATATTAAATATTTAGATAGAGGATGATTAAATTTTATATCATAAAGTATTGATTTTGGATTAATACAGAAAACAAATAAAACAAATATTGAAACCAATAAAAAACGATAATTATTAAAAGTAAATGGAACTTTAGTATTAATACTTATTTTATTAATATTAAAATGTAAATTTTCTGAAGTATTAAAGCTTAATTTAATAGTTGTTGCTTTTCCATTAGGATGAATTCTTATATATTTGCTTAAATTAGTATCATTAGTATAATTAACTTCCCCTGCATAATAATATAAAGCATCAGCTTCATCTTTTATTTCAATAGTAAAATGAAAAATATCTGGAGTATCAATATCTAAATATAAATTAGATACCTTTTTATTAAGATTAGTTATTTCTAAATAAGCATTTTCTGGATCTATAATAGTACACCCATCTAAACATTCAATTCCTTTTGAAAAAGTATAAGAAACATTTTCAGATACTTTAAAAAATAAAGATTCATAATGACGATATTGAAATAAACTAACTTCTAAAACTAAAGCAATTATTAAAGAATACATAAAATATTTTAAAAAGATATTCAAATATTTATTGGTAATAATATTAAACTTTAAGATAAAACATATAATCAAAATAAGAAATATAGAAAAAATAAACATATAATCACCACTTTTATTATAGCAAAATTCAAAATAATTATCTATTTATACTAAATTATTTTATCGTTTTTTTTAATAACTATCAGTCTTTATAAATATCTTTTTTAATATATAAATATTTTTATTATTAAAATTTTAAAACTAAAACATCATTAATTATTTTTATACAATCATTATTAGGCCAATTTTTTAATTCCTGATATTCTTTAGTATTAAGAATTTTTTCTCTTTGTTCAGGGCTAACACTTTTTAACTCAACTCCTAATTGATTATTAATAAAAGTTAAAACTTTATATTCTGTAAAATAATAAAGGTCAGTATAACCTAAATATCTTCCCCATAATGATTGGTCATAATTAACCATATTATCCCAAGGAGTTAGATTATTTAATTGTTTATAAAAACTAGAATCAAACTCTCCAACCATCATTACTGGCATATCATAAGTATAATTTGGTGTTTCCTCAATACGCATTAAAACTCGATTATTTAAAGCATATGTATATTCATAAAATTCTTCATTTTTTAAATAGTATCTATTAGTTTCAATAAAATTATGCCAACTAAATAAAAGAAGTAGTATTAACAAAAAAGTATTAAGATAATTAGATTCATTAAAGGTATTTTTTTCTAAAATATAAACTACTAAAACAAAAGGTAAACAAAATTGATAAATATTTAAAATAGTTATATCAGTACCAAAAGCCATAAAATCAACAATATTGGTAGCCAAAGGTAAAATTATAAATAAAAGAATTAATAAAAGTAAAAGAGCTTTTTCTTTATATATTTTTTCTTTTACAATTTTTTTTATTAATATTATTGCAGACAATAATAATATTCCAAAATGTAAAATAATTTTATAAGTACTTTTTTCAAAGAACATTACTCCCAAATAATAAGCAATAAAATGTTTATAAGTTCTTATTAATAAAAATGGCCAATTCTTTATTGGAGGTATACCCATTTCATTTGCACCTTTATAAGAAGATAATTCTGTATGATTAATAAATAAAATTATTTTTAAAATAACAAAATATAAACATACACCTATTAAACCCATAATCAAAAGTCTTAAAAACATTTTCAAAATATTTTGAACTTTTTCTTTATCTAAACACATTTTAATAAGATAAATAACAGCTAATGCAGAAGCTACTCCAATATAAGACTGATAATAACCTAAAGAAAAAGATATTAAAATACTACTTATAAATAATAATTTTTTATTTTTGACAGTAAAATAAATGGCTAATATAGAAGTAAATAATGCCATAATATAAACTTCAACCATAAAAGTATATGAAAATGACATAGCTAAACTTGGAAAAGTAGAAATTAATAAAGGTACTAATATCATACTTTTTTTAGATTTTAACTGAAATAAATCACATATTAATACTGATATCAAAGTAAGAGCCAAAATAACTAAAGCAAACTTAACTATTGGAATTATTGAAGCAGTAGTTATTAAGTCTCCTCCTACCCATCTTCCACTAGTAATTACTCGACCATTATTCACAAATGAATTAAGATCATCTTCATTACCTAAACGATGCATAAAAAAATATAAGTGATTAAAAAAAGCAAAAAAAGCTCCACTATAAAAAGTTAATTTATATTTATTATACAAAGTAATTAAATAATTAGTTATTTTTTTCATCATTTGTTTCTCCTATACTTTGAAAACTCAAATCATCTTTAATAAGATATATTGGTCTTTTTTTAGTTTCAATATAAGTTTTACCCAAATATTCTCCAATTATTCCTAATAAAATCATTTGAATACCTCCTATAAACAAAATTAAACACACTATTGTAGGATAACCAGCAATATCAATGCCTACTGTCAGTTTCTGAATAATAATTATTATACCATAAATAATAGAAGCCAAAAATGATATGGTACCAGTAAAAGTTGCTAATTTTAAAGGGATAGTAGAAAAGCCAATAATACCATTAATTGCATATCTAAACAAAGATAATATTGACCAAGAAGATTGACCATGAATCCTTTTATTTACTTCATAGGGCATATAATATGTATTAAATCCAACCCAAGAAAAAATTCCTTTAGAAAATCGATAATATTCAGTCATTTGAAGTAAAGCATTCAGCATTTTTTGATTTATTAAACGAAAATCAGAAGCATTTTGGTAAAATGGGACTTCACTAATTTTATTAATTATCTTATAAAAAGTATTTTTAAAAAAACTTAATATTTTACCTTCTTTTCTTTTTTCTTGATAACAAGTTACACAATCATAATCTGGATTACTATGAATAAATTCATACATTTTTACTATATATATAGGGTCCTGCTGCAAATCTGCATCAATAATAACAGTATATTGAGTATTTAATTTTTGGCTTTTTTGCATACCGGCAAACATAGCTGCTTCTTTACCAAAATTACGAGAAAAGTTTAAACAATAAATATTAGATTTTTTTTCATTTAAAATTAATTTTTTAATTTCATTTAAAGTATTATCTTTACTTCCATCATTAATAAAAATATAATTAACATTAAATGTCTCTTTAAAAAAAGTAGCTAAACATTTTTCATAAAAGGGTTTAATATTTTCTTCCTCATTATAACAAGGAATAATTAAAGTTAAATTCATTTTTTCTTCTCCTTTAAATTATGTTTAAATAAAATATCGGTTTTTAAAACTAAAAATAAAAGCATAATCATTAAAACAACATAAATAGCAATAGCAAGTTTATTATCTCCTAAAGTATAAAATATTGATACAGCTGAAAATAAAATATTAATAATATAAATAATTAAAATAGTTTTTCGAGTACCAAAATTTAATTTTAATAACTGATGATGAAAGTGTTCTTTATCAGGTTTACCAATAGATTCTCCCTTTAATAATCTCCTTAATATAGCAAACATAGTATCAAATATAGGAATAGCTAAAATACATAAAGGAACAACTAAAGAAGTAATAGTAGCTACTTTAAACCCTAATAAAGATATAACGGCAATCATAAAACCTAAAAACAAACTACCAGAATCCCCCATAAATATTCTAGCAGGAGGAAAATTATGTCCTAAAAAGCCAATTGTTGAACCAAGCATTATTAAAGACAATATTATATCTAATCCCCCAATTTTATTTAAAATAAAAGCAATAATGGCAACCGTTGCAAAATATATGGTACTAATACCGGCTGCAAGTCCATCTAAACCATCAATTAAATTAATCGCATTAGCAATAGCCACTATATAAATAACTGAAATAAACATATTAACCCAATAAGGAAAATTAAAGTTTAAACCTAAAAATGTTATCTCTGTAAAATATGTTTTACCATAAAAAACTACAATCGCGGCAGCCACAATTTGAAAAAAGAATTTAGTTCTTGCTCTAATCGAATTAATATCATCAATAAAACCTAACAAGACAATAATAAAAGAACCAATTAAAATCGATAACATTTGAGTAGTTGGTTCACCATAAAGCATATAACCAATTAAAAAAGCTCCAAATATTGCTAAACCCCCGCATCTAGGCATAGGTATTTTATGAACTTTTCTTTCATTAGGTAGATCTATAGCCCCAACATGATGGGCAATTCCTTTAGCTAAATAGGTTAAAAGAAAACTAGAAACGATTGTTACCAATAATATTAAATAAATAGAATACCCATTTACTTGTAAGCTCATATTATCACCTTCTATAAATATAATAACATATTCTTAGTTTAAAAAAAAGCTTTTATTTTATAAGCTTTTTTGAAGTTTTTTAATTTTAAAAATAAACTTAACATTATTATTATAAAATCTTTTTAACCTTTTAGGTTCTTTTACAATTCGATATAACCACTCTAAATTAAGTTTTTGAAATATCTTAGGAGCCCGCTTTTTAGAGCCACTTAAAACATCAAAAGACCCTCCAACACCTACAAAAACACCTTTTTTAAATTTATCTAAATGTTTATAAATTAATAATTCTTGATTAGGAATACCTAAAGCTACTAAACAAATATCAGGTTCTAATCTAACTAAGTCTTCAAAGAAAACATCTTTATTTTCAATATAGCCATTCTCAGTTTTAACTATATTTATATGAGGATATTTTTCTTTTAAAACTTTAGTTAAAGCCTCTATTATCTCTGGTTTAGCTCCAAGTAATGCCAATTTATAATGGTTTTCTTCTGCTAAATCTAAAAGTTTAATTGCTAAATCAATTCCTGTAATTCTCTCTAAAACATCAAATTTAAGCATATTCGCAGCTTTTACAATACCAATGCCATCAGGTATTAAAATTGTATTATTATCTAGTAATAATTTATCAAAATCTTTATTATTACTTCCTTCTGTAAAAGTTTCAGGATTAGCTGTAACAATAAACATTTTTTGCTCTATTTTTAAGTTATAATTAACTATTTCATAAAAAGAAGTTGCTCCCTTTTTATATAATTTTTCAAAATATTTTAACATATTAGACCTCTTTATTATCAAATAAATTATTTAATTTAGTAATTATAGTATTATTATAATCTTCTAAATTATTAAATTTTTTATAGTGATTAGTTTTTTTATAAGTTTTAAGACTTTCTAAAACATCATCTTGAGAAGTAACACCTGGACAATATTTTTCTAAGTGTTTAGGTATTAAAATATCTAGACCAACACTTAAAGCTTCTAAAATAACCATACCTTGACCTTCATATCTACTTTGTAAATAAAATAAATCCATACTTTTTAAATACTTAAAAGGATTTTTTTGATTACCTAAAAAAGTAACAAAATCATTCAAAGTTAAATCATTAACCATTTTTATTAAAGCCTCTTTATCAGGACCATCACCAATAATATAAAGATGAAAATCTTTACGATACTCTAAAAGTTCATGAATATTTTCAAGCATAATATCAATACCTTTTTGATGACACAAACGACCAACAGTAACAATATTTACTTTTTTTTTATCTAATTTTAAAGGACAATCTTCTTGTAATTTTTCATATATTTCTTTAGTGTCAATAATATTAGGAATAACTAAATAATTTTTGTTAGGATAATTATGTAACTCTCTAAAAGAAGCTAAAGCTCCAACTGAAACTGCACAATAGGTATCAAAGTACAAATATTTTTTCTTAAAAAAGAAATATAAAATGCGATATTTTAATTCTTCTTGAAGTTTTATTTTTATATCATTATGAACCCAGATAACTTTCTTTTTAGAATTAGCACCTAAAGCCCCAATCGCTGTCGACATTTGATAGCTATCAAAATCAATGGCAACATCATATTCTTTAGCTAAAATTTGAGGTTTATAAATTTTTTTAGCTAAACTAAAAGGAATAAATTTTAATATTTTACTTGGTTTTTTTAAATAAATAACATTAACATTTTTAGGTATATCATAAAAAGATTCTTTAGAAAACAAATATAAATCTATGTCATACTTAGTTAAATCTAAATTACTAAGCATATTAACAATAGATTTTTGAATACCTCCAACATTTAAATTATCAATAAATAAAGCCACTTTACTCATTTTTTACCTCCACTTTCCTTTTTAAAAATTTATCAGTAATATTAATTATAATATTTTGTAAATACTCTAAAGACTTATTTTTAAATACTATAATTAAACTAACTATATTAGGAATACTTAAAGCTAAAAAGACTGCCATAACCAAAACTAAATATCCATTTTTAACATGAACCATAACCATAATAAATTTTAATAAAACAATTTCTAACATAACCAATATAAAAAATATAACCTGATCTCTAAACAATCTATCCTTCTTTATATCAAATATTTTCGCCGTCCTATAAGTTATTATTCCATAACTAATTAAAGAAGCAATAAAAGTCATAAATAAAATACCTGTTAACCCCCAAAACTTAGCTAAAATAATTGAACCCACAACATTTAAAGGAGCTTCCAACGCAAAAGGTAAAATCAAACTTTTAAAATTACCACTATTTTTCAAAAAATAAATTTTAGGCTGTTTTATAATTATCAAATAAAAATTAATCGCCATTAATAAAAGACAAGTATTACTTAATAAATACTCTTCTCCAAGCCATATATAACTAATAAATGGTTCCATAATTATATACAAAGAACAACAACAAAAAGCACCTAAAAAAAAGCTAAGATAATCTAAATTATAAAATATTTCTTTAATATGTCTTTTATTACCCTCCGCCACTAAATGTCCAATTGATGCTCCAAGTCCATTATAAATAATTGTAATAACCTGATTTAATTCACTAATAATTAAATGATAATTTGTATATAATCCTGCCACACTAATACTAATAACTGCTGAAATAATTATATTATCAGTAAATGAAATAAAAGAATTTAACACCTGAATAATCGCCAAACTTTTGACAGAATTAATTATCAATTTCTCTACTTCTCTATCTCTTGAGGCATCCCTAACCGTAATATTAGGATAACTTCTAATACTCTTAAAATAAATAAAAATATTATTAATAAATGTCACAATTATATTAACTAAAAGAAAAACAACAAAACTTTTAAAATAAATTAAAACAATTATCTGTAAAATGTGTTTAACTAACTTCATTAAAAAATCAATTAAAGTATTAATATATTCTTTTTGATCTGCATAAAATAAACAACGCCTATAAGAAAAAAAGTAACTAATAGAAGAATTAAAAGCAAACAATAAGAAAATAAATCTAATATAATTAGGACTTAAAGTACTTTCTTTAATAATATAAGGAATAAATAAAGAAACAACTAAAGATAAACTAAATATTGTTATTCCAATTATTTTATAACACTTTTTAAAAAACAACATTATTGATTTTATTTTTTCTGTATCATTATCAATTAAAGGTTTATATAAATTAAAACTAATCGCTGAACCAAGTCCCAATTCAGTAATTGATAAAATAGAAATAATGTTAGTAAATAAACCATTTAAACCATTAAATTCTACTCCTAAATTAGCCACAAATATTTTTGTTACTACAAACCCAAATATTGATAATATAAAAAGTGTTATAACTCCAACTAAACTATTAATCGAAGAATTTTTTAATCGCATTTTAACCTATTCACTTTCCTATTATATTTATAATTATTCATGCTATCACCTCATATAATATAATTATATATTATCTATTTAAACATTTCAACACACATAAAACTATTAAATTTTATTTACTTAAAATCTCAATATATTCTTTTATCTCTTTCCTATCTATCTTTAATCTATCTAAATTACTATCTAAAATAAGCAAATTATCCAAAGTTTTCCTCTTATCAAGCAAACTACCAACATACTTTTTTTTGTAATCTATATACTCATGAATATTATTATTATCTATCCATTTTGAATTACCTAACTCACCCAATAACTCTAAAACAATCTTATTTACCTCATCATCTTTATTATCTATCAAATAATGTGTCAAAATATTTAAAACCCCCACCATATTATCAAATGTTTTATCAAACAAACTATTAAAAACTACACTTCCATTTTTTAAATAATCTTCTTCTTCATATTTTTCTTTAACCAACAAAACAAAATTATCTAATAAATCATTTTCTATTTTATTTTTTTCCAATACTTCATATATTTGATAATTAATATAAGCATCACTATGACTAGCAAAATGAACATTCTTAGTCTCACTATTTTCATACTCTTTATAATATAAACCATTTTCTATATTACTATATTTATCCAAAACAAGTAAGTAATTATCAAGTAAAATATTATTAAACTCTTTTCCATATTTTAAATCTAAAGTACTTATATTTCTTGTATACAAACTATCTTTATTTAATTCATAAGTTCCATTAAAAGAAAGCCACTCTATCTCTTCATCTTTATTAATTAAACTATCTTTAGAATCTATTATATAAGTATCTGCTGAAGTAAAAGGTTCTATTACCATTTCTTTTAAAATACCTTTATCTGTTTCTTTATAATCACTTTCTTCTTTAATAAAATTCTTAACTGCATACTTATTAAAAGAAGTTAACTCTCCATCATCTAATGTATAATAATATGTATTAGCTCCCAATATATTTGTTGAATCCCTAAAACTAACACTATTAGTATTCTTAACTAAACTATCATATTTATCATCAATCAAAATATTAATATTTGCTGTTACCGCCTCATTATTAATAACAGTAAAATAATTAGTTACTACTCCTTTATTCTCCCTTAAAACGTGTATCAAACTAAGATTCTGATATTTTTTAGGCACATAATAAGTTAATGTATCACACCCCATATCAGTCTCAAATTTCTCCTGATCAAGCATCAAAACCTCTTCCTGAAATTCTAAAGCATCACCTAAGGTAATATTTAAACTATAAACAGGTTTATAACTCTTAAAAATAACTATTCCTGACACACCTAAAAACAAGCCTATTCCCACCATCATATATCTATAATTAATATTAAGCTTTTTAGGTCTAATCTTAAAATCTTCTAGCAAATAAACAATCGGTAAAATAATAACACTACTAACTGCTGGGGCACTCAAAGTATGTCCTGCCATTAATGAAATTGCAACAGCTATTCCAAAACTTAAACACATTGCGCATAACTCATTATTAACTATATTATTCTTAAAATCTCTAAAAAACTTAATAAGCATCCCCAATAAAATATAAACAATATAAAGAACCAATACTCCAAATCCAACTATCCCATAATAAATAAAAATATCTAAAAAATCCAACTCTGACATATTTGTTGCACCATTATTATTTCTATTTAATCCCAAAGATAAACCATAAATCTTATTAGTAAGAGTACTATGTCTAAACTTTGCTAAATTACTATTTAAATAAACATCCCTACTACTAAACACTAAATTAATAATTTTATTATCTTTATATTCTTCTCCATAAGAATTAACCGGAAAGTTTAAATAATCTCCATTTTTATTAATTCCTTCTTTATCCTGTTCTTTAATACTTTCTTTAGTCTCAAATTCTTCCCCTTGATAACCTAAATTATATTTTAAATAAGAATTTTCATATACCCCAATAAAAACTAAAAGTAAAACAACATTAATAACTATATTATGCCAATCCTTTTTATGAAATATCTTATTTAATACACTTATAACTATCACCCCAAGTATAGATATAATAAGCCCAATAATGGGAGTTTTAGTTCCTAAAATAAAACAAGTAATAATAAATAATACAGTCATTAAAAAATTTCTAATTTTATTACTATTTTCCTGTAAATTCAATATCAAAAATGGTGATATTATAGCAAGAATACTCCCTAATTCATTAGGACTATAAAAAAGTCCACTATAACCTAACTTACCATACTCATAACTAGGTAGAGCTATACCCATAACTGTTGGTATAACTGTTAAAACAATAAATATAAAACTTAATCTTAACATTGTTCTATTTAAATCAAATCTATTTTCCTGATAAATATTAAAGAGTGCTATACTAGCAACAGGTAAATATATAAACTTAATCAAAGTAGTAAACTCATTTACTATATTATATAACCCATTAAAAGTATAATAATGTAATAAATAAACCCCTGAAAATAATCCAATAATAATAAGTAAACTAATCGATATCTTTTTATATTTACTATCAGTTTTAAATAAAAAATAACCAACTATAACTACTAAAAACAACCCTCTAAAATAAAGAGACAAACTTTTATTAGTTATAGTATTAAATATATCTATAATAGGCATTAATAAAATAATTAATTCCCAAATATTTATTTTCTTTACTTCCTTCACTTCTTCACCTTCTAATCGCTTATTTTTTATTATAACACGTCTAATAGTAATTAGTAAACAATTGAACTTTTAAAATTTAACTTTAAAAATAAAAATATTTAATTATAAATTTTGTTCCCTCATTATTAGATACAACATTTATTATACCCTTATCATTTTCTATAATTCTCTTAGCTAAAGCAAGCCCAATTCCCATATTATCTGAATAAGTCTTTTTCCCCTGATAAAATCTTTCAAATATATAAGCCATATCTTCTTCATTTATTCCTTCTCCATAATCTTTTATCATAACTGTTAAATAAGCCTTATTTCTTTCATAAGATATATCTATCTTACTATTTATTGGTGAATGTTCTATTGAATTTTTAACAATATTAGTTAAAGCCTCCACCTGCCATCTAAAATCACAATTTAACTTAATCTCTTCATCTCCCTCTATATTTATTCTTATATTCTTTAAATCACACAAAATAGATACGTTTTTATGAACTTCCTTCACAATATCCTTTACTAATCTTTCTTCTTTTACAAAATCTATTGTATTGGCATCAAACTTTGATAACTTTAAAATAGATTGGACCAAAAAATTAATATTCACAACATTTCTTTTTATATCTCTAACAAAATCCTCTCTTGTCTCTTTATCCATTTCTAAATCATCAATTAAATCATCTAGCATAACTAAAATACTTGTTAAAGGTGTTTTTAACTGATGAGATATATCTTCTAATGATACTTTTAAATTAAGTTTATCTCTTTTCGAATTATCTGCGGCCTCCCTTAACATTACTGTAGTCTTATATATTTCATTTTTCAATATTGAATCCTCATCTTCTGAATTAGAATCTATCTTTAAACTATAATTTCTCTTATTTAATTCTTGAATATATTTAGTAATTTCATTAATATTCTTATCTCTCTTTTTTAAATATCTCATAAATAATATCATAAATATCATTATTCCAAGAATTAATAAAACCATATTTAAAACTAAAAATCTATATTTTAATCTCTCATTTTCTAAAACCACTGATTTATTATTCAAACTAATCCCATATTTTTCCAATATAAAAGATCTATTACTTCCCTTACTATTTAATATTTTAACGATCTCTTTCTCTGTTAAATTTGGATATTCTTTAGCTAAACTATTTACTATCCCATTTATAACATTATTAAAATTCTTAGTATACCTCTGATACTCATAAACATTTACTATCAAAAATACCACCAATAAAACCAATGCTACCACTAAAACTTTTAAAAGAAACTTTTTTAATTCAACTTTATTTTTCATCTATCCTATAACCTATACCTTTAACTGTTTCTATAATATCTGTTCCAATTTTTTCTCTTATTCTTTTAAAATACACTGTAATTGTATGATCATCCACATAATTACCAGTCCATTCCCATATTTTATCCAAAATAATACTTCTACTTACAACTTTACCTAAATTATTAAAAAGTAAATTCACCAACTTTAATTCTAACGCAGTTAACTCTACTTTCCTATCATTTTTATATAATACCACTTTATCTAAATCAAAGATTAAATCTCTAACTTTAATTATACTTTTCTTATTTATCCTAAGTAAAACTTTATTTACTCTCGCAAGCAATTCTTTTGTACTAAAAGGCTTAGTTATATAATCTTCTCCACCTATTTCTAAACCTCTAACAATATCATTTTCTTCATCTTTAGCTGTTAAAAAAATAGTTGGTATTTGAAGATTTTTAATAACTTTCTCATATAAAATAAATCCATCTCCATCAGGTAATGTTATATCTAAAATAATTAAATCTATCTCTTTATTATTTATTAAATATTCTCTTGCCTCTTTTATACTTGTCTTATATTTTAAATTAAGTCCATTTTTTAAAAAACAATAAAGAAGCCCTTTTATAATCGACATATTATCTTCTATTAACAAAATATTCACTTTATACCTCCCATCTAAAACTATTATAACACATAAAGAGGCTTATCGCCTCTCAGACTGTTGACAAATAAAAATTTGAAAACAGTCTTTTTATTTTAGAAAAAATATATTATAATAGATATGTAAGGT
>CANPVV010000016.1 GCA_947581835.1 uncultured Bacilli bacterium
CATAAAAAAATGGTGCCGACTGAGGGAATCGAACCCCCAACCTACTGATTCATACTACTATAGTTTTCACTACCAAAACTGTTTGTAGTCTGGACTTTCTCTTAACCATGTCATTTGATTTAGGTCCGTCGTATAAAGTCTCTACACTCAAGTTAATAATAACTTTAGCTCGGGATTGTCATATAAAATATATCGTTCTATTTATTTTTTACCCCCCAAAAGTAGAAGTAAGCGAATGACACATAATAGAACAAATTATAAATTGTCTAAACTCCAATTTACAATTCTAATATATTTTACTTAGAGTTCCCCGAATTAGCGACGTCCACCTTAACTGTTTCCAATTAAGGGTGCAAGATAGTTCTAAAAGCCTAAGCCTCTATCCCACAAGTCAGTTGCGCTACCTATTACGCTAAGTCGGCATAAATAAAAATATATATAAATAAAATGGTGGGCGCTATAGGACTCGAACCTATGACCCTCTGCTTGTAAGGCAGATGCTCTAACCAACTGAGCTAAGCGCCCATCTCATTGACGTATTTAAATATATCATTAATACCTAAATATGTCAATAATTTTTGTGATTTTTTTTAAATTAATCTTAAACTTTTAGTTTTTCTTAAAGTTCAATTCTTTTAAAACACTCAAAATAGCCAATTTTCCATAACTATAAGTTACACTTCCCTGTTGATAAGCAATATAAGGTGGTCTAATCGGTCCATCACAAGAAAGTTCAATACTAGAACCCTGAGTAAAAGCTCCACTAGCCATAATTACGTCTACATCATATCCTGGCATGGGACTAGGTATTGCATCACTATTCGAATCAATTGGTGAATATTTTTGAATCCCCTTTACATAATTAATTAATAAATCTTTATCTTTAAATATCAATTTTAAAACAATATCTGCCCTTTTCTCATTATATCTCGGTTCAACCTCAATTCCTAAATTTTCTAATAAATAACTAGTTAAAACTGCTACCTTTAAAGAAGATGCAACCACCATTGGTGCTAAATATAACCCCTGTAAAATACTTTTATTAGCCCCTAAACTTGGTCCTACCTCCCTTCCTTCTCCTGGTAAAGTAAGTCTTTCACTACATAAATTAACTAATTTTTCTCTTCCTACAATATAAGCTCCATTACTTGCAATAGAACCTCCTAAATTTTTAATTAAAGAACCAACAATTAAATCTGCACCAACCTCTAAAGGACTTAATCTTTCCACAAATTCACAATAACAATTATCTATCATTATTATAGCATCTTTATCTATTTTTCTAATCTCTTCAATAACTTTTTTAATTTCTAAAACACTTATACTCTTTCTATTTGAATATCCAACACTTCTTTGTATTTCAATAACTTTAACTCTATGTTTCTTTAAGTATTCTTTAATCTTTTCAATATCAAACTCATTATCTATTAAATCTATTTGTTCATATTTAACTCCAAAACTTTTTAAAGAACTAGGATTATCTCTAATTCCAATTACCTCATGTAAAGTATCATAAGGAAGACCTGTTATTGATAAAAGAATATCTCCTGGTCTAAGTAACCCAAAAAAAGCCACTGTAAGCGCATGAGAACCACTTATAAACTGATTTCGAACAAGAGCTGCCTCTCCCCCTAAAACCTCCGCAAAAATATTTTCAATAATATCTCGTCCTAAATCATTATAACCATAACCAGTAGTCATATTAAAGCATCCTTCATTTACTTTAAACTTTCTAAAAGCCTCCAATACTTTAGAACTAAAATAATATTCATTATCTTGAATCTCTTCAAATATTTCTTTACATTCAATTTCAGCTTTTTTAACTAACTCATCTATCA
Organism: uncultured Bacilli bacterium; assembly: GCA_947581835.1. Taxonomy (GTDB): domain Bacteria; phylum Bacillota_I; class Bacilli_A; order RF39; family UBA660; genus Caccenecus. Next base: position 1,839 of record CANPVV010000016.1, read on the forward strand.
TTTTGTCCCTCCATCAACTCTAATTATACTATTATTTATATAACTTGCCTCTTCACTTGCAACAAAAAATACCACATTAGCTATCTCTTTTGCTTCCCCAAATCTTCCTAACATAATATTATCACACTCTTTATTTATAAAATCTTCATCTAAATCCTTATTCATATCAGTCTTAACCCAACCTGGAGCAATCGCATTTACTCGAATATTTGGTGCTAATTCTAAAGCTAAATTATGAGTTAAAGAAATAAGTCCCGCTTTAGATGCATCATAATCTAAACTATAAGGATAATTTGTATCTATTCCATTAGTTGATGCTATATTAATAATAATCCCCTTATTCATTATCTTTCTACCATATTTAATAACTAAAAAAGCTCCAATTAAATTTATATCTAATATCTTTCTAAAATTCTCTTTAGTTTTATCATCTATCGTTGTATCTATTGCAATTCCCGCATTATTAATAATTATATCTAACTTACCTTCCTGTGCTTTTATCTCATCTATCATTAATTTAATCTCTTCTTCTCTTGCTATATCTGCTTTAATTATTCTTGCATTAGAAAATACTTTAGAAAGTTCTAAAGCATCAGCATAGCTATTATTATAATTTATATAAACTATATCTTTATTTTCTAAAAACTTAATTGCAATAGCTCTCCCTATTCCTCTAGCTCCCCCTGTTACTAGTACAACTCTTGCCATAGCATCACCTCACCTGCGTATTATTATAATCCTTAATTAATGTATTAGCAATTGTAATTTCATATTTTTCTTCTCCAATATAATACGTAGTCTTATAAGTTCCGTCTTCTCCAAAATCAATATATCTTAAAACATTAGAAATATAATCTCTATCTCCATATTTAGGTTTACCTCGATTATCATTATAACTTACAATTAATTCACAAGCCTCTGCCGCTTTATCATCACCTAAATAATCATCTTTATTTAATCCAAAATATTTACAAGCATTACTTAACATTGAATCTCCTTGATTATAAGTAAATAAACCAGTAATAATACTTTTCTGTTTATCAACATTTAATCTATCATAAATTAAACCAGCCATAATATTTCCCTCTAAAGAATATACTGCATTTCTATCTAAATGTATTTCATCATATGAACCTGTAAAGCCATTATCATCATAAACTGGTACTTTATAATCTCCAACAAAATTTTCTGGTGGTGTTAACTGACAAACATTTTCACATACTCCATTAATAATATCTGGTCTTTCTTGAGATATCTGAACCATAATAATTTCTGCCGGTAACCCCCATCTCTTCGCATAATATCTAATTATTTCTCCACAATAACTATCTGTTGCTTGTATTCTATTTTCTCTTTCATAATCATCTATTACCTCAATTGGAAATAAAACACTAGTTTCTATAACCTCTTCTTTTTCTTGTTTTGCATCTTCTACTGGTTCTGGTATTTTAGGTGCCTCAACTAAAGTATTAAAATTTAAACCTTCTTCTTTTGTAGCCTCATTTCCGGCATACATTACTGCATCTTTATTTTTATTTTCCTCTATATCTAAACTATCTTCAATTTTCTCTAAAAGAGCTGGATTTACCTCATCAATAACTGCCGTAGCCAAAATATCTTCATTTTTATCATTATAATTTATTTGTTCTACTTTACTATCTTTATTTGCTGATAATAAAACCAAAAGAGCCGCCGCTAAAGGTAAAGTTCCAACTAAAACCTTAGGTAAAACTCTATTTCTATTAACTAAAACTTTTTGTCCTTGACTTTTCTCTTTTAACTTTCTAATTTTCTTATACTCTTGATAATCTTTAATCTTTCTTTTTATCTCTAAAAAATAATTCTCATAACTATCATTATAACCTCTAAAAGCATCTAAAGAAACAATAACTATATCATTATCACTTAAAGTAACCTCTAAATTACCATCATATTCTTTTATTCCTTCAATCGGTAAATTAATTACTTTCTCTAATTCCTTCTTTATTTCTTCATCACTTAAAACGGTATGTATTATAACATTACTACCATTTATACCATAAAACTTCCTACTAACTTTATCAGTTGTAAAATAATACTTAGCCATTTATTTCCCCCATCTTTCTTTCAATTGTCTTATCAATCATATCATACTCATTACTAGTTAAATCATTATTAATAATATATTTATTATCTATCTCTTCATAAGATGCTGCCAAAACGTCATTATCAATCATATAAACAATATAATTCTTCCCCAAACTATAATCATAATGCGTAAATAAAACCTCTACTTTATAAGTATTTCCTTCTGTATCTGTAAGTATTTCATATTCCATCTAGTATCACCTATTATAATTATAATAAATAAATCTCTTAATAGCAACACCCGAATTATAATTTTACATTAACAAAAAAAGTCAGAACACTCTGACCTTATTTCTTAGTTACAATTAATTTCATTGCCGTTTTATCTTCACCATTAATAATTACGTCATTAAAGGCTGGAATAACCACCAAATTATCTCCTGATGGTGCTACAAACCCTCTTGCTATAGCAATTCCTTTAATCGCTTGATTTAAGGCTCCCGCCCCAATAGTTTGTATTTCAACACTTCCCTTTTCTCGAAATATATTCGCTATTGCTCCTGCAACTTTACTGGGATTTGATTTACTAGATACTTTTAGTATTTCCATATTTTATTCCTCAACTTTCTAATTAACTATATGAGGAATTTTATTTTTTATACTTAATTTTTATCTTTCCCATCTTGCATATATTCCACATGGAAGTATTAACTTAGAATTTACCATTGGTAAACCTAACTCATCACTACTAATTTTACCTTCCACCTTTTTATTAACATATAAATATAATAAATTTTCTAAAACTGTTTTAGATAAACCAGTCGTATAACTATTAATAATAAAGAGTAATGCCTCATCGCTTAAAAGTTCACTAGTATCTTTAATTAATTCGTCTAAATCTTCTTCAATACTCCAAACCTCACTTTTACTCCCTCTCCCAAAAGAAGGCGGATCCATAATTATAATATCATACTTATTTCCTCTTCTAATCTCTCTTTTAACAAATTTTCTTACGTCATCCACTAAAAAATGAATTTCCTCTTTCTCTAAATTATTAACTTTCACATTTTCTTTAGCCCAATCAACCATTCCTCTTGATGCATCAACATGAACTACTATAGCTCCTTCTTTTAAAGCTGCGATAGAAGCCCCACCCGTATATGCAAATAAATTAAGAACTCTTACCCTTCTTTTAGCATTCCTAATCTTTTCTCTAATTAAATTCCAATTATAAGCCTGCTCTGGAAATAAACCAGTATGTTTAAAACCCATTAACTTTAAATTAAATTTTAAATCTTGATAATTAACTATCCATGAATCTGGAACATAACCCTTTTTATTCCAAGCTCCTCCCCCAGTATTACTTCTTTTATATATAGCGTTTGCTTTTCCCCATAAATTAGTTGCCTCATCCTTCCAAATAATCTGTGGGTCAGGTCTAACTAACATAATATCTTTCCATTTTTCTAACTTTTCTCCATGGGCCATATCTAATATCTGATAATCTTTAAAATCTGTTACTAACTTCATTACTTACTCTCCACCATATATCTAACCATCGGATCAATTGTATCAAGTAAACTATTAATTATAAAAAACATACCCAATATTAAAATTTGTACACTTTCACTTTGAATTAAATTAATATTTAATAATAAACCAACACCCAAAAAAACAAACAAAATAAATATTCTAAGTAACCACATTTTATTAGCTCTATCATGATAAAAATCTGCTTTTTTAAGTTTAACTAAACTCATTAATGCTAACCATATAAGCATAATTAATCCAATATTTTTATTAGTTAAATTAACTAAAAACAAAGATGCTAAACAACCCCCAGATATTATTGCAGTAAATAAATTTTCATAATCATGTTCCCTAAAAATAATTGCAAAACTAATTAACTTAACTAAAGTATAAAATCCAAATATCAATATCAATACTAACTTAATATTAACAATTTCTAATATTGGAAATATTAATACTCCACAAGCAAGTATAAATAAAATTAAATTACTAATAAAATCAACTATAATTTTCTTCTTCATAAAGTCCACCTCTAACTTAATTATAGCATCTAACACCCAAAATTAAAAGAGTAAAGAAAACTCTTTACTCATGTAATATATTAAAAGGCCGTAAAGGGTTGGCCTCTTGCCCATATATGATATAGCAATATGGGCAAGTATTATTAATATTATATTTATTTTAATCTAACTTCACTACAAAGGGATTAGTAGAAGAACCCCACTCACCTTCACCTGTACTTTCAACAAATGGTGTATCAGCTTTTAAATTTATTACTGGGCGCACACCTTGGTTAGTGCTATTCACATAATTGAAGTCTATCGAACCATCGTATTTTACATAATAAATACTAGCATAACTTCCACAGTTTGGTGGAGACATTGTCCAATAGATTTGACCATTATATAAGTAATATTTATTATTTTCAACTTTTTGATATGCTCCCGCATATTCTACTTCATCACTTGTTATTAAGCCTACCGGTATCGGTAATGCCTGATTTCCATTTTGTAAATCATTTTGCATTGTAAATAAATCATTTTCTTGCGGGCATTTAAATGTTGGTGTATTTGTTATATTTATTCTATAATATGGTCCATAATATGTGTCTTCCTGTGCCATTCCATAATTATTCTTATCAACTTTTGAAGCTGCATTTATACCATTATGTTGATATGGAGTTCTATCATTGCAAAAACCAGTTTCTCCATCTACATATTGTTTAGCATTTGTTGGAAATTCTGAACCATTATACCAAGTATTCAATTCGTTAAGTATATTACTTGGATTCGTATTCATATGTGTTCTATCATATGCAGTAGTATCAACTCCAGTCTTTTCATTGCCTGTGGTCCCATACATGAATCCAACATAGGCATTATCATTATAATGTAAACTATCATTATATACTTTTTTAGTTCCATTAAAGGCCATTGTTACTTCACCAGTTGTACTTGTTGTCTTTCCGTTATAGATTAATCTTATTGTTCCATTTCCATTTATTCTCACTATTCGCCAATAAGTATCTACTATTTTTAACCAATTATTGGTGTAATCTTTATGACCTCTAAAGTAGTAAGTTTTTCCATAGTCATCTTCTCCCTCACATAATAATCCTTTATTTTCTGTATAAACTGAGGTAATGTTTGCGTTTCCGTCTTCGTTTACAGTCGGGCAACCATCTTGTGTTGAATTAACAATTAAATTTAAATTATCTTTAGTGGTTTCAGCACTTCCTGTTTTTATTAAATCAAAGTATAAATAACATTTTGTTCCTGCTTTTTGTATACCTTCAAATGTTGCTCTATCTTTATTTATTGTTATGTATACTCCTTTAGCATTATAAGCACTTTTGCCTTTTAAATTTTCTTCTCCTACTACACAATAAGTTTGTTCTTCATTTAATTTTACATTATTAGTTGGAATTAAACCATTTTCTACCTTTTTATAAGATTCTTTTGGATCTTCACTTGTTCCTTCTTGCAAATATATAGCCATTAAACTAAAATCTGCTATCTCATTGCCTTTTTCTACTGTTACCTCTCCATTAAATTCTTCTTCTATATCTTCATTTTGGTTATTTTCTATATCTTCATTATTTGGGTATTCTATTACTACATAATAATATACTTCTGTCCCTTCTTCTGTTGAAGTTATATATTCGTCTTCTGCTAATATTACTTTTGTGTTTTCTTCACTTCTTCCTATTGTTCCTGTATATATTTCTTTTCCTAATTCACTTTCATTTGAAATATCACATATTTCATGGAATAATTGTTTTCCATCTACTATTTCTTTTTTCTTTTCACAACTTGCTTCTACTTCTATTTTTTTATCACTTCTATATACTTTATAATTCAAACTTGTGTATAAACTATTTATTCCTTTCCATATTAAATTATATGGAATAAGCTCATTATTACCTATTGCTGTCACTTTAATACTTGATACTTCAGTATGTCCGGGATATATAAATTCGTCATTAAAAGACAAGTTCCCTTCCACTTTCATTTTAGTTCCATTTAAAGTTGCTGTTTTAACTGTTAAACTTGCACCACTACCAGAAGTTAAACTTCTACCTACAAAGTATGCAAAAGAAATACTTACTCCAATTAATAAACAAAACACTACTAACAATACTTTTTTATTCTTCATAACTCTACTTCCTTTACTTTTTGTAATATTTAATTTTAGTGCTATAAGCCCTAAAATAATTATAGCACATTAAAATTTCTTTGTCTAGTGCTATAAGCCCATAAATCTTTTTATTAATTTATAAGAAAATTTTATTAGGAGTTGAGATATATGCCTTTAAAACACCCTGATACTTACTATTATGACATTGTAAGAAAAAATATCAAAAAATATCGCAAAGAAAAAGGTTACACTTTACAAAAACTTTCTGAAGAAGCTGAAATGTCAATGGATTATCTTGCAGAAATTGAAAGTGAAAAAAGGAAAAAAAGTTTTAGTTTAGCTATGCTTGGTAGAATTGCTGAAGTCTTAGATATAGATATAGCTAAATTTTTTGAACCTTAAAAAATCCATGAGAAATGAATTTTAAGTAATTACTATGTATTATAAAAAATATTCTAACTATACATAAAAAAAGAACTAAAATAACTTTAATTATTTATTAGTTCTTTAAATACTCATATAACATTTCTCTTTAATAAACTTTTTAATCTCTTTTACATTTTTTCCTTCATAATAATCAATAAGCAAATTTTTAAATTCTTCTGTTAATTCTGCTGGAATTACTATAATTCCTTTACCCCTAGCAATTAAATAATGATTACTATATATTACTGAAGTTCTTTTATTCCCATCTATAAACACCTGTTTTTTCATAACATATAATAAAAGCTCTATTGCTTTATCAATATCATTCAATCTTTTATTAATAATTTCTTCTAACTCCTCTTTAATAGTACTCTCTAAAGGTAAATCCGGTTTCCAAGTTGTTCCCCAAATATTTATTGGAACATTTCTAACCTTACCCGCTGTATAATAAAATCCTTCTTCTACCATTTTATTAATTTCACATAACAAAGAAAAGTTAGTGTCACTTAAAATAACATTTTCATTTAATATAAACTCCCAAGCATGTTTTAAATTAATTATTTTTAATATATCCTCAGAAGTCATATTATTTACTTTTCCACCCTCAATTATATTTTCGGTATCAGCAAAAGTTGTAGCAACCCCCTCTAATATTGCTTGTTTATATATAGTCTCAACTAAATGTCTTTTAGCAAAATCTATATTTTGTTTCACTTTATCTGTTAGTTCTTCTTCTACATAATTTAGTTCTTTTAATTTCTTAACAATTTCTTTAATCTCTTTTTTTAATTCTTTTGCTCTATTATTATTATTTAATACTAAATTATATAACTCCTGTGAATATTCTCCTACATACTTAGTTAAACTAATACCATCTTCTCTATAATGTACATAAATATACTTTTTATCATTATTTTCTCTTATTTCCACCGAACCATATATAAGAGTTTGCAATTCATGTTCCAGTAATTGCTTATTTTTAATAAGTTCAACTATTTTTATATTTTCTTCCATCATAAAGTTTCACCTCTATATGTGAAACATTTTTGATAATTTTCAGCCATTTTGTTTCACATTTATATTATAACACCAAATGATAAAAAAGCAAATCTTAATAATATTATTTACAAATGAAATATAATAATCTTTATTTACTATCTAACAAACCTTTTTCTTTTTCTAGTTCCTTAATTGATTTTTTGGGAGTAGGTAAATCTTCGGGCATAGTACTACCTAATTTTTCCATAGTCTCTCTAATCACTTTTCCTACTTTATAATGCGTATCTGTTGCCATATTTTCATTTGGTTCCTTTTGTTTTTCTAATAAAGCTTCTGTCTGTGTAATTCTAAATATATTAGCTCCCAATTCCACACTTCCCATATTATCTAATATATCTTCTCTATATCTTAAACCTTTTCTTTTAGCAATATCATTTGCCGTCTCTCCATTATATAGTCCCTTATAACCGGCATTAGTAAACTTATCAAAATTTTTAACTCCTTTTTCTTTTGCAACTTTATATAAAACTTTATTTCCATCTTTAGTTTGTCTTCTTCTATAAAGTCTTTTTTCATCCTCACTAAGTTTATGATATTCTTCTTCATTTAACTCCATCTTTCGAGTTTGAACAGCAAAATAAGTTTGCCCTAAAGCAACAGGTTTCTTTCTAGCATCAGCATTTTGTACTATTAAATAGCAAGCATATCTTGATAATCTATAATCAATTATTTTTCTTTGAGCCCCTTTAGCAATATTTATCATTTTCCCCACTTGGGAAAAATGATAATCAATTATATTGCCACTTTCTTGGCAAGCTATTTTTGCACTTTCTATAACATTGATAAATTTATCCCATCTCTTATATTCCAGTGCTTCCATTAATTCTCTAGCTTCCCAATATTCTTCTCCTAATTCATTTAAATGTTTAATATCCTCAAAAGTTTTTTCTTGATATTCTTCTAACATATTTTCTTTATACATATAACTTCCCCCTATCTAACCTAATTATAATCTAAAACTATCTTCAAATCAAGAAAAACTTATACCTAATCTAAAAAAAGAGCCCTTAATTTAGGCATCTTTTAGCATTTTTACTACTGTTAACTCTTTAGTATTTATATTATCTATTACATAATTTACTTCCTCTAATGTAATATCTTCATATATATCTTTTAAATTAGCAACAATACCCCCATAATATATAATATAATTCTGTAATAAATTATTAACATTCTCACTATTCTCATAATTAAGAACCATCGTTGCTACTGCTGAATTAATCTTTCTTTTTAAAGTTTCTTCATCTATCTCTAAATTATTTAACGCATCTATCACTCTTTTTACTGCCTCATCTATATATTTACTCTCAACTGTAATATCAATTATTACATAATCACTCTGTACATATCTTTGAAACCCTAAATAAGAAATCAATTCTTCCTTTAATAATTCCTCTTTTAAATCTGAAGTATCTCCAAAATTACTTGCTAAAATTATATTTAAAATTATATTTAACTTAACCTCATCTATCTCTTTAAATAATCTTTTTTCTAATTTAACCCCTATTTTTGCTTTATCTATCTCTACCTTAGTTTTTATAACCTCTTCCTCTTTAAACACACTTTTAGGCTCTTTTACCTTTTCTCTTACAGCCTCTATATATTCTCCCATCTCTTTTTTATCTAAATTATCATTAACAAGTTTTTCTATCTCATAAGGATTAACATTTCCCGATACTATTAAAAACATATTTTTCGGATGATAAAATACTTTATATATAAGTTCTATATCTTCTATATTTATATCTTTAATATCTTCAACTTCTCCCGAAATTAAATATCTATATCTTTCTTTATGAAAAATACATTTATTAAATTCATTATGTAAATTATTAAAAGGTTGATCCTTACCCATATTAATTTCGGCCTCAATTATTCCTTTTTCTTTCTTAATCATTTCTTTCGTAAAATAAGGATTATAAACAAAATCTAATAAATTATTTAAATTATCTTCAACCCCTTTAGTCCCATAAACTAAATAACTAGTAAATTTATAAGTAGTAAAAGCATTTATATCACTACCTAATGGATCAAATAAATCATTCGCCGTTCTATCTTTATCAACATTAAACTTAATATGTTCCATAAAATGTGCAATCCCATTTGGAAGTCTATACCTTTTATTATTTATTTTAAATACTGTATCAATTGAACCAAACTTAACATTTAAAGATATATAAAAACTCTTAACATATTCATTTTTCCAAATATATATCGGAAGTCCCTTTTTAGATACTGTATAATATATTTCTTCATCAATTCCTTTAAGTTTAATTACTTCCATCTTCATCACCCTCTAACACAAAAGAAATATTAGGTTTAATCTTATTAGCAACCTCTACTATCTCTTTCTTAGTTATATCTTTAATCATATCTATTCTCTCTTCAATAAGTGGTAAATTATCAAAAACATGAAATACATAATTATTAATAATTCCCCCAATATCATCTAAAGCTAAATTAAGAGAAAAAATAAAATTTTCTTTTGCTGCTTTTAATATATCTTCACTAAAATCTCCTTCAACCATTTCTCTAAAAGCCTGTTTAATTAATTTCAAAGCTTTTTTAATATCCTTCTTACTAATAGAAGTCTCAATAACTAGTAAATTATCATATTTTAAATACATACTTCTAATCCCATAACAAAGACTATTCTTCTCTCTTAAAAGTTGATATAACTTACTATTAAGACCTCCTCCCCCTAAAATATAATTATAAAAATAAAATACCACTATTCTCTCTTTATCAGTTAATTTATTAATATTATATATATTTACTAAACAAGTCTCTTTAAAATTACTCTTCTCAGTAATCTTTTTTAAACTCTTAACACTTTTATTATCTACATAAAAATCTAATTCTTTAGTTTTAACAACTGGATTTCTAAAATACTTAAATATTAAATTAGCTACCAAATCCATATCTATATTTCCCACAATAAATATATCACAAACATTATTAAATAAATCTTGATAAGCCTCATATAGTACTTTAGGTGTAATTGCCTCTAATTCTTCAATACTTCCTAAAACCCCATAACTACTCGTCGAATCTTTATCTAAATTACTCATAGCTTTCTTTAAAGCCACTCTATTAATATCTTCATTTATACTTAATATTTCATCATGTAATCTATTTTTAACAATTCTAAAGTTCTTAATATCAAACTCCTTAGCTTGAATAAAAGGATTTAAAATCATTTCAAAAGGTAATTTAATAACTTCTTCTAAATAGTTATCATCTCTAACAAAACTTGGATTTAAAAAACTAAGCACAAAAGAAGTCATAAAAACATTACCAACTTTATTTGTAACTCCATAAAAACTCGCCTGATAAAGTTCCTCTAACTTTTTAACAACTTCTTTTCTTGAACTATATTGATTACTACAATCAGTCATTATATCTGCTAAAAAAGTTTTAACCAAACATTTTTCTTTTACTGTCTCATCTCTAAATATAATTTCCATATTTACTGTCTTAAATCTATTAGTCTTAATCGTATGTATTTTAAAAGATGGATATTCATAACATTTATATTCCATATTACACCTCACAAACTTATTATAACACAAAATAATAAATTTATTAATCTTTCTAACTATTAACTGTAACTAAGAAAGCATCACCTCCTTCTCTTGTAATATTTGTAATTCGATTACTAACTAAAACTATTCCCCAAAAAATAACTATATAAAATAAAATAGTTCCTCCATAATTCCATAATACTTTTTTCATTTGTAAAACTCCTTTCACGAACATTATATCGTATAAACGTGTGTTCGCTCAAGCTAAATTTAAAACTTTTTTTTAAAAATTTTTAAAAACCCCTAAAAACCGCTTTAAACCTTCTGTCAACAAAATGAAAAACAATTGTTTGACAACCATACGTTTTTGTGTTATTATTTAAATGGAGGTAAAATTCTTATGGAAAAATTAAAACAAATAACTGAAAAACAAAATAATGTATTAGATTTTATCAAAAAATTTAGTGCCAAACATGGTTATCCCCCATCAATTAGGGAAATAGGCAAAGGCTTAGGACTTTCAAGCCCCGCAACTGTTCATACTCATATTAAAAAATTATGTAATGCTGGTTATTTAAAAGTTGACAATAATAAATTTCGCGCTATGGAAATACTTGTTGATAATGAATATCTGGATAAAAATGATGAATTAGTTAAAGTTCCTCTTTTAGGTAAAGTAACCGCTGGTTCTCCTATTGAAGCAATTGAAAGGCCTAATGAATTTTTTAGTTTACCCGCGAATTTAATTCCTGCTAAAGAAACCATTTTTACTTTAAATGTAAGTGGTGAATCCATGATTAATGCTGGTATCTTTGATGGTGATATTATAATTGTTCAAAAACAAAGCACTGCTCGAAATGGTGATATGGTTGTTGCTATGACTGATAACAATGAAGTAACCCTAAAAACTTATTATAAAGAAAAAGACCATTTTCGCTTACAACCCGAAAATGATACAATGGCTCCTATAATCTTAAACAATGTTACTATTCTAGGTAAAGCTATTGGTTTATATCGTAAATTCTAATTAAAAAACTGTTACTTAAAAAAGTAACAATTTTTTTATCTTCTAAAACTTTTTAATATTCTATCAATCTCTTCTCTATCTTCTTCAAACAATTCAATTCTAAAAACATCGATTACCATTTCCTCTAATCTATCTATTTCCTTTCTTAAATCAATTTTTTTATCAGCCATTAAATGGGTATATCTATCTTTATATATTCTAAATCTTCTCTTAAGTCTATCTTCTAACTCATACTTTCCATCACTCTTAAGATTCATATTCTCTATTAAATCATATTTCATGATCATATACTCTATACTTCCATAGCCTATAACCTCTACCTGTATTTCATTATCTAATCCATCTAATAATTCTTTTAAATTATCCCCCTTAACCTCAGGACTAACTGTAATTCTCTTAACTCCCAAATCTTTTAATAAATACATATAAGCTTTATTTACCACATTTAAATAATAATCACTTACAACCTCGTTATCTTTACAATACTTTAAACTTCCACTCTCGCCAATAACTAAACGCTCATTCTGATATTCGGGAAATTTATCCATCACTCTATCTAATACTAAATACACTTTTGGATTATTCTTATATTTTTGATAAACCTCCTCACTTGTAACATACACATAATCTACTCGGTCTATCACAGCCTTTAACTGTTCTTCTCCTCTAACTTTAACGCTAAATTTTATGTTTCTTTTATCTCTTTTTCCCTTATATTCCTCTAAAACCAACTTTTTAGCTCTTTTAACTTCTTCTCTTTTTATTATTAACTCTTCAACCAATCCTCTTCTTATCTCTTTTAAAACTTTAACCGGAATAAATATATTATTATCTACTTCTAATCTAATATCTCCCATCACAAATGGTGTATTTCCAAGTTCACTCACAATTTTCTTTATTCTATCTTTACTAATAGGACTACTCTTAGCTATCTCTACTCTATCTAGCACTTTTAATACTTCATGTATACCATCACTATAACTAACCACTAAATTTTCATTAACTTTTGCTCTAACTAAAGCATCTATCCTAATTTTTTTATTTTCTCCTGCCTTAATTTTATCTCCCAACTTTTTATTAACTGTCAAAAAAACTTTCCCCAAACTTTTCAAACCAACTTTATTCTGAACATATACAATCTCATTTTTATTACCTTTATTAATCAAATTTCCCTTTAAATCATACAAATAATTAACATACATTCCTTCATTATTAGGAAGTCTTATCGCATCATTTTGATTTAATTCACAACTTAACTTTATTTTTATTCTATCTTTCCTAAAATCTACAACTTCCCCAATTTCTACTCCTTGATGATTACTACTATTTAAACTAATAAATTCTTTATCACTATTATTAAATAAATAACCTTTCGTAAATCCCCGATTATACAAACTCTTTAAATTAAATATTTCTTCCTGACTTAATTTTCCATTTTTACTATCTAAAATCTTTCTATATAAATGGGTAACATAACCCACATATTCTGGACTTTTCATTCTTCCTTCAATTTTAAAACTATAAATCGGACTATTCTTTAACTCTTCTATATAATTAATGGTATTTAACTCTTTAGGACTAAGCAAATACTTATCTTTTATAATATTTTTATCTCCTTCTTTTAAACTATATAAACACCTACATAATCCTGCACATTCTCCCCTATTTCCACTTCTATCTAATAAAAAAGAAGAAAACAAACATTGCCCTGAATAACAAATACATAAAGCTCCATGTACAAACACTTCTAATTCCATCTTAGTATCCATTTTCTTTATTTCATCAAGACTTAATTCTCTTGCTAAAACTACCCTTTTAACTCCTAAGCTCTCTAATAACTTTATCTGTTCTATATTATGTGTATGGGCTTGGGTTGAAGCATGTATCTCTAAATCTGGAAAATATTTTCTAACTAACATAATAAGTCCCAAATCCTGAACAATTATTGCATCTACCCCAATATTATATAAAAACTCAATATATTTTAAACAATCTTCAATTTCTTTTTCATAAATTATTGTATTAACTGTAACATATACTTTAACTCCATATAAATGACTATATTTTACTGCTTCCTCTAACTCTTCATAACTAAAATTTTTAGCAAACTTTCTCGCACCATACAAAGTACCTGCCAAATATACAGCATCACAGCCATTTTTAATAGATATCTCTAAACACTCCCAATTTCCCACTGGGCTTAATAATTCTTTTTTCATAATCAATCACATATATATTTTACCATATAAAAAGGAGAACGAGGTAAAATCTTTTTTAACAAAGATGTTAACTAGCTCTTACCTTCCAAACTCTCCATTTCCATTATATCTTAATAATCTAATTTATACAATACTAAAATATAAAAGATAGACACAAAAGTGTCCACCCGTTAATGAAATATACTTGCCTATAGTTAAATATTAAAGCCCTACAGGCAAGCTAAATTTTATTTATTTCTAAACAAAACCACGAATTTTCACTTACATTTTAATTACCTCTATTTCTTATATTTAAAAAATTGTTTAATCTCAAGTTGTTATATTTTTATACTTTATATTTCTAATATACAACAATATTAACAATTTTTCAAGAATATTTATCTTTAAAATATCAACTTTACATACCTCTAACCTAGTTAACATATTTTAAGTTTTTTATTAATTATCTTACTAACTAAATAAGCAATTAAAAGTAAAAGTATAACTCTAACTAAATATATTGGATTTCTAATACTATCAACTAAACTAACTCCTACAAAACCCCAAAAATAAACTAAAAACACTTTTCCTAAAAGTAAAGAACTTATAAATTTCCTATAACTCATTTTAGATATTCCTGCGACTATATTAACTAAAAAAGCTGGTGTAAAAGGTATCGCAATAATTGTAACTAACTGCTCAAATTTAAGATTAGCAATTATATCCATCGTCTCTTTACTAATAAGCCCTCTTTCCTGAATTTTTCTATAAACCCATGTTTGAACTTTTAATCTAAAGAGCAAAAATGATAAAAAACAACCTAAGCATGTAAAAATCCAAGAAATTAAAAAACCCCAAAGCTGTCCAAAAGCCAAAAAATTAAGTGTAATAAAAACAAAAAGAGGTAAAATTGGAAACATTGATTCAAGTAATATTCCCAAACACCCCACGAAAGGTCCCATTACCCCTAAACTTTGTATAAATGTATCTATAAAACTATTAATTGTATCAAACATATTTATCACTAAATTTATTATAATACAATTACATATAAATATCCAGCTTAATCTCTAAAATAACAAATTAACTAGTAAACATAAAGCAATACCTACTCCTAAAGGAATAATAAAAGCTAAAAATGTATAAAAATTACTTTCAGTCTCTTTTTTTATTGTAAGTAAAGTAGTAGAACAAGGATAATGAAACATCATTAACAATATAAAACAAACTGCTGTCTTAATACTCCAACCATTCATAACCAAAATATTTTTAAATTCACTCAAACTAGCATAATCACTTAAACTACCCGCCTGTAAATAAGCCATAAGCATTGCTGGAATAACTATTTCATTCGCTGGAAAACCCAACAATAAAGCCAGTATTATTACTCCATCTAATCCTAATAAAACTCCAATTGGATTTAAAAAATCACTCAAAATCTGAATTAAAGGTAAACCCTTTATTTTAATATTTGCCACTAACCAAATAATAACACCCGCTAAAACTGCAACTTTTACTGCTCTAATAAGAATTGAAATAGCTCTATCTCTTACACTATAAAAAATAGTATTTAATATTTTAGGTCTCCGATAAGGAGGTAATTCTAAAGTAAAACCCGAAGTTTCCCCCTTTAATATTGTTTTTGAAAGAATTAAACTAACCCCAAAAGTTAAAAGTATACCAAGCATTATTAATAAAGTCAATATTAAGGCACAGACTAACCCCCCTAATTTATTTGATAATCCTACAAAAAACATTGTAATTATCGCTATTAAAGTCGGAAATTTCCCATTGCAAGGCACAAAAACATTAGTAAGTATTGCTATTAATCTTTCTCTTTTAGTATCAATTATTCTAGCTCCTGTAACTCCAACCGCATTACAACCAATTCCCATACACATAGTAAGTGCCTGTTTCCCACAAGCTTGACATTTACTAAAAGCTCTATCCATATTAAAAGCAATTCGAGGTAAAACCCCTAAATCTTCTAAAAATGTAAACAAAGGAAAAAATATCAACATGGGAGGCATCATAACAGATATTACCCAATATAAAGTTTTATATACCCCACCTACTAATAAATCTCTAAAACCATTGGGCAAAAAACTTAATAAGCCTCCTAACTTTCCCTCTAAAGAACTAAAAAAATTAAATAAAAGCTCTGAAGGAT
Source organism: uncultured Bacilli bacterium (assembly GCA_947581835.1). Taxonomy (GTDB): domain Bacteria; phylum Bacillota_I; class Bacilli_A; order RF39; family UBA660; genus Caccenecus. The sequence continues at coordinate 18,477 of CANPVV010000016.1, forward strand.
AATTAGCTCCCACAATAGTTAAATAAAACAAAATAAATAAGAAAAGCATCATTATTAATAAACCCCATACTTTATGAGTTAAAAGTTTGTCTATTTTCCTATATTTTCTATCTTTCTCTAAATTACTATAAATAATCACATTTTTAAGTTTCATTTTCCCTAATTTCATTATTTTCATAACTATTTCTAAACTAATATCAACATTCTCTAAATTCTTTTGAGCTAACTCTATTTTATCACTTGCTTTTATTAAATTCTTTTCTTGAAAAATATCTATATAATGTCTATTATTTTCTAAAATTCTTAAAGCTACCCATTTCTTATTCATATCTGTTTCATCTATATTTTCTTGAACAAGTTCTATCTCTTTATTTAATATTCCATAATTAATATCTAAATAAGGTCTTGCCTCTACTTCTTTAATTTTTAAAAGTAACTCTTCTAATCCCCACTTTTCTCTAGCACTTACCTTTACTACTGGACACTCTAAATTCTGCTGTAACAAATTAAAATCTATATATATTCCCCTTTTTTTAGCCTCATCTACTAAATTAACACACACAACTACCTTCCCACATATCTCCATCGTTTGTAAAACTAAATTAATACCCTTCTCTAAACTTGTCGCATCACATACTACTACTGCTACATCAAAATTATTATCTATAATAAAATCTGTTGCTACCATCTCCTCCTTAGACTTTGATATTAATGAATATGTACCTGGTAAATCATAAAAAGTATATAAAGTATCAAAAAGTTCACAATCTCCCTTAGAAAAAGTAACTGTCTTCCCTGCCCAATTCCCTGTATGTACTTTATTTTTAGTAAGTTCATTATAAATAGTTGACTTACCTACATTCGGAGTTCCAATTAAAGCTACTTTAATTTTTTTCATAAAATAACCTCCACATTCCTAGCATCTTTATTTCTAATCGCAATAATATTATTATTAATACTATAAGCCTTAGGATCTTTAAATGGACTAATTAAAACACATTTGGTTTTAGCTCCTGGAATAAACCCTAAATCTAATAATCTTCTTTTTAAACTATCTTCTCCCCCTACTTTATTAATAGTAACCTCTTTATCTATCAAAACTTCATTTAAAGTCTCAATCATTTAATTTAATCTCCTTTAATATAATTTATTAGTTTCTTTAAACTAACAACTACTGTAATATATGTTAAAAGAAAGAAAGTGTTATATGGAAGAAAACTATTTTACTCTAACCTCTTATCTTCATGAATCTAAAATAATTACCTACGCTATGGAAGACTATTTAGAAATGATTTATCGGGAAAATCTATCTAAACATAATTTAACCATTACCAAACTTAGTACTTTACTAAACATAAAAAAACCATCTTGCAGTAAGATGATTTCTAAACTAAAAAATTTTAACTTAGTCTATCTAAAAAATAACTATCTTTATTTGACCCCTAAAGGTCTATCTTTAGGTAAATACTTATATAATCGTCATAATATCTTAATGACCTTCTTAAAAAAACTTAACAAAGAAAATTTCAAACTTGAACAAGTTGAAAAAATAGAACATTTCTTAGACGATATCACTCTTCAAAATATTTCTAAACTAAATGAAAAACTTTAATTATTCTGTCCTTCTAAAATTTTAGCTATTCCTAAAAAAATTAAACTCATACACCCAAAATTATAAACTGCCTTTAAAAACTCATCAATCCCATAAGTTTTAGCCATTATCGTCGCAACAATTATTCCTACAAACGCTATCAATATTGATCCAATTTTATAAACACCTACAAAAAAGTTTTTATTTCTTAGTCTTTTTAATTTATTCTCATTTTCTAATATTTCTTCAAACTCTTTATCACTAATTTTTACTGGAACATACCCATAATAAACCTTTTTTTCTTCATCATAATATAAATGATTTTCATCCCTACTCTTAGATATGTCTTTTTCTACTATACCCTTTTCAATTAAATATTCTTCTTTTAAACGCTTAAATTCTTCTTCTTGATTTTTAATAAATTCATTTACTATCTTTTTCTTCATAAAAACACTTCCTACCTATTAATTAAATTTATTATTACTGGAGCTAATATAACTAAAAGCATTATTGGTATAAAAAATATAACACTTATAACACTTATCTTCATTGGTAATTTAGCTATATCGGCTTTAACCTCTAATATACGTTTATTTCTTAAAAACTCAATCTGATTATACATTACCTCAACTATACTATTTCCATAAGTATTAGATTGTACCATATTTAAAATCACATTATTTATATTATCACTAGGAATTCTTTTTTTCATATCATTTAATGCTTCATTTAAACTTTTACCTAAATTTACCTCACTTAGAGTCTGCTTAAATTCTCTTGCTATTTCTGAATCAATATTAGAAGCCGTTAAACTAAGCGCATGTTTAAGACTTCTTCCTCCCTCTAAAGTAAGTACCAATACCTCTAAAAAGAATAAAGTCTCTTTTTCTAATTTTTCTGCTCTTTTCTTAATAGCTAAATCTAACCCCAACTGTTCCATCAAAACATAAAAAGCCCCTGCCCCAAGTGGAGCCCAAATATAACCATTTTTAGTTCCTAGCAATACTACTCCAAAAATAACTAAAGTAAAAACTAATCTTAAAACTAAAAAATTAACTTCATTTATTTCTGTACTATCCCCCAACATTTTTATTTTATTTTTAACTCTTAAAACTGTCTTTTTAGGATAAAATTTATATATTAAATTAGTTTTCATAATTCCACCTCAAGTACTCTTTTTATAATTAAAATATACAAAATATAAAGTAAAACAGTAAAAACTAAAATAATTATTCCCATTGGTGTTGTAAAAAGTGGTGTAAAATAACTAGGATTTAATACAAAAATAATTAAAATAAAGACAAAAGGTAAAGCCACCAATAATTTAAAAACAAATTTACTTGCCGCAGTTAAACTATCTAATTCATTTTTTAAATTCTTTTTATCAAATATTGATTTTTCTATCATTTTAAATACTTTAGTTATATCTCCCCCAGTTTTATTAAGTAAAGTTAAAGAAGAAGTAATATATTTAGCATCTTCTAATTTAACTCTTTCATAAAACCTTTCAAACACTACTTCTAAACTTAATCCATAATTCATATCTAAATACATTTTTTTAAACTCATCTTGAATAGGCCCATCTAATTCATTTTTAACTATTTCTATCGCTTGCATTATATTTCTACCACTTTGAAAAGCATTATTCATAATAATAATTGCCTTTAATAAATCTTCTTCAATCTGTTTTCTTTTCTTTTGAAAATTAATACTAAGAATAATATCTGGAATAAAAAAGCTTATCAAAAAAACAATTATCAGCATCATAAAATCTAAATCTATTTTATAAAAAGCCCATGAAACAAAACTCAAACCCAAAATACTTAACCCTAACAATATCTTTAAAGAAACATAATCAATTCCTTCTAATTTATCTTTATCTTCATATAAAATATACTTATTATATTTATCTCCATATCTTTGTAAAAAAACTGATTTTTTTAAAATATTACTTAATTTTTTAGCTATCTTTAAAACTAATAATTTTACTTTATCTAATAATGAAACCTCATCTATTTTAACACTATTGACACTAAATCTTCCAATTCTTTTTTCTAATTTTAAAGCACGAGAAAGTTGAAGTAAATATCCAATTACTCCCAAAAAAGCTATAACTAAAACTATTTGTAATAACTTTACTCCTGCCATTTCTACTCCTTCTTATTTTATTCTTTAGGTCCTATTCCTTCATATTTACCTTTATAATATAAAACTTGTGCCTCATCTTGTGTTTCATTTTTTATATCATTACTCTTATCAGGATAAAAAATATCTTCTATATCAAGTATTCCTCTAGCTTTAATCTTTTTATAAACTTTAGGAACACCATCATATAATATAAACTCCCCATCTACTTCTCCTTTTTCAGTTAAACCTTTTTGATTAAAAGCAAATATTTCTTTTAACTTAATTTCTCCTTCACAAAAATCTTCTAATTCTGCAATACTCGTTATTTTTCTTCTTCCATCACTCATTCTTTCAATATTCACAATTATATCTATCGCACTAATAATATATTCTCTAACTGCTTTAATTGGAATATCTATTCCTCCCATTAAAACCATTGTCTCTAATCTATTAATCGCATCTATTGGTCCATTCGCATGCATAGTTGTAAGGGAACCATCATGTCCTGTATTCATAGCTTGAAGCATATCAAAAGCCTCTTTACCTCTTACCTCACCTACAATTATTCTATCAGGTCGCATTCTAAGAGAATTAATAACTAAATCTCTAATAGTTATTTCTCCATCTTTATTATAATTAGTCATCCTTGTTTCCAAAGATATAACATGACTTTGATTAAGCTTTAATTCAGCTGCATCTTCAATTGTAATAATTCTTTCATTATCATTAATAAAACCACTCAAAACATTTAATAAAGTTGTTTTACCTGAACCAGTTCCTCCACATATAATCATGTTACACTTACCTCTTACCGCGGCATCTAAAAATCTCGCCATATAAGGTGTAAGTGTTCCAATTCTAATTAATTCATCAATATTAGACATTGATTCTCTAAACTTTCTAATTGTAACTACTGGTCCTCTTGTTGATAAAGGTGGTATAACTGCATTTATTCTTGAACCATCTAAAAGTCTGGAATCCACCATTGGATTATTAGCATCTATTGTTCTTCCCAAAGGTTCAATCAACCTTTGAACTGTTCTAATAATATGCTCATCATTAATAAATGAAACACTCTCATCTTTAACTAATACTCCATCAATTTCAATATAAATTTCATTCGGCGAGTTTATCATTATCTCTGTTACCGCATCACTATTAAGAAGTTCCGAAATAGGTCCATATCCATTAATTTCATTATCAATTAAATTAAATAAATGACTTCTCTCTAAATTAGTTAAATCATATCCCTCAATAGTTCTATCTATTAAATCATTTATCCATTCATTTAAACTAATATTCTCTGGCATTTCATTATCAATTAAAGCCTCAACAATCTCAGTTCTTAATTTATCTAACAACTTCTTATCTTTAAATATTTCATAATCATTTAAAATATTATTATTTTTATCTTTAATCTGAACTTGAAAAGCATCTCTTAAACTTTGTCTCAATTTTATCCCTCCTCATTATACATATCTGTAATAATTTGCATAAGAGTTTGGTAATCTTTCCCAAAAACAGTTGGCATTTTTGCATCTTTTGTAATAATTTCTCCACTCATTACAATATTATCTATATTCTTAATATAAAAATCTTTACTAATCACATAATCAACATTCGCATTTATAATATTTTTAATATCATACAAACTAAAATATTTCTTAAAAGGTGCAACACTTTCATTTAAAACAACCTTAAAATTATTATAATTAACATCTTTTAAAATCGTCATTAAACTTCTCATATTCTTTAAATCTAAAGGATCATTAGTAACTAAAAATAATATTTTATCAACCATATCCATAATTGAAACATTTATATCATTTATAATATGACTAGTATCAATTAAAACAATATCATAATTATTAACTGCTTTATCAAGTATTAACAAAACATATTTAGAATCTATTTTCCCAGCCTGTCTTGGATCTTTAGGACTAGCCAAAACATCAATATATTTATCATAACTAGCTACATAATTCTTAAAATCTTTATATCGATTATTATTATAATCATCAACTAAATTATAAATACTTTTGTTAACCTCAATATTTAAAGCCGTCGCAATACCCCCACTTGCTAAATCAAAATCAATTATTAATACTTTTTTTTCTAATTGTTCATATAAACCTGCCAAATTTAAAGTTGTAATTGTTTTTCCAACTCCACCCTTAGCGCTCGTTATACATAAACTCATTCCTTTGCTGTTCACTAAAATCACCCTCAAATTATTCTATTTTTACTTTTCCATTCTTTAAAATACCTGTTATATCAATCTTTATTTCATATTCTTTTATTCCAATAATTACCCCAAAAATGCTTTCAATATCTATCTTATTTTTAATATTAATTTCATTTATATCTCTATCTATATCTATTTCTAAATTATCTATATTTACTTTATTTTTTCTAAATTCTTCTTTTATTTTCTCTTCTTCTAAACTCTCTATATTATCTTTAATTACTGTTTTAGTAACTTCTTTAAGATGAATTTTCTCTAAACTCATATAACCAACATCAACTACTAAAGCTAATACTCCAATCATAATTGGTATTAATATTACCATAAGTATTAATGTCTGACCTTTTTTCTTAACCATCATTTAAAATACTCCTAGTTATAATAAGTTTATAAGGATTATTAAAAATTAAATTCAAACCCGGTGTAATAATAGATATCTCTTTACTTAAAATATAATTGGTATATTCCTCATCATCTTCTTTAGATATCTCTACATCTTCCATATTAAGTTCTTTTTTTATAACCTCTTTACTACTACCAGCTTCCCATAAAGAAATAACATCACTAATCTGTTCTTCTAAAATAATCTTCGAATAAAATATTCGCCCTAAATCTACAACTCCTAAAATCATAAATAAGAATATTGGTAATATTATTATAAATTCTACTAAAGCTTGACCTTTCTTCATCATAAATCCTCTAATTCTAAAAGCTCAGTTAACCTCTTTTATTTTCCCACATGTAGCCTCTCCTGGTTTATCACCTTCTATATATTCTTCACTTGCTAAACTACACGAAGTTTTGGTAATTACATCTTTTAAATATCCACCAAAATAATTAACAAGGCCAATCGCAATAACGCTTATAAGTGCAATAATTAAAATATATTCTACTAAAGCTTGACCTCGTTTATCCATAACTTTCACCCTTATCATAATAATCATATAATAAAATCCCTAAAAAGTCAATTTTTTGCCGACTATTTCTTATATTTTAGCTTAAAATTAACTTTTTTTAAATTTTTTTAACTGCCTCGACATGGTTCGACATTTTTCGACTTGGACTTATGTTATAGTAGAATCATTTCTTTTATTTAAAAGAAATTAGAAAGGAGTTTTTATGCCAACAAAAGAAAA
>CANPVV010000017.1 GCA_947581835.1 uncultured Bacilli bacterium
ATTTCAAGGTTTTTATTTTTTCATTAATCAAAAGAAAAAGGACTGAATGAAATTATTTCATTTCATTACAGCCCCTTATAAATCTTTATTATTAGAAATAAAATCTATGATATTGATATTGTTGATACCATTGATATTTTTTTGAAAGATTAAATCTAAGGTAAATAAATAGCGAGGATACATTTCTTTAATTTCATAGAAAGGTTTTAGTTCTCTTTTTTCAGTTTCATGGTTATCAATGTTTTTAGATACTTGAATATAATAATAGTTTTCAAATCCATAGCGAGCAATAAAATCACACTCTAGATTACCTATTTTACCAACACTTAGATGGTAGTTTTTACTTTTTAAATATGTATAAACAATATTTTCTAAAACAGGACCATAATTGATACGATTATCAGTATTTAAAGCATAATAAATACTTAAATCGGCTAGATAATATTTTTTCTTACCTTCTAAGACTTTTTTAGATTTTAAATCAAATTGTTCACATGGATAGATAATTTTAGCATTTTCGAGAATTTCAATGTATGTTTTGATGGTGCGACGGTCAATGTTTATGTTAGTTTCTTTAGTTAAGTAATTATAGATACTACCAATAGAAATAATTGCACCAAAATTGTTGACAACAAATTTTTCGATTATTTCAAAAGTGGCTTTGTCTTTTATTTTTTTGTGATTTTTTATGTCTTTTTCAAAAATTTGTTCAATAATGTTTTGAGTGTAAGTTATTTTATCTTCGTTATTTTCGTAGTTTAGAGATCCTGGAAAACCACCATTTCTAATAAAATTGGTAAATTCTTCATATATGTTAGAATTTATTTTTTGTTTGTAATATTTTTTCATATCAAGATATTCATAAAAGTTTAAGGGAAGCATTTCAATTTCTATGTATCTACCTGTTAATTTGGTAGCTAATTCACCACTTAAAAGATAAGAATTAGAACCTGTAAGAAAAATAGAGTAATTTTTTTCTTCATAATAAGCATTTATTAATTTTTCAAAGTTAGGAATATTCTCAATTTCGTCTAAGAAAATATATTTAAAATCTTTATCTTTTATTAGATTATCAAGAGTTGTTTCTAGTTCTTCGGGAGTAGTTATATTTTTGTATTCTTTTTTATCTAATTCGATATAAATTATGTCTTTATCTTTAACTTTGCTTTCTTTTAATTCTTCAATAATTGTTTTTAAGAGATAAGATTTGCCGCATCTTCTAATTCCTGTGATTACTTTAATCATTGTATCATTATAAAAACCACGAATTTTTTTTAAATATGTTTCTCTTTTGTAAAGCTTTTCCATGTTTATCACCTAATTATATTATACAGAAATTAGAAAAAAAGTCAAGTTATCGACCAATTTTTAGCATATTTATATCAAAAGTGGTCGATAACTATAAAAATGATAGGCTAAAAATAACCTATCAATATAAAGTAATAAAAATATAACTTGCCTTTGGATAGAGATAATAAGCACCAAAGGCAAGATAAGTATTAATCTAGTTTTACTGTAAAAGGTTTATCTTTTGAACCATCACCATCATTAGTAAATGGTGTATCAGCTTTGAGATTTATTACTGGTCTGACACCTATGTCATTATTTGCAGCCTTTACCCAACTATGTCTTAGGTTTCCTTTATAGTGTACTACAAATACACTGCTGCCTTCTGTATAAAAATTTGGTGATAGTGTCCAATAATATTGACTAGAGTATAAAAAGTATTTATTGTTTTGGATCATACCATATCCGCCAGCATATACTACTTCATCGGCAGTTATTAGTCCTATTGGATATAATAAAGCTCCATTACCATAACCTTGCTCATTTCCGCTCATTGTAAATAAATCTCTTTTTTTATTTTCACATTTAAATGTAGGTTTACTGGATAATAGTTGAGCACCTGTTGCGTCAAAAAATCTATTGAGCGGAGCATAAGCAGTTTTATTTTTATCATAACCTAATTTTGTATCTCCTGTTAACCATTCACTTTGATTTTTATTTATTTGTCTATCATTGCAAAAACCTGTTGTTCCATCTAAGTATTGTTCATATCTTTTTAACTCTTGGCCTGTTGATTCATTATTATACCAATTTTCTATAGTTTTTAATATTGTACTTTTTTCTTCATTTTTATGAGCTGTATCATAACTTGTTGTTGGGCTTTCTTTGCCAAACATAAAACCTACATATTTATTATCACTAGATTGTTCATTAAAATCTACATTGGCAATTACTGCTGTTTCTTCTTTATTGGTACCATTATAAATTAATCTTATAGTTCCATCTCCATTTATTCGGATTATTCGCCAATAAGTATCTCCTATTTTTATCCAATTATTATCTGCTTGTCCTCTAAAGTAATAAGTTTCTCCATAGTCGTCTATACTTGAACATATTAATTTTTTTGTATCTTCTATTCCTGTAATGGTTGCTATACCATTTTCGTCAACTGTTGGACAGCCATCTGTTTCTGTATTAGATTTTAATTTTAAATCTGCTAAAGTATTGGCTGCTGCTGGTATAAAATAAATATAACATTTAGTACCTTTTTGAGTTATTTTTATATTTACTTCTCTACCATCATAAGTTATTTTATCTTTTATAAGATTATCACTATCTGGAACTTTGCAATAACTTCTTTCATTATCTATATCATAATAACCTTTTGGAACTTCTTTTATTAATTCATCTTTTTCTCCATCATTTTTATACATAGCAATAACATTTAAATCAGCACTTGAATAATTAATTGTAGAATTAACTAACTTTGCACTATCTACTACTTTATATTTAGCTTTGGTTAAAAATAAATTACTTACTATCAGAAGTGCTACTCCTGTTATCAGGCCATATAAAAATACTCTACTTACTTTTCCATTACTTTCATTTAATTTCTCAAACTTCATCATCTTACTTCCTTTCATTAAGTTATACTTCATTTACTTTTATATACAAGTGATATATTGTATATAAGGATATTATACAAGTTATCACTTGTAATGTCAATACAAAATATTTTTTGTATGAGAAAATTTTTATGGTGGTAGATAATGAATTTAAATAGACTTAAAGAAATTCGAGAAGATAGGGATTTATTACAGAAAGACATTGCTCAAGCTTTGGGAATAAAACAACAGCAATATAGTGAGTATGAGCTTGGAAGTGTATTGATTTCAATTGAGAAATTAAATAAACTTGCAGATTTTTATAATGTTTCAATTGATTATTTAGTAGGAAGAACTGATGAGAGAAAACCTTATCCTAAAAGTATTTTAAAATAAAAAATTCTAGGAAATCCCTAGAGTTTTTTGCTATAATTCCAAAAAAATTAATCATTTTATTATTTTTTTGGAGCTATAATGTAAAAATGGTATTTTTTTGTTTATTCAAAACTGTCCGTAGCTCAGATAAAAAGATAGCTTCTTTTTAAGAAACTATCAATATAAAGTAATAAAAATATAACTTGCCTTTAGATAGAGATAATAAGCACCAAAGGCAAGATAAAGTATTAATCTAGTTTTACTGTAAATGGTTTATCTTTTGAACCATCTCTATCATTTGTAAATGGTGTATCAGCTTTGAGATTTATTACTGGTCTTGCACTAACAATATTGTAACTTATATAGCAATAATCAACAAATCCAGTACTTCGGATATAATAAATTCCAGCATCACTTCCAATTGTGTAAAATGGTGACATGGCAATTGGTGTCATAGTCCAATAGTTCTTTTCATTGTATAGGTAAAAATCTCTATTTTCTTTTCCTCCAAAACCTCCAGCATATATTACTTCATCGGCTGTAATTAAACCTATAGGATAAGTGAGAGCTCCATTTCCTTTGCCTTGTTCTATTGAAGTAGTATATAAATCGTTACTGCTATTATTACATTTTAATGTTGGTGTTTGTTTGGCTTTCCAACTATTTTGAATAGTAATAAATCTGTTAAATGCTCCATATGCTGTTTTTTCTTTGCCATATCCTTTCTTTGTATCATTTGTCCACCAAGTTTCATTTTCTTTGGCTATACTTCTATCTCCGCAAAAACCTGTTGACCCATCTAATAAATCTGAGTAATTGTCTAATTTAGAATCTTTATACCATTTTTCAATGCTTTCTAAAATTGTGCTTTTATATTTATTCTCGTGAGCTTCTTCATAGCTTGTTGATGAAGCTTCTTTGGTAGAACCTCCATACATAAAGCCAACATATTTATTATCATCATTTTGCTCATTAAATTTAACTATCGCACCATCGTTTATTGTGGTTTCTGAACCTGTTGTTTTTGGGCTGTCTGTTCCAGAATAAATTAATCTTATTGTTCCATTTCCATTTATCCTGATTATTCGCCAATAGGTATTTCCTAGTTGTATCCAGTTATTATTTACTATTCCTCGATAATAATATGTTGTTCCATAATCGTCTTCTCCACTAAATAAACCACTATCAGATTCAGTTGCTATTCCTGTAAATTCTGTTTTTCCCTTTTCTATATTATCTTTTATTCCTACATTTGCTAAAGTTTTGGCTGCAACTGGTATAAAATAAACATAGCATTTAGTACCTTTCTTAGTTATATCAATTTTTACACTACTACCTGTATATTCCATATTATTGGTTATTCTATCTTCTTTATTATTTCCAACTATACAATAACTTTTTTCATTATCTATATCATAATAACCTTTAGGAACTTCTTTTAGTAATTCTTCAGTTTTTCCGTTACTTTTATACATTGCAATTACATTTAAATCTGCATTTGAATAACTAATTGTAGAATTAACTAACTTTGCACTATCTACTACTTTATATTTAGCTTTGGTTAAAAATAAATTACTTACTATTAGAAGTGCTACTCCCGTTATTAAACCATATAAAAATACTCTACTTACTTTTCCATTATTTTCATTTAATTTCTCAAACTTCATTATTTTACTTTCCCTTCTGTGAAGTTTAACTTCATTTATATACATTACATATCATGTATATAATATATATTATACACAATTTTTCGTGTATGTCAATACTTTAAAAATTGTGTATGAGAAAATAAACGTAGGTGTTAAACATGAATGTTACGAGGTTAAGAGAAATCAGAGAAGATAGAGATTTATTACAAAAAGAAATAGCAAAAGTTATTGGAACTACTCAACAATATTATAGTGAATATGAATTAGGAGTTAGAGTAATACCACTTGAAAAAATTAATATTTTGGCTGATTTTTATAATGTTTCAATTGATTATTTAGTTGGAAGAACAGACGTAAGAAAACCTTATCCTAAAAGTATTTTAAAATAAAAAAATTCTATAAATTTTCTAGAATATTTTATTATAACTCCAAAAAAATCAATTATTTTATTATTTTTTTGGAGTTATATTATCTAAAATGTCATTAGTAATACAAAATGCTGCATATAGAGGAACTGATTTTATGTTATTTTTAAAACCAAAGTTTTTGGCAGATATTTTAATTGCATATTTGGGGTTAAAATCTTTTATGTAATTATTTAGACTACGAGCTTTAACATGAGTGTTTGCTTTTACTTCTAAGGGTATTATTAGTCCTTTTTTTGATTGTAAAATAAAATCTACTTCACTATCATAATCATTTTTCCAATAATTAAGATTTAAATCATTATAAACTAGAGAACTAGCAATATAATTTTCAGTTAGCATACCTATCATAGATTCATTTACGGCTTCTCTATTTTTAATTAAGTAAATAGGAAAATTACTTAAATTTGTAAGTAAACCAATGTCGTTCATGTAAATTTTAAAAGAATCTATTTCTTCATACATTTTTAATGGTAGACCTATTTTAGTTTTAGTGCAAATGTTTACTATACCAGCATTTTTGAGCCAACTTAGCGAATCTCCAAAAATTGCACTAGTACCGCCTTTTTTAATGAGTTTATATTGAAATTTTTTGTTATCTTTGGCTAATTGAATTGGTATAGAGTCGAATGTTAAAATAATTTTATTAGCTTCAGTACCATTTTTACAATATTTGGTTATATCATTTTTATAAGATTCAATAATATTTTTTTGGTAGTCGATAGCACTTATTATAGAGTTACTTTCTAAGTATGCTTTAATAACTTCAGGCATTCCGCCTAGAATTAAATAATCATAATATAAATCTAAAGCTTTATTGTGAATAATTTCAGGAAGGGGAGTATCATTATTAAAACTATCTTTGATTTTTTCAATAAGTAGAGAGTTATTGGTATTTAAAAGAAATTCTTCGAAAGTTAGAGGATAGATAGTTAAAATATCTACTTTACCAACTGGAAATGAAAAGTTTTTTTCTTTAATATGAACACCTAAGAGACTTCCGGCTCCAATTATATGATATTCGGGAGCATTTTCACAAAAGTATTTTAAAGAAGTAAGGGCTCGAGTATTATTTTGTATTTCGTCAAAAAATATAAGAGTTTTTTCTTTATCTATTTTTTCGTTGAAAGCTAATTCTAAATTTTTGATAATATAATCTGGGGTGATATTTTCGTCTATGGCTTTACTAATTATATTGTTAGTTTCAAAGTTAACATAGATAATATTATCAAAGTATTGTTTACCAAATATTTCCTTTACTAGATAAGTTTTTCCAACTTGTCTTGCTCCATTTAAAAGTAATGGTTTACGTTTTTTGTTATTTTTCCATGCAACTAATTTTTTTAGTATTAATCGTTCCATTTTATATCACCTAGTTAATATTATCATATAACTCCAAAAAAATCAATTATTTTATTACTTTTTTGGAGTTATAGTGTAAAAATGGTACTTTTTGTTTATTTTAAGTTATCTAATGTATTTTTGTCTATTCTGTCTACCTTCTTTAAATTTTCTCCCCATGATACAATGTAGGGAATATCTACAAAAATAGAATTTTCTATATTGTTTTCGGAATAGTAATTAAAGCTTTTGTATGCTACAGTATTTCCTTTTTCGTATCGATTTAGTTTTATATTGTATGTAGTTATTTTGTTTCTTTCACTTATTGTTTCACTATAATTTTGAATTATTTTTTCTTCTTTACTACTTGAAGAATAATAGTAATTTCCTTGAGTAGCGTATATTTCCCCATTAGCATAATATATAAGCCATGGATAATCTATTATTGAATATACATATAGAGGGTATTTATCAGTTTTGTTTTTTATAAAATGGTTGTGTTAAACATTATGACTGATAGTGATACTCGGCATAAGCAATATTTAAATCAATAGGCATTTTAGATATAAATATATCATTTGCTTTTATATAATTATTATTTATTATAATTTTTGAATAAGATTCGGTTTTTATTTTTTTTAACATAAATCTTTTTTTCATAGTAAAAATATAAACAAACCAATTTAAATATTCTTGTAAATGTCTAGTTGCTACTCCTCTAAATTTACTAAGCCATGTTTCAAGTTGAGAATGAACCCCATTTATTTCAGAAATATTATAAATATCATTACTATGAAATCCTGATGGAATAGCATTTAATATTAGATTATTCTGTTTACAAAATTCTTGATAAGCACTTGCACTATCAGTTGTTATTGATTTAGCTTTGTTTATTTTTTGACCAAGTGAATTTTTTAGCATATCAGTTGTGCATCTTCCTAAACCAACTATCTTTAATAATAGATTATCATTTTCATCAATACTGGAAATAACACATATTTTATGATGGCTTATGCCTCTATAAGGAGAATTCGTTGACGTTCTTTTTTTAGAATATCTTGGCATATTTTTTGGTTTTGTTCCTTTTAAATTAATTGAAAAGTACTTTTCATCTGACTGTATTTCTCCAGTTAAATTAATATCTTCTATAAAATGCTTTAACGCATATAAAACTTTATGTCTTAATCTAAAAGAAGTTAAAAGAGAAATTTCATTTTCTTCAGCAATCCTTCTTAAACTAAAACCATTTATTAAATTATCTATAACATTCTTCCATATTTCAAACGATAATTTACTATGGTTTATTATTGTGTTAGTTGTTTCCGAAGAAGTTGCTTTACACTTACTGCAAATATATTTTTGAATATCATTTGTAGTTCTTCCATTTTTATATAATTTATTTCCACATTTTTTACATGCATTTTCTTCTTTTCTAAATTTATTAATTATTTTTGAATTAGAATTCTTTGTAGAACATAGTTTGGACAAATTTTCTAATAAATAATTTTTAAATTCAATTATTGTTACTGGGTCTAAATCTTTTAATAATTCTTCTATTTTCATAATATATAAAAATATCCTTAATCAACTAGTCTATATCAACAATATCATCATCGCCAAACAAAGATAAAGATAGACTAGTTGATTAAGGATATCTCCTCCTTTATCTTTTGTTTGGCTATTTTAATTATATCACTTTTTTATTTATCAGTCATTATGTTTAACACAACCTATAAAATAAAGATTTATTGCTTTGTTATTGCTTTTTTTAATACCATATAATTTATAGTTAGTAGTATCTGTTAAAAAGCCTCTGTTGGTTAATTCTTCTTTAAAATTTTCGACAGTAGGAATGTTTTCACTAATTTTTGTAGTAGTAATTAAAGTGTGTAGGGGAAAATAAAGCATGATAGCTACTCCTATAATAGCAATTACTTTTAAAGTCTTTTTTCTAAATATAAATTTTTTATTATCAATTATTAGAATAATTAAAGGACAGATGATAAGAATAATCATGCCTAAACTAACAATTCCACCATAAAATAAAGCTTCACCAATATAATCTAGTCCTTTATTTTCCATGTTATTAAGTAGATAGAATCCACCGAATGCGAGTATTATTCCAATAAAATTTAAAATTAAAAGAAATTTTTGGAAGAAATAATTTTTTTTAGTAGTTATGATATAGATAATTAAAAATATTATAGATAATCCTAGACCATATATGCCTAAAAATAGGATAGATAGAGTTGAGAGAATTAATGATATTATATCTATTCTAATTTTTTGAAGTTTTTCGAGCATTTTAGTACACCACTTTCTTATTATTATATTTTATTTTTTGAATAGATTATAAAGTAAAAAGTTAGTAAAGATTATATTACTAACAATTATTTTTCTAATATGTTATTTATAATATTTGGGATATATTCTATTAGATAGAGGGGAATATTTATTATTTTTGAATCTTGTTTTAGATTTAGTGTTGATAGTCTTAGAGAAAAACTGAAGTCTTTTTTTTCATTTAGTTTGGTTAAACTGTTATGGTTTTTGTTTTTATTTGCTTTGACTTCAATTGGTATTATATGATTTTTATATTGAATTATAAAATCTATTTCATAATGGTCAAATGTGTAATAATTTGGATTGTTATCTAATAAATAAGTTAAAGTGTTAGCTACATAATTTTCAGTAAATGACCCTTTAAATTCTTCAAATAATTTGTTGCCATTAATAATAATATTGCTATCTAAGTTAGACATATATCTTAAAAGACCTATATCGTTCATGTATATTTTAAAAGCATTTAAATCATTATAAGCTTTTAAAGGAAAATCCGGTTTTGTTATATTATATATTTTATTGATTAAATTAGCATTATATAGCCAGTTTAAAGCACTTTCATATTCTCTTGCTCTAGCTCCACTTTTTACTACTTGATATAAAAATTTTTTATTTTCTTTAGCTAATTGTGAAGGAATACTATTCCATATTAGAGATATTTTATTTGCTTCATGTTCACTAGTGTGTTTGGCAAAATCATGTTCGTATGATTGTAAAATATCTTTTTGAATATAATTTATTTTTTCAATATCTTTTTCTTTTATCCAACTATAAATGGCCTCAGGCATTCCTCCGATTATAAAATATATTTTTAATTTTTCTTCTAGTTTTTTAGCAAATATGTCTGGTATGGGTTTGATTTCAGTGATATTTTTCATATATTCTACTAGATTTTCACAGTTATCTGCGATTAAAAATTCACTAAATGTCATAGGGTAAAGAGATAAAAAATCTACTTTTCCAACGGGAAATGAAGTATGAGATAAGCGAATGCCTAGAAGAGAACCAGCGCACGCGATATGATACTCGTTTGCTTCTTCACAAAAATATTTTAATGAATTAAGGGCATCACTACATTCTTGAATTTCGTCAAAAATAATAAGAGTGCTATTAGGTAGTATTTTTTTCCCAGTTATAAATGTTAATTGATCTATTAGACGATGGGGTTCTTTGGTATTGGTGAATAGTTGAGCTAAATTTGGGTCATGGTCGAAGTTAAAATAGGCCACATTTTCATAATAATTTTGACCAAAATCTTTTAAAATGTAGGTTTTTCCTACTTGTCTAGCTCCTTTTAAAATTAAAGGTTTACGATTAGTACTATATTTCCATTTTATTAATTTTTCAGTAATAAATCTTTGCATTTTTTTCACCTCTTTATTATTATTATATTATTGAATCACATTTTTGCAAGGTTTTTTGTGATAAAAATCACATTTTTTCATGTTTTTTACAGGTTTTTATCACATTTTTGCAAAAATAGAAATAAAAAATGTTAGTAAAGATTATTTTACTAACAATGAAGGTGTATCAATCATTTCATCAGGTATAGCAATATCCATATATTCTAATATGGTTGGAGCAACATTACTTAAATCACCACTTGATTTTAATTTGATATTAGTATCAGTTATAATAAATGGTACTTTTGAGATAGTATGAGTTGTAACAGGATTGTTAAATTCGTCAAGCATAATATCGGCATTACCATGGTCAGCTAGGATAATCATAGTATAAAAGTTATCTTTTGCAACTTCATATAATCTTCCTAAACAAACATCGACAGTAGTAACAGCTTTCATAGTGGCTTCTAAATTACCAGTGTGTCCAACCATATCAGGGTTAGCATAGTTCATAAAAATGAAATCAGTATCTTTTTCCATAGCATTAACAGCTTTTTTGGTTATTTCTGTAGCACTCATTTCTGGAGCCATGTCATAAGTTTCAACTTTAGGAGAAGGAATAAGTATTTTATCACATTTATCAATTTTACCATTATACATACCATCAAAGAAATAGGTTACGTGGGCGTATTTTTCAGTTTCGGCAATACGGGCTTGAGTAATATCTAAAGTACTTAAATATTTACCTAAAGAGTTGGTTACTTCAATATCTTCTAAGAAATTTAGGGTATTAATGTCCTTATCTAAAGGAAAGAAAGAATATACTTTTAAATCTTGATATTGATAAGTTTTAAAAGCATCAAATTGAGGGTTAGTGAGGCTTCTTAATATTTGTTTACCTCTATCACTACGGAAGTTTAACCAAAGAATTATATCACCATCTTTAATAGTTCCTTTAGGGTTTATGATAAGAGGATATAAAAATTCGTCTGTTTGATTTTTTTTGTAAAGATTTAAGATACCTTCAGTAGCGGTTTTAGCACTTATACCAATACCTCTAGTTACTAAATCATAATAGATTTTAGTTCGGTCATAGTTAGTATCTCTATCCATAGCATAATATCTTCCACAGATACTTGCAATATCTGTTTGAGGGTCATCTTTAATGGTTTGTTCTAGGTCATTAATAAAATTGATAGCGGCATTTACTTTAGTATCTCTTCCATCGGTTATTAAGTGAAAGTGGATATTTTTAGCTTCATTTTCTTTTAAAATATTATAGATTGTTAAGAAATGCTCTAAGTTAGAATGAACTAAACCATTACTGTATAAGCCCATAATATGAACGGTTTTTGTTTTGGCTTCTTCTAAAAATTGGTTAAAAAGTTTGTTTTCTTTTTTTTCTTTTAAAAATTCAGTTATGCGAGGACCATGTTGTTTAATAACTCGACCAGCCCCAATAGTCATGTGGCCTATTTCACTGTTGCCAAATTCACCTTTATTTAGACCAACATATTCCTCGGATGCATATAAAGTAGCATGAGGGTAAGTATTCCATAGTCTATCAAAGTTTTTGGTATCAGCCATTTTTATAGCATTACCATATTCTTCTTCTCGATATCCAAAACCATCCAAAATAACTGTTAAGATTTTACGCATATTCTCACCTTTTCATTATCAATGATATCATAAAATAAATAAAATTACAAATAAAAAAGGCATAGGCCTTTTAGTTATGAACTAATTTGCGGTCAAAGCGAAGTCGATCAGCAAGAGTGGCAATAAATTCTGAATTGGTTGGTTTAGCTCGGTCATAAGCAACAGAGTTACCAAATATTTCTTCCATTAAATCATAGTCGCCTCTAGTCCAACTAACTTCTATCGCATGACGAATTGCTCTTTCTACACGTGAGGCCGTAGTAGAATATTTTAAAGCAACTTCAGGATATATTTCTTTGGTGATACCACTGTAGGCATCACTGTTTTTATAAAATAGGAAGATACTTTCACGAATGTAGGCATAACCTTTAATGTGACTTGGTATTCCTAATTGATGCAATAACTTACTTATAGCTACTTGAACATTTTTTTCTTGTTCGGTTAATTCAACAGTTTTGATATATTCATGATTAGCTAGTTCAAGAATTCTTGTTTCTAAAGCAAGCATACTAAATGGCTTTAACATATAGTAATTTACTCCATAATTGTTAGTCATGTTGACCGTATATTCTTTTTTATAACTTGTTATAACAATAACTTTCTTTTTAATATTAGAATTTTTCATTTTTTCTAGTATGGTTAAGCCATCTATTTCAGGGAGGATTAAGTCCATAACGATTAAATCAAATTCATTTTTAGAATTAATTATGTAATCTAAAGCTTCCTTTCCATTGTTAATAGTTTTTACTACTTTGATTACTGCGTGACTACTAAATTGCTCTTCAATTTTAGAAGTGATATTTTGGTTATTATCAACAACTAAAACTTTGATTTCGTTTTCCATTTTTTGTTCTCCTTTTTTTCTTTTTAATTTAGTTTTCTTTTACTACACGCATGATTATTGTAGCATATATATTAAAAACTATCAAGTAAATCTCGTGACAAGTTTTGTCTAATATTGTAAAACGGTGTCGAAGATTGTCGAAAAAAGGGAGAGATTTCTATTCATTAGTCATATTATAGATTATTTTTGCTAAATTTGAAGGATTTAGACTGGAAGAACCAATGATAAAACCATCAAGGTTAGGGATTTTTAAAAAATTAGTTATGTTTTCAGGGGTAATATTGCCTCCATAAATTACTTTTATTTTGTTGTGGTAATAGTTTTCGATAATACTTTTAATAAAAGTGATATTTTCCTCTATTTTGGGATAATTATGGGGAGTAGTGCCACCAATTAGATAGGTTGGTTCATAAGCAATAATAATATTACTTAAGAGATTTTCAGGAATATTATTTAGAACGCGAGCTAAACTTTTTTCGAGGACTTGGATGTCTTTTTTTCGCATAGCTTCTTCTTTAGTTTCGCCTATACAGTATATTACTTTAAAATTATTTGTTAGAGCTTCATTTATTTTTGAAATTATTTCAAGTTCTTGTTCGTGATAGTATTTTCTTCTTTCATAGTGACCTACTAAAACATATTTAACATTGAGGCTTTTTAAAGCTTTAAGGGAGGTATTACCAGTTAGACATTTATCTTGATATAAATCGATATTTTGAGTACATAAAGAGATATTTTCATTCATAAATAAAGATAGATAGGCATCTTGAGGAGCTATTATTAATTCTAAATTATTAAAATTAAATGTTTTTAGAGTATCACGATAGTTAAGCATATCTAAGTAGGTTTTATGGGCTTTTAAATTACAAATCAAGTATTTCAATGTTATCTTCCTCACTTATGGCATCTATTCCAGGTAGAGAACCATTGGCGATATATTCTAAAGTTGCTCCACCACCACTGGAGATATTTTTAAAACTGTTAGTAAAGCCTAAGTTATTAACAGCAGATATAGTATCGCCTCCACCAATAACAACTGTTGCGGAACAATTTTTTAGAATATTTAAGATTTCAAAAGTGCCGTTTTTAAATTCTTTTTCTTCATAGACACCCATAGTACCATTGATAAAGATAGTCTTACTTTTATTTATTATTTCTTGATATTTTTTAATAGTTTTAGTACCAATATCTTTTATAATATCGTTTGTATCGATTTGGTTGATATTTTTTAAGTCGGGAGTATTAGAAAAACTAGGAGTTATGATTGCATCAAGGGGAAAAGCAAATTTATTTTTATATGTTAACATGAGAGTTTTTAGTTCTTTTATTATGTTAGGATCTTGAGTTTTTAGGGATGCGCCAACATTTAGACCTAAAGCAGATAAAAATGAGTTAGCTATACCTCCACTTAACAATAAATAATCACATTTTGGAAGTAAACTTTTAATAATAGGTATTTTATCATCAACTTTAGCACCACCCATGATAACAGTAAAAGGGTGTTTAGGATTTAAAATATTATTATTTAACATGTTTATTTCTTCTTCAACTAAAAAACCTATAGCACTTGGAAGAAATTTAGGAATGCCAACAACAGAGGTGTGGTTACGATGGCTAGATGCAAAAGCATCATTTATAAATATTTCGCCCATTTGCGAAATAGTTTTGGCAGTATCTAAATTTAAGGTGCTTTCTAATTTATTAGGAATATCTAAGAAACGAGTGTTTTCTAATAAAAGAATTTCTTTGGGGGCAAGATTTAGAGCAAGATTTAGAGTTTCCGGACTTAAAATGTTGGTTGCAAATTTAATTTCTTTATTTAAATATTTTTCTAAAATAGTTTTTACCGGAGCAAGAGTATTGGTTTTTAGATCTTCTTCAGTTTTAACACGTCCAAAGTGACTTAGAATAATTATTTTGCAGTTATTTTCTAATAAGTAATTGATAGTTTTTAAGCTTTTAACAATTTTAGTATCGTCCAGAACAATGCCATTTTTGATGGGAACATTAAAATCGCATCTAAGAATTATGCGTTTGTTTGCTAGATTTAGTTTTTTTATAGTTTGTTTCATGTTATTCCTCTATTCTTATTTTTTATATTTATTATTATACCTATTAAAGGTTTATTTTACAAGTTAAAAATAACTTTACTTTAGGATTATTTTTTTAAATAGTTGAATATAATTTTTTTTCTTGGCTCTTCATATTATTAGATAAGGAGGACTAATGAACAGAATACTTGCTTTTTTAGTAGTATTATTAATACCGATGGCGATTGTTACCAAGGGTGAAGATAAAGTTGTAATGGCTGATACTTTAGGGGATGCTTATAGTTTAGAGGTAAAGTTTAATGAAGAATTAGAAGAAAATAATAATAATGATAATAATAATGGTGGTTATCAAGTTTTAATTAGTAATAATAAAAATAAGAGTAATCCATATTATATGGATTTAGAAGAATATATAATAGGAGTAGTTGCGGGAGAAATGCCGGCTTCATTTGATATGGAAGCATTAAAAGCACAAGCAGTTGCTGCGCGAAGTTTTGCAATAAATAAAATGATGCTTAATAATAATTATGTTTTAAGTACAACTATTAATGATCAGGTTTATATAAATGAAGATGCTATGAAAAGTAAGTGGAAAGATGATTATCAATATTATTATGAGAGAGTAAAACAAGCAGTGATGGATACTAAGGGAGAGGTTTTAACTTATAATGGAAATGTTATTAGTGCTTATTATTTTGCAATATCAAATGGATATACAGATAATGCTTTAAATGTTTTTAATGAAGATAAAAAATATTTGGTAAGTGTAGAATCAAGTTGGGATAAAAATTATCAGAGTTATAAGAGTGTTAAGACTATTACGAAAAGTAGTTTTTTAAATAAATTAGGTTTAAGTGGAGATAAAATATGGATAACAGATATTAATAGGGCTAGTAATAATTATATTAGAAGTTTAGTTATTAATGGGAAAAGTTTTACAGGAATAGAAGTATTTAATAAATTGGGTTTAAAATCAACTGATTTTAGAGTAGAGGTAGATGGAGATAATGCCATTATTACAACTTATGGATTTGGACATGGAGTAGGTATGAGTCAATATGGAGCTCAAGGTATGGCTAAAGAAGGATATAATTATCAAGATATATTAAAATATTATTATCAAAATACAGATATTACCAATATTTAGTATAATTTGCAAATATTTGCTCACTTTAATAGTAAGAAAGGTGATGCAGATTGAAGCAAAGAAAGCTTAAAAGTTATGTTTTACCAACAATTTATGTGATTGTATTA
Source organism: uncultured Bacilli bacterium (assembly GCA_947581835.1). GTDB lineage: Bacteria > Bacillota_I > Bacilli_A > RF39 > UBA660 > Caccenecus. The sequence goes on from CANPVV010000017.1 coordinate 16,176, forward strand.
ATGTTGGTGTTTGGAGCAGTAAGTGTAATTAGTTCCTTAGTAGATAAAAATCCTGATTATTTGTATGCGATTGGAGTTTTAAAAGATACACAGGCTGTACCAGTTATTAATACTCCAGAAGAAATAGATGGGGTAGTTATTAAACCTTATATTGGGGATACAGTGGCAGTTAAAGTTCCTTTTTATGATATTAAGGGAGACGAGTTAAGTCAGGAAAAAGCTTTGATATATTTTCAGAATACTTATATGAAAAATACAGGAGTTTTATATACAAGTGAAGAGGGTTTTGATATAGTTATGAGTATGGGTGGAACTATTAAAAAAGTAAGAAATGATGAAATTTTAGGAAATGTTATTGAGGTTGAACATAATCAAAATTTGAGAACTATTTATTATAGTGTTGATGATATTAAAGTTAGTGAAGGAGATATGTTAGAGCAGAGTCAGGTTATAGCAAGATCAGGAGCTAATAAAATTTGTGAAGGAAAAAATAATTTGTTATTTGAGGTGTATTATAATGGAGTAATAATTAATCCAGAGGTATATTATGAAATGGATATTAGTACTTTAAATTAGGTGAGTATGAGTGTATATATAGTTGATGATAAGTTAGTTATTATTAATAAAGATAGAGTTTGGGAAAAGAGCTTTAAAAGTATAGATAAAGGGTATATTTTAAATAAAGAGAAATTTATGGAGGAATATAGCTCTTTTTTAAAGAAAGAAAAAATTAAGACAAATATATTAAATGATAGAATTGAGATTGTCTTAAATAGTTATTATTTAGAAAGTGATAGATTTTATTTAGAAAATATTTTTGTAGATTTAGGATATTTAAAAGTGGAGTTTAAAGATATAAATGAGATACTTGGAGTTAAAGATAAAGAAAATATTTTGTATGTAGAATTAGATAAAGGTTATATGGTTGTTTATTTAGATAGAGGAATATATTTAGATTTGAATTTTTTTCAAGATATCCCTAAAATATTGCAGTATTTTTTAGAATATTTTGATAGAGATATAATTTTGTTTGGAACTAATAAAATGGTATCACAGATTAAACTTAAAGATAAAATGGTTTATTATATTGATAAGCCAGATACTTATATAGAAAAATGTTTACTCAAAGTAAAAAAATATGGTGTTTAACGTCATATTTTTTTTGACTTTAGGTAAATTATATACTATAATTACTAATAGTAAACGATAAGCGTTATGGAGTGGTAAAAATATGAAGAATATGGTAAAGTTTGTAATTGTTGATGACGATGAAAAAGAGATAAAACATATTGAAAAACTTTTGAAAGAGTTATTTGGAGCAGAAATGATAATGGTAGCTTTTACACAGGTTAATGCTTCACTTCATGCGGAAATAGAAAATGTTGATATGCCTAAGATTTATATTTTAGATATAGAACTTGGGAATAAAGTTAGTGGAATAAGTATTGCTAAGTTAATTAGAAAGATTGATTGGGAAAGTGAAATTATTTTTATAACTAATCATGATAAAATGTTTGAGTCTGTTCATCGTTCTATTTATAATGTTTTTGATTTTATTGAGAAATTTCATGATTTTGATAAAAGATTTAAGAAAGATATTAAAGAAATTGTTAAGAGAAATTTTGATAATAAAATGTTTAGTTATAAAGCTAATAATGTAGATTTGAATGTTTATTATAAGCATATTTTATATATTTATCGAGATAAAAAGGATAGAAAACTTGTTATGGTTACGGATAGTAATACTTTTACAGTTAGTATGTCTTTAAAAGAAATATTACAAATGCTTGATGGAAGGTTTAAGCAATGCCATAGGTCTTGTATCGTAAATACAAGTAGAGTGGAAGAATTTAATTTTAAAGATGGATATTTTATGTTGGATAATGGGAATAAAGTGGATATGCTTTCAAAGAAGTTTAGAAAGGATTTGGAAGAGTGATAGAGTTTTTAATATGGCTATTTATAAGTTTTACTAGTGCGTTTGGTGTTAGTTATTTATATTATAAATTAACTAATTCTAAACAAAAAATTAATTTAAAAATTGTTATTGTATTTATGATAGGAGTTTTTTTAATTAGTATTTTTAGATATTATGAAATTAATGCAGTAAGTTTTATTTCATTTTTCTTATTTTATCCTATTTTATTTTCTTGCTTGAATAAATTAAAACTGAAAAATTTGTTATTTTATTCTGTTTTTATTTGGTTATATGGAATGGTTTTTGATTTACTAGTTATGGTTGTTTTGTCTTTAATAAATTATTTTTTTAATGTTAATGTATATTCATTTACTTTTAGAGTTTTACCTACAATTTTTTTAGGTTTAACTTTAGTTTTTTTAGGCAACATGAAATTTGTAAAAAGATTTACAGATTATCTTTATAAGTTGTATAAAGGAATAGAATATTTTAATATGTTAATAATTTCTTTATGTTCATTATTTTTTATTGGTGGTATTGCTTTATCATTGAATATTAAACATTTAAGAATAAGTATACTTTTATATTTGGTAATTGCATTGTCTGTTATTATTATTCTTATGTTAGTAAAATATAGATGGGATAAATTAGAAAATAGGCGTTTTTTAAAAACTTTGAAAGAAAATAATGATTTTTATATTAAGATGGACGATGAGAATAGAATTTTTAAACATAATTTAGCTGCAAAACTTTTGAGTATTAAGTCAGTATCTAATCAGAAAGCTCAGGTGTTAATTGAAGATTTCTTAAAACATAATAATAAAACAATTAATTATTCTGAACAGATTAAAGAAGTACCATATGGATTAAATGGAATAATTTATCAGAAGCTTTATCCTTATTTGGATAAGTTGGCAATTAAAATAAATAATCAGATAAAATATGATATTTTTGAGGTTTTAACTCCTAGAAGGTATAATGTATTTGTAGAAAAAATTATATTGTCTATCGATAATGCGATAGAATCAGCTTTAAAAAGTAAAGATAAAGTATTAATTGTTGATTTATATGATAGTGAGAATAATTTAGTTTTTGAGGTAAGAAATTCTTTTTCAAGTAATTTAAATATTGATGAATTAGGTATGCTTAATTATTCAACAAAAGCTAAAAAACGTGGTTTAGGTTTATTTTCAATGTTAAGGGATAAAGAGGCTAGTATAAAAATTGAAATTATAAATGATATTTTTGTAAGTAAAATAACAACAAAAAAGCGTTTAGATGACTAGACGCTTTTTTCTTAAAATAATACTATTTTAAAAGTTCTTCAGGGCATTCAGGTTCATCCCAGATAAACCATACACAAGCAGGTGATACTGATAGAGAATCAGCAACTTTGCTTAATAGATTAGCAAAAAATTCCATTTTTTTACCTCCTTTTAATTCTTATTTGTTTAAATCTATATTTAATAAAATTTAAACCATTATTATGATTTTTTATGATAATATTTATAATTATTAAATTGGGTTCTTGTTAGTTTATATGTTAGGGGATTAATACAAACTATTTGAATTAATAAAGCATATATTAAAGCATTATTTAAGATATTATTTTTAGAATAAATATAAATAATACTATAAAGGGCTACTATTAATAGAGAAAGTATTTTAAATATTATCCGATTTTTTTTATTTATTATAGGTTTTTTAGGGGTATCTGCTGGTGCAAAGAAAAGCATGGATAAAAAGCCTAAAATAAGTGTAGTATAACCCATAAATGTTGGAATATTAAGGGTTTTGGTGAGTAAAGGAATAATATTATAAAAAGTAATGGTTGTAATCCAACAGGCGAGACTACTTTTGGCATGAATACCATAACTAAAAGTTCTAACTCCAGCATAGAAGAGAATTATATATAATGTTTCTTTAAGGGAGCTAGTAAGTATAGCAATTAAAATAACAACTACGGTTTTAAAAAATAGATTATATATTCCTTCTAAGCCATATTTTAATTTTAGAAGTTTTAGTTTATCACACTCTTCATACTTGTTTATAAAATTTATACTATTGGTTATAAATTTCTCTTTCATTTATAAACTTCCTTTACTTCAGGAATAAGTATAGCTTAATATTTGAGATTTGAATATTAGGTTTGCTTGAAGCAATTATTTTTAAGTTTTAAATAATTGTTAAGTTATTTGTTTAAATAAAAAAATATATTTTTAGACATGATTTTATTATATTTAGACATAATAGTTTAAAAATATTTTTAAATGTGGTATCTTTGGAATGGCTTAATAACGGAAAACAATTTCGCTTGCGAAATTTGTCGAACGATTTTTATTGAGTTGGGGGTAGCTTGTATGTTATTGTTAATATGAGGTAGAAAGGCGAGGTGTGTTATGCAAGGTAAAGTTAAGTGGTTCAATAATGAAAAGGGTTATGGCTTTATTCAATATGAAGATTTAGAAGATATCTTTGTTCATTATTCAAACATTGTTAAAGATGGCTACAAAACTTTAAAAGAAGGGGCAATAGTTGATTTTAAACTTATTGAGACTTCAAAGGGTTTACAAGCAGTTGATGTTTGTGAAAAAGAATTAACTACTATTTAATTAGTAATAGCTAATTATTTAGTAGTTTTTTTAAATTTAATATGATATAATTGATTAAAGGTAAGGTGATTTTATGGAATTACAGATAAGAGGGGATAAGATAACTGTTACTAAATCAATTAAAGATTATATAACAGAAAAGTTAGGAAAACTTGATAAATATTTTGAAAATGCTAGTAAAATTAAAGCTCAAATTATTATTCGAGTAAGAAATAATGAAGAAATAATTGAGGTAACAGTACCAACAAATAAGTTTACTTTGAGGGCTGAGGAAAAGCATAATGATTTATATGCAGCGATTGATTTAGTGGTTGATAAGTTAGAAAGACAAATTAGGAAAAATAAAACTAAATTAAATAATAAATATAAAAATATTATACAACTGGATATAAATACTGATTTTGAGATTGATAAAAATGAAGAAGAAGATACCAAAGTGGTTAAAAGAAAGAATATTGATACTAAACCAATGGATGAAGAAGAAGCTATCTTACAAATGGAGCTTTTAAATCATGATTTCTTTGTTTTTAAAAATGTTGATGAGGAATGTGTTTCAGTTATGTATAAAAGAAAAGACGGAAATTTTGGAATTATTAATGTAAAATAAAAAATGGCTTAGTTAGTCATTTTTTTGATTTGATAAAAATTGTTATTTTATCATATTGTATTTATTTATATTGTATTTGTCTATATTATTTAGGCATTATTATAATATCTAGGTATTATTGTATAGATATTAGTGCCTAGTTTTTGTTTAATAATTTTTTTAGATTATTATTATCTATTTATCTTATTTTCTTTATCTTACTTTTGAGGTTAATAGATTAGTGTAGATATTGCAAACTTCATCTTTTAAAGGATTTAGAGCTTCAGTTGATTTATTTTCTATTTGAGCATTGATTAGACTTTCAGCGAATAAAATAAGTAAATCATTTTTTAAAAGATTAGTTTTGGCACTTATTTTAAAGAAAGCTTCAAATTTAATAAAATCAGTACCTTCAATAATATTATTTTGCAAGCGGATAATAATATTTTTAGCAAGTTTTTGAAAGTTTTGTTCTAATTGTCTATCCATGTGTTAGCCCCCTTTCTTTTAAAAAGCTTTTTTATTATAGCAAAATATTTTGAAATTGCAATAAAATTTAATTAATTTATAAAACTTTTAGTTTAGAATAATTTTATGTTTATGGGGGTTATTTTATGAAAAGAGTTTGTACTAAGAAAAGAATTATGTTATAATCTTATTTATGGAAGGTGAATTACATGGGATTTTTACGTAAACTTTTAGATACCGAATATAAAGAATTAAAAAGATTTGAAAAAATTGCAGATAAAATTATGGCTTTGGATAGTGATTATTCTAAATTATCTGATGCCGATTTAGCGCATAAAACTGAAGAATTTAAAGAAAGATTAGATAAAGGTGAGACTTTAGATGATATTTTAGTAGAGGCATTTGCAACTACAAGAGAAGCAGCTTACCGAGTAATTGGAGAAAAACCATATTATGTGCAGATTTTAGGTGGGTTAGCACTACATTTTGGAAATATTGCAGAAATGAAAACTGGAGAAGGTAAAACTTTGACAGCGACTATGCCTACATATTTGAATGCTTTAACTGGTAAGGGTGTTCATGTTGTAACGGCTAATGAATTTTTGGCGAAGAGAGATTCTGAGTGGATGGGAAATATTTATCGCTTTTTAGGACTTAGTGTAGGACTTAATATGCGAGAGTTAAGCTCAGTTGAGAAACAAGAGGCTTATAAATGTGATATTTTGTATTCAACTAATAATGAAATTGGTTTTGATTATTTAAGAGATAATATGGTAGTACAAGCTGATAAAAGAGTTCAAAGACCACTTAATTTTTGTATTGTTGATGAGGTAGATTCTATTTTAATAGATGAGGCAAGAACTCCTTTAATTATTTCAGGAGGAAGTTTTAATTCAAATAATTTATATATTGATGCTGATCGAGCAGTAAAGAGACTTAAAGAAGATGAGGATTATGTGGTTGATGCGAAAACTAAAAATGTTTCTTTAACTGAAGGTGGAAGTAAGAAAATTGAAGAGATATTTCATTTAAAGAATTTATATGATTTAGATAATACAGCTTTAGTGCATCATTTAAATCAGGCTTTAAAGGCTAATTATGGGTTTAAAAAAGATGTAGATTATGTTGTTAATGATGATGAGGTAATTATTGTTGATCAGTTTACAGGAAGACTTATGCATGGTAGACAGTTTAGTGAAGGATTGCATCAAGCAATTGAGGCTAAAGAAGGAGTTACAATTAATACTGAGACTAAGACAATGGCTACGATTACCTTTCAAAATTTATTTAGAATGTATAATAAGCTTTCAGGTATGACTGGTACAGCAAAGACAGAAGAAGAAGAATTTAGAAATATTTATAATATGTATGTTATTCAAATTCCAACTAATAAACCAGTTATAAGAGAGGATTTGGCTGATTTAGTTTATGCGACAAGTGGGGCTAAATATAAAGCTATAGTAAATACAGTTAAGGAAATACATAAAACAGGACAACCTATATTAATTGGTACTATAAGTGTTGAGGCTAATGAATATTTAAGTGGACTTCTTAAAAAAGCAGGGTTAGAGCATGAGGTTTTAAATGCGAAGAATCATGAAAGAGAAGCTGAAATAATTGCTAAAGCAGGGGAGAAAGGCGCTATTACACTTGCAACTAATATGGCTGGTCGTGGAACAGATATAAAACTTGGAGAAGGAGTTAAAGAACTTGGAGGGTTATGTGTAATAGGAACGGAAAGACATGAGTCAAGAAGAATTGATAACCAACTTAGAGGACGTTCAGGAAGACAAGGAGATCCAGGAATGAGTCAATTTTTTGTTTCCTTTGAAGATGATTTAATGCGTCGTTTTGGAGGAGATAGGCTTAAGGGGATGCTTCAAAATTTAGGAATAGATGAGGCTGCGATTAGAAGTAAGACATTTACGAAGCAAGTAGAGGTGGCACAAAAGAAAGTTGAAGGTAACAACTATGATATTAGAAAGAGCTTGCTTGATTATGATAATGTTTTAAATGAACAAAGAGAGATTATATATGCTAGACGTAATGAGGTTTTGGATATGGATTCTATTCATGATAGAGTATTAGAAACATTTAAGAATGCCATTGCGGATTTATGTGAAGCGCATTTGGCTCCTGAAAATTATTTAACAGAATCAGATAAAGATGAGATTGTAGAATATGTTAATAATAATTATTTGAAAGGAAATGCATTGAAGTTTGTTGATATAAAAGATTTATCAGATGATGAGGCTGTTAAGTATATTACCGATTTAGTTATTAAAGATTATGAAGAAAAGATAAAAGATGTACCAGTTAGTGATGATTTTGAGAAAGCAATAACTTTAAGAGTAATTGATTCAAATTGGGTTGAGCATATGAGTGCAATGGAACATTTGAAAGAGGGAATTGGGCTTAGAGGTTATGGTCAAGTTAATCCAGTTCAAGCTTATACTATGGAAGGATTTGAACTTTTTGAAGATTTCTTACAAAGAATTGATAAACAGATAGCGGCATTTTTGTTAAATGCAGAAATTAGACAAAATGTGGTTAGAAAGCAAACTTTAGAAGGACATGCGAATGATGGTAAGGAAAAAGAGAAGGTTGGTCCTAAGAGAGTTAATAAGATTGGAAGGAATGATCCTTGTCCATGTGGGTCTGGTAAGAAATACAAAAATTGTTGTGGAAAGTAGTAGGTTTTATAAGGGTTTGCGAGTGGTTGAAAATCAAAAAGAAGACTAAAAACACCATAAAAATTGAAAAATTTCCTCATTTTTTCCTCATTTTTTTGAAAATGAGGAAAATAAAACATTAGAAGGGGACATAAATGATAAATTTTTATATTCATCAAATTGGAAGCATAAATAATGAAAAAACTTATGAAAGACTTAATAAAATTTTGCAATCAAAAGTAATAGCATCAAGAGATTATCTTGAAAAAAATGGTGTAAGTTTTAGTTATGATAATACATCATTTAAACTTGATATACCGCAAGGTAAAGAATGGATGTATTATGATGAAGATATTCATAAAGATAGGGTATCTCTATCAGATCCACAAAATAGGTTTATAAAGAAAGCTATTGAGCTAAAAGACCATCAAACATTTACATGTTTTGATTACGATTATATTGCTTTAGCAGTATCAAAAGATGTACCTATAATTTCAAAAGAAGAAACTAAAGGTCTAGCGCTTGGAGAAGTACAAGTAAAAGATAAAATCGATAGTGACTTTATAGTTGGCTTGATTTTGCCTATTTCTAAAGAACAATTAGTTGATGAAAAACTTAATATGTTTGTGAATACAATTTCTGAACTTTGCATGAAAAATGGATTACCTTTGGATATTTATAATTATGAAGGAGAATTATTAAAAGAAAGAGTTAAACGATTATCAAAATAATATTTATTTTTGATAAGTTATTGTATTTACAGATATAAATAAGATTTGAAAATATTAAAGGGGGATTGAAATGAAATCAGGTATAGTTGCAACTGAAATTATTGTAAAAGAAAATAAAATTGGAATAATGTGAATTGGGAGTATTAATTATATTTCTCTAACCGATTTAGCAAAATATGCAAATCCCAAAGATCCATCTGGAGTAATAAGAAACTGGATGTCTAATAAGAATTCTTTTGA
>CANPVV010000018.1 GCA_947581835.1 uncultured Bacilli bacterium
CAAGTGGTTTATTAATGACTTTTTATTCTTTATTAAGTATAATAAACAAAGAAAATTATTAGTACAAATTACAATTTATGCGAAAGATTGTAAAATTAACAAAAATCTATTCCATAAACACTTAAAACGTGGTATATTATTACTAACAACGGAAGATTATATGTACTCTTTCGTTATTGGAAAAGAGTTGTAGATAACTACGACACTCGCTCCATTTTGAATTTTTAATCAAACTTTTTTGGTTTGAATTTTTTATATAGACTTTTGGATAAAGAATTGAGATTATATTTAAAACCAATTATCATTATATAAAAGAGTGATACGTTTTCCTTTTATTTCAATTAGGCCTTCATCTTTTAAGTTTTTTAGTTCTCTTGACATAGCACTACGATCTATTGCAAGATAATCTGCTAAATCAGTAAAACTAGAGGGAATATATATATATTTAGAATTATGTTTTTTAAATATAATACTAAAATATTCAAGAAGTTTATTACGTATAGTCTTTTTAGTAAGAATTTCGATACGTTCATTTTTTTCATTAATTTTGGTTGCAAAAATTTCTAAAAGATTTTTAGTAAATTCAATGTAGTAGTTTTTAGTTGGATCAAGACAGTTAATTATTTGTTCATAATCAATAAATATTATTTCGGTATCTTCCTTAGTGATAATATTATATTCTTTATTTTTTAGAGAAGAGATAAAAGAACCAAATATATCTTCTTCCATTAATTCTTCAATAATAGTACGATTTCCATTGTGGTCAGTTCGAATAATTTGAACATAACCTTTAGTAATAATGCCAATGATATTGCCTTCTTTTACAAATGATTGTAAAGACGTATCTTTTTTAAATGTAAAGTTATGTGCCCCTAATAATTTTAATAATTTGTCTTTATTTCGGGGTAAAATATTATCAAAAATTTTTGTCATAAAGTACCTCTTAAAAAAATTATAACAAAAAATGTAAAATGTTGCAATTGCAACAAGATAGTTTTTTTAAAATGTGTTATACTTGAGGCGTGTTAGAAATGATAGAAGGAGTAGAGATTATGAAGATAATTAAAAGAGATGGCCATATGGTTGATTATGAACCAGAAAAAATTGAAGAAGCAATAATGAAAGCTAATCAAGAAGTAGAGGAAGATGATCAAGCTAGTGCTACTCAAATTAAAAATATAATTAAGTATATTGAAAAATTAGGCAAAAAAAGAATGCTTGTTGAGGATATTCAAGATATTATTGAAAGAAAATTAATGAGTATTGGAAAATATGAATTAGCTAAAAAATATATTACATATAGATATACAAGAGAACTTGTAAGAAAGAGTAATACTACAGATGTTTCAATTAAAGAGTTAATTGATGGGGAAAGTGATTATTGGAATACAGAAAATTCGAATAAAGATGCAAAAGTAGTTACAACTCAAAGAGATTATTTGGCAGGTATTACAAGTACAGATATTACAAGAAGATTTTTACTTCCTGAGGATATTGTTAAAGCTCATGATGAAGGTATAATTCATTTTCATGATGCTGATTACTTTGCTCAAAATGCTTTACATAATTGTGATTTAATTAATTTAGAGGATATGCTTCAAAATGGAACAAATATTAATGGTGTAATGATTGAAAAACCTCATAGATTTTTAACAGCAATGACAATTGCAACTCAACTTATTACGGCAGTTAATTCAAGTCAATATGGAGGTTGTACAATTACACTTACGCATTTAGCACCATTTGTTAGAGAAAGTTATAATCGTTATTTAGAGAAATATAAAGAAAGAAAGTTTAATAAAGAGGCTTGTGAAAAATATGCTAAAGAAGATTTGGCAAAAGAAATTACAGATGGAGTACAAACTTTTCAATATCAAATTAATTCTATGACAACAACTAATGGACAAGCACCTTTCTTAAGTGTTTGTATGTATTTAGGGGAAACAGATGAGTATAAAGAAGAACTTGCAATGATTATTGAAGAAGTTTTAAAACAAAGAATACAAGGAATGAAAAATGAAAAAGGTGTTTATGTAACTCCAGCATTTCCAAAGCTTCTATATGTTTTAGAGGAAGATAATATTCATGAGAATAGTAAGTATTGGTATTTAACAGAACTTGCAGCAGAGTGTACTGCTAAGAGAATGGTTCCGGATTATATTTCTGAGAAAATTATGAAAAAACTTAAAATTGATAAAAATGGTGATGGACAATGTTATCCTTGTATGGGTTGTAGGTCTTTCTTAACTCCTTATGTAGATGAAAATGGGAAACCTAAATATTATGGAAGATTTAATCAAGGGGTTGTAACAATTAATTTAGTAGATTTAGCTTTATCTAGTGATAAAGATATGGATTTATTTTGGAAAATATTTGATGATAGATTAGAGTTATGTCATAGAGCTTTACAGATTAGACATAAAAGACTTTCTAAAGCAACAAGTGATGTAGCACCTATTTTATGGCAACATGGAGCTTTAGCAAGACTTAAGAAGGGTGAGTCAATTCATGATTTACTTCATAATGGATATTCAACTATTTCTTTAGGTTATGCTGGTTTATATGAGTGTGTTAAGTTTATGACAGGGCATTCTCATACAGATAATGGAGAAGGTAAAGAATTTGGTTTACAAGTTATGAGAAAACTTAATGATGCATGTAAGGCTTGGAAAGAGGCTGAGGCAATAGATTATAGTGTTTATGGAACACCAATTGAATCAACTACATATAAGTTTGCTAAATGTTTAAAAGAAAGATTTGGAGTTATTAAAGGAATAACAGATAGAGATTATATTACTAATAGTTATCATGTACCAGTATTTGAAGAAATAGATGCTTTTACTAAATTAAAATTAGAAAGTGAATTTCAAGCTTTAAGTCCAGGAGGAGCTATATCTTATATTGAAACTCCTAATTTAGCTAATAATTTAGAGGCTGTTATTGAGGTTATAAAATTTATTTATGATAATATTATGTATGCTGAATTAAATACAAAACTTGATTATTGTCATGAATGTGGATATACAGGTGAAATATTAATTGATGATAATATGGAATGGTATTGTCCTAATTGTGGAAATAGAGATCATGATAAAATGAATGTTGCGAGACGTACTTGTGGTTATATAGGTTCTAATTTTTGGAATAAAGGAAGAACTCAAGAAATTAAAGAAAGAGTTATGCATATAGATAATAAAGATGCAGAAGAAGTTGCCTAATGAGATATAATAAAATTAGAAAAATGGATATTTCTAATGGACCAGGAGTTAGAGTTTCAATATTTATGCAGGGGTGTACATTTAAGTGTTTCAATTGTTTTAATCCAGAGACACATGATTTTAAGGGAGGAAAAGAATTTGATGATTCAGTTATAGATAAAGTAATTGAGCTTGCTAGTAAAGATTATATAGCTGGTTTATCAATTCTTGGGGGAGAACCAATGCATCCAATAAACATTGAAGGAACTATGCGACTTGCTAAACGTTTTAAAGCAACTTATCCAGAGAAAAATGTTTGGGTTTGGACAGGATTTTTGATGGATAAAGATTTAATGAATAAAGAAGTTTTAAAGTATGTTGATGTTTTAGTTGATGGACAGTATAAAGATGAGCTTAGAAATCCGATGCTTAAATATAAAGGATCAACTAATCAAAGAGTTATTGACGTAAAACAAAGTTTAGAGAAAAATAAAATTGTTTTATATGAAAATGAAGAAGTGCCAGTATAGGCATTTTTTTAAATTATAGGGTTTAAAGGGTTGAAAAAAATAGTATTTTAGTGTAATATATTAGTAGAATAAGAAATATTTTTATAAGTTAGAGTTAGTGAGGGTTGATTAGAATGAATAATAATGAGAATAAGGATATTAATCCTTTATATTTGGGTGATGTTAATAATCAGAATAATGGAATAAATAATAATCCTAATGGAAATGGTAATCAAAATAATAATGTTAATAATAATACAAATGTTAATCCTAATAATCAGGCAGAGAGTAATACAACGGGGTGGGATTATAGAAACTTTCCTGGTACACCAACAGGAGGAGTTAATGTTAATTTAAGTGCTTATAATGAAACATTAAATGCACCTAAACAGGTAGAAGAAGTACCTAAGAAAAAAAGTAAATTACCAATTATTTTAGTTATTTTAGTGTTATTAGTAATTGGGGGAGGAGCATTTTATTATTTTTATTTAAATAATAAGGTAGAGGAAAATGTTGTTAAACCAATTGAAGTTTATAAAAAAGCTATAAATAAAGCTTATGAGGTAGCTCAGGTTTATTATCAAAATGATAATTTAGGATTGTCTATTAATCCTTTAGAGGATAGCTTTTATTTAGAGGGTGGTTTACAATTAACTACTAATATTGAAGAAATAGAATTTTTAAATAATATGAAGTTTAATGCAATGGCAGGACTTGATTATAAAAATAAAGAAGGGGCTTTGGAGGTTGAATTAGCTAAAGATATAACTAATTTAAAGATTTTAGGATATTTAAAAAATGATATTGAATATATTCAATATAAAGATATATTTGATAAAGTAATAAATGTGGGAGAAATAGAATTATTTAGTACAGTAGATAGTTTTATTAAAGAGTTAAATTTAGATGAGTTAGAGAATATTGATACTTTAGATGCTTTTAGAAGACTTAGAGATATAATAATTGATACTTTAGATGAAAGTAAATTTGAAAGTTTGAATGAGACAGTTACTTTGGATGGAAAGTCTTATCAGGTTAGAAGTATAAAATATCATATGGATAAAGATAATATAGAAAGAACTATCAAAGATATTAAAGATAAGTTTCAGAATGATGAAGTATTAAAAGAATTTACTGATTCTAATTCATTAATAAGTATGCTTGAGTCTCTTATTCAAGAAAAAGCAGATATTTCAACTGATGATATTACGTATAAACCTATAGATATTGTCTTTTATGTTGATAGTGAAGAAAATATTTTAGGTGGTAGTTTGATAGATGCAACAAATGAAAAAGAATTGTTACAAATAAGTAATATTGAAGATAATTTAAAAATTATTAGTGAAGATGATAGTTATAGTGTTACTTTAACAGAGTATAGTGGTTATTATGAATTGTATTTCTTGAATAAAAAAAATAATATGAGTGCAAGAGTAATAGCTAAAGAAGATGGAAGTGGTAGTTATAGTATTACCGCTGCTCAGGGTAGTTTAGATTTTACTTATAAAAATGTAGTTAATAAGGAAGAAGAAGCATCATTTGATTTTGGTTTAAACTTTAGAATGAAGGGTAGCGATAATAAATTCATTACTTTAGCAATTAATAATGGACATTTTGGGGTTAAGAAAGGTGAATTTAGTAAACTTGATATAAGTAATGCAGTAAGTATAGATGAAATTTCTCAAGAAGAAATGCTAGAATTTGAAGAGAAGGCAAAACAAATAATGGTTGATTTAGGATTTGAAGAAGATACCGAAATAGATGATACTCAAGATAATGAAGATGATAATACTTTACTTCCACCAGATTTAGTTTATTAATTTAGTTATATGTCTTAGACGTATAACTTTTTTTATTTAATTCATAATAAGAGTGGAGGTTATTATGAATAAAGATGAATATCAAAAGTTAGTTAAAAAACATGAACCCCAAGAAAATAAGTTAGAAAATAGTATTGTGGCTTTTTTGATTGGTGGGTCAATTGGACTTATTGTGGAAGGTTTAATTCAAGTTATTATGAATATTTTTAATTTAACGAGAGAAATTGCTAGTACATGGACTTGTTTAATTGTTATATTTATGGCTTCTTTATTTACAGCATTAGGTTTTTTTGATGAATGGATGACTAAAGCCAAAGCGGGACTTTTATTACCAACTACAGGTTTTGCTCATTCAGTTTCAAGTAGTGCTTTAGATTATAAAAAAGAAGGTTTAATTACTGGTTTGGGTTCTAATTTCTTTAAGTTAGCAGGAAGTGTTATTTTATATGGAATACTTAGTGCATTTATTTTAGTGATAGTGAAGGTGATTATTCTTGGCAAGTAAAAAATTTAGTAATGTTTATATTAAAGATAATGTTTCTATAGTAGGTCCTTTAGAGGAAGATGGATTACTTAAAAATTATGATTTAACAGTTGATGATTATTATTATCAGGAAAAAACTTTTGAACAGGCAGAGATAAAGATGCAACAGGTGGTGGTTGATAAACTTTTGGAGTATAATAAACTTAGTGATAGTAGGGTTGATTTATTATTAGGGGGAGATTTAATTAATCAAATAAGTGTTAGTAGTTATAATGCAGCAAGATTTAGAATCCCTTTTTTAGGAGTTTATAGTGCTTGTGCTTCATATGTAGAAGAATTAATAATTGGAGCTACTTTTATAAGTGGAAAATTAGCTAAAAAAGTAGTATGTGTTACTAGTAGTCATAATTTAAATGCTGAAAGACAGTTTAGATATCCGATTGAATATGGGGCAATAAAAAAGCATACGACTACTTTTACAACAACAGGGGCTAGTGCAACTTTACTTACAAATGAAGTAACAAATATTAAAGTAGAGAGTTGTACAATTGGAAAAAGTTTGGATATGGGAGTAAAAGACGTTAATAATATGGGAGCTGTTATGGCACCTGCAGCAGTTGAGGTTTTAAATACTCATTTAGTAGAAATGAAAAGAAACATTAATTATTATGATTTAGTTTTAACGGGGGATTTAGGTTTAGTGGGAAGAGAAATATTTTTAGAAATGCTTGATAAAGTATATGATATAAGACTTAAAAAATATATGGATGCCGGTTGTGAGATATATACGAATAGTCAAGATACATATGCTGGGGCAAGTGGACCAGTTGTAGTTCCTTTGGTGTTATTTGATAAAGTTTTAAATTCTAAAAAATATAAAAAGATTTTAATAATTGGAACAGGTTCTTTACAATCAGTTACTATGGCTAATCAAAAATTAGGAATACCGGGAATTGCACATGCGATAAGTTTGGAGGTAGCATAATGATATTTATTTGGGCTTTTGTAGTAGCGGGATTATTTTGTATGATCGGACAAATTATTTTAGATAATACTAAATTTACACCAGGACATATAACAACTCTTTTTACAGTAATTGGTGCCTTATTAGGTTTTTTAGGAATTTATGATAAATTAATTAAATTAGCTGGGGGTGGAGCCTCAACAATTATTTCTAACTTTGGATATTTACTTTATAAAGGGGGTATAGAAGGATATTTAGAGGATGGAATTTTAGGAATATTTACAGGACTTTTAACTAAAGGAGGAGCTGCGATTGTTGGAGCAGTTGTATTTGCAGCTTTGATGACTTTATTTTTTAGACCAAAAGATTAGAGTTATTGTGAAATAGCTCTTTTTATTTGTCTTTTTTTTTGGTATAATTAATAAGAGTAAGAAGGGATTTTTATGGCGAAAAAGATAAAAATAAAAAATTTTAAAGTGGAACAAAATGAATTACAGCCTATGACAGTAGGAGTATTTGAGAATAGAAAAACCAGTAGTGTGGGAATATTTTTTATCATGACACTTTTTATCGCGGTAATTATTTTTTTACCGGAGATTTCAGCTTATATTAATGGATATTTAAATCCCGTAGAAAAACCAGTGATAAAACCAGGACTTGAGCCAACTCCAATGGAACCTCCAGAAGAAGAACCAAATTATGATGAAGAGTTTTATAATTTTCAAGATAATCCTAGTTTAACAAGAGATGATATTTTATTTGATACTTTTTTGTTAGATAAAGAGAATAATCTTTTAAGTTTAAATATTACAAATAATCAAAAAACAACAGTAGTAATTGGAAATTTAAATTTTTATTTAGAGTTATATAATGAAGAACAAACTTTGTTAGAAAGAGTTAAAATAACTGGTTCATCTAATATGACAAGTGGATCAAATACAGTTTTTACAAAAGATATTAGTACTGAGGCTTTAGAATATGCGACACAGTTTGTGTTAGTACAAAAAGAAAAGGATGCTTATCCACCAATTGAGTTAGAAACTGATAGTGATGGAATGCAAAGTTTAGTTTGTACTAAAGGTAATGAAGAGGTTACTTATAAATTTAAAAATAATTTATTAAAAGAATTTGAAAGTAAGTTTAGTTATAGAAAACCTACAGAAATGCTTGATGAAGAATATATGGTAGTTTATCAAGCATATCAAAGAGATACTAATAATTTAGACGCTAAAGAGGGAATTACCTCAACATTCTTTATGCATGATGGTGGTTTTGATATTACAACAAATGTTAATTTACAAGATGCAGAAAGAACTTATGTGTTTAGTGCTGATACATTTTTATTAGATGAAGAAGCTAAAACAGTTAATTTTGAGATAGAGGCACAAGGATTTAGTTGTGAGTAGGCATTTTAAGGACGTGAGATAATGGATTATAAATTTTGTATTAATGATTTTGAAGGTCCTTTAGACCTTCTTTTGCATCTTGTTAAAACTTCTAAGATGGATATATATGATATTGATATTAAAATAATAATTGATGAGTATTTAGATTTTATTAAAGAGTTAAAAAATAAAAATATAGATATTGCTAGTTCATATTTAGTTATGGCATCAGAGCTTATCCATTTGAAAAGTAAAATGCTTGTTAATGATGATAGTGTAGAAGAAAATAATAATGAGGAATTTCATATAGATTCAGAAGAAGATTTAAAAAGGAAGATTATGGAATATGAAAAATATAAACAATTATCTAAGTCTTTAGAAGAAAATATGTATAAAAGAAATAAATATTTTACTAAAAGTCCAATGAATTTAGAAGAGTTTAGAGATGAGAAGATTAGTTTTGGAAATGTAAGTATTGATGATTTAGTTAGAGCTTTAAAAAATTTTAAAGAAAGAGAAAAGTATGCGAAACCTTTAAGTACAAGAATTACAAGGAAAGAATATAGTATTGAGGCAAGAATAACAGATATTAGAAAAATATTACAGGTAAGAGATAGAGTAGAATTTTTAGATTTGTTTAATATTCAGAGTAAAGATTTTTTGATTGTTACATTTTTATCTATATTGGTAATGAGTAAAAATGAGGAAATATTGTTAACACAAGATGATAATTTTAAACCAATTATGATTGAAAGGAGGGTAATTCATGAATAAAATTGGAGTATTAGAAGGGATTTTATTTGTAGTTGGTGATGAGGGAATAACTTTGAAGAGTTTGTGTGATATAATGGGAATAGAAATAGAAGAGGCAAAAGAGCTATTATTAAAACTTAAAGGAATTTATGAGAGTGAAGAGAGGGGACTTAGAATTAGTTATTTGGGAGATGCTTTTAAGTTAACAACTAAAGAAGAACATAAAGAATATTATCAAAAATTGGTAGAAGATCCAGAACATAATACTCTTAGTCCTTCAAGTTTAGAGGTACTTGCCATTATAGCGTATAATCAACCTATTACAAGAGTGGAAATAGATGAGATGAGGGGAGTACAAAGTGGTTATATTGTAAGAAGATTAGTAGCGAGAGGTTTAGTAAAAGAAGCAGGTAAATCTAATTTGCCAGGAAGACCAAATATGTATCGAACAACAAGAGAATTTTTGGATTGTTTTGGGCTTGCTAGTTTAAATGAATTACCACAGATAGAGGAGAATATAGAAGAGGAAGATAGTACAACTGAGTTATTTACTTCAATATATAAAGAGGATGGAAATGAAGTGGGAATTTAATCATAAGCTTGAGGTTGATAGTTTAGAAAATTATGAAGAGATGAATATTACAGGTGTTAGTTTTAATAAAGAGGAAATAAATAAAAAAGAATTTAGGTTTTTAACTTTAAGAGAAGTAATATTTAATAATTGTAAGTTTTTAAATGTGGTATTTGATAATGTTTTTTTGGCTAAGGTAGAGTTTAGAAATTGTGAATTTATGAATGTTACTTTTAATGCAGATAATTTAAATAAAGTTAGATTTATTAATTCTAAATTAACAAATATTAGTATTTTAGATAATAAAATACAGGATTTAGAGTTAATTGAAGGAATAATGCAGTATTCAAGAATAGAAAATAGTAATATAGATAATGGAATAATTAATGGAATTAGTTTTCGAGAAAATAATTTTAGAAGAAATAAAATATGGAATGTAGAATTTTTTAAATGTGAGTTTAGAGAAGATAAATTTATGGATACAAAATTTGGGAATAGTGATTTTAGAACAAGTCATTTTAAAGATGTAAGTGTTAATATTGATGATTTTATAAGTTCAAAGCTTTCTATTATTAATGTTATGGAAATTTTGGGAGATAAAGGAATTATTTTGGAAGATTAAATAAAATATTCTTCTTTTTTTGGGGAAGGTATGCTATAATATGGATAGTTGCTTATGTGGCGGAATGGTAGACGCACCAGACTCAAAATCTGGCGAGGGCAACCTTGTGTGGGTTCAAGTCCCACCATAAGCACCAAATGGGATTTAAACTCAGACTTTTTGAATTATTTGATTAGTCTGAGTTTTATAATATTTAAATTTAGGAATAATGGTTTTGGTGTAATTTAGAAATTTATTTGTTTCATAAATTGGAGTGAAAAAATGAAAAGAGTTTTAGTATTATATTCTGGAGGTAAAGATTCATTATTAAGTACATTATTATTAATAGAGCAAGGATATCAGGTGTATTTAGTACATTATGATAATGCTTATGAAATAGGAAAAGATAATGTAAAAAAAGGATTTAAAAGATTAGAGAAAAAATATGGGAGTGAAAAAATTAGATTTATTGGAATTAAAAGAATAGATGCAATATTTAGAGAGTTAATTAAAGAATTTTATAATACTAAAGCAAATGAGATTGTTCAAAAGTTTGGAAATATATCAATTTCCCAGTTTAATTGTTTGGCTTGTAGATTATCAATGTATATAGAAACGATAATTTTATGTAAACAATTGGGTATTTCAGTGGTGACAGATGGAGCGAGGATTAGTCAAAAGTTTGCTGTAGAACAAGAGGAGATGCTTCAGTTATTTGTTTTGTTATTTAAAGAATATAATATAGATATGTTGTTTCCAGTTAAAGATTTAGAAGATGATTTTCAGGAAAAAAATGAGTTGTTAGTTAGAGGAATTATTCCAAAGGTAAATGAGGCTCAATGTTTACTTGGAATGCCTTTAGAAAAAGATTTTGTAAATAATGATGAATTGATGGCAACAATAAGAGTTTATAAAGAGTTATTGCATGTAAAAGTCGATGGATTAGTTAAGAGATATTCTAAGGTTAGTTTTGGAGAAGAATATGTATGATAGATGGTAGAAGTAAATATTTTGTGTTTGTTCCTTTTTGTTTGCTTGCTCAAGCTTATCAGGCCCAGGGGCTTGTTAAATATGAGTGGAAAAGTTCTATAAAACCGTTTGTTAATTTATTGATTGATAATGATATAAATATAGTTCAGATGCCATGTGCGGAGAGTAGTTATAGTAATTTAGTTAGAGAGCCAATGGGGTTAAAAAAATATGATACAGAAGAATTTAATAGACATTGTGAAATTTTGGCTGATAAAGTGGCAAGAGAAATAAAACAGATTGTTGATTCTAATTATAAAATTATAGCTATTTTGGGGATAGAGCAATCACCTTCTTGTTGTGTTAATTATATTTATACAAATCATGGAAATGAAAAGAGAAAGGGTATTTTTATGCAAAAGTTGAGTGATAAAATTAAAGATTATAATATTCCTATTATAGGTATTAATCGAAAATATATAAATAAATCTTTGAAGGAATTGGAGTTGTTAATAAAAGAAATAAATAGGTAGTTTATTAAAATATTAGTAAAAAATAAGTGGTAGGAGATAGTTATGTTAGTTGTATTAATAATTTTATTTTTAACTTTTGGGGTGTGTTTGGTAAGTAAAAAAACATTTGGAAGTGCACTTTCTTTTTCTTTAATGATTATTCCAATAATTTTATTTTTGAGTCAGATGATTTTTGAAACTTTTAAGGTAGGGCTATATTTAATTTATGGATTAGCAGTTATAGGTTTTGGGATTACTATTTATAAAATAATAAAAAGAGATAAAAATTTTTTGAAAAATATTTTTTCTAAAGGTTTTTTTGCATTTATAATAATTGTAGTTTTGATATTTATAATTGATTATCATAAACATTTTTGGGAATTTGATGAAATAGCTCATTGGGGAGAAATGGTTAGAGAAATGACTAGAATAGATAAATTTTATTCAGTTAAAGAATCTTTATTAGTTTGGCATAAAGATTATCCTCCTTTTTTAAGTTTATTTGAACTTTTGTGGTGTAGTGTTTTAAAATATAGTGAGGAAACTGTTAGTATTGCATTTCATGTTTATATGTTTGGAATAATTTGCCCTTATTTGGTAGATAAAATTAATAAAAAGATAAATATTTTGTTTTTACCTTTGATAATTATGTTAGTAATTTTAATGTTAGATCCGTATCAAATTTTTAAATCAATTCAAAGAGATTTAATACTAGCGGTAATGGGTGCGACTACTCTTGCCTTTATTGTTAGTGAAAACCCCCAGATAGTCTGGGGGTTCCGTTTAGCTTTAGCGGTGAGTTGAAAATAAAAACTCCTTCTAATATAATATTTGTTGCGACTGCCAAGAAGCAACAATATATTAGAAGGAGGACATTTATAATGAAAGAAATCAAAATAAATGATATAAAAAGTTTAGCACATACAACATGGAATTGTAAATATCATATTGTATTTGCACCAAAATATAGAAGAAAAGTGTTTTATGAAAGTAAAAGATTAGAAATCGGACAGATTTTGAGAAGATTATGTGAATGGAAAGGAGTAACAATAATAGAAGCAGAAGTATGTCCAGATCACGTGCATATGTTGCTAGAAATACCGCCCAAATATAGTGTATCAGATTTTATGGGATTTTTAAAAGGAAAAAGTAGCATAATGATATACAGTAAATGGGCAAATATGCGATATCAATATAGGAATAGAGAATTTTGGTGTAGAGGATACTATGTAGATACAGTAGGAAAAAATACAAAAAAAATAAAAGAATATATAGCAAATCAATTAAAAGAAGATAGATTAAGTCAACAAATGACGATAGAAGATTTCGACCCTTTCAAAGGGTAGCAAGTGATGGATGCATATGGCAGTTGCAAAGGCTACTTTAGTAGGAAGCCAATAGTAAAGCCTTTTAGGCGAAACATAAAAACCACCAGCTATGCTGGTGGAAATTTATTTTGTTAGAAAAAGAAGATACAATTTTTAAAAGTATAGTTATATCTTTAGGGCTATGTTCGGTTTTACTTACTAAACAGATTGGAATGTGTTTATGTCTCATGATCGCGGTATTTTATATTTTATATGAACAGATTATATATAAAAGAAAGCTTAGTGATACTAAATATTGGTTGAGTTTAATTTTTATACTTGTTTTACCTTTATCTTTATTTGCTTTTTGGGAGAAAAATATTTTTTTATTGAATAATCTTTCTCAATTTAATCTTAATAGAATAGATTTTAAAGAATATCTTGATATTGCTTTACATAATAAAGGTATTCAATATAAATTAGATGGATTTAGATTATTTAAGAAATATTTATTTACTGAACCAATTATTATAAAACCGATTAAAATAGGATATGTATATTGTTATATTTTAGTTATGATTATGCTTTTTGGTGTTTATTTAATTGATAAAAAAGAGTTTAATTTAAAAAAGTTTTTTTTAACAGCTTTTATTTTTACTTGTGGAACTATTGGATATGCTTTTACTATGTCAGTTTTGTATATGTCTTCTAGTTTTTCAGAAGATGAAGTAAATAGACTTGCTTGTTTTGGAAGATATATGTCGACATATGTTTTGATAGAAGTTTTGTTTATAGTTATTTTAGCGATATATTTATTGCGAAATAAAAAATATTATAGTAAGTTAATAGTTGTAGTTTTTGGTATTTTAGTTTTAGGAGTTAATAGTAATTTAAAGGTATTATTACCTAATAATACTAAAAATACATATTTAGAGATTAGAGAAATGGCTGATATAATAAATGAAAATACAGCTGAAAATTCGAAGATTTTGGTAGTTATGAAGGATGAAACTTATAGAACTTTATTGCAATATTTAATAAATGAGAGACCTCTTTTTGATAAATATTATATATATGATAAAATGATGTCTTATGAAAAAGCGAAGATGGATGAATATATTTTTGCTGAGGATTATGTATATGTTGGTGATAGAGAAAAAAAGTTTATGGATTTATATGAAGAAAATTTTGTTGATGAAGTAAAAGATAAAACTTTGTATAAGATAGATAAAGAAAATAAAACTTTTTCTTTGGTTGATTAATTTAGATATAAGAAAAAATTTCTAAAGAAAAACAGCCATTATAATAATGACTGTTAAATGCTTAATGGCAGGGGCGGAGAGAATCGAACTCCCATCAAAAGTTTTGGAGACTCCTATGCTACCATTATACCACGCCCCTACGTGTAAAAACATTATAGCATATATTATTTCATTTTTCTAGTATTTTTCATATAATAAATTAGGTGATTATTAGTGATTATAAGTTATACCTCAAAAGATTTAGATTTGTTGGCGAGAATAATGCGAGCTGAGGCACAAACGGAGGGGGATTTAGGAATGCTTATGGTGGGAAATGTTGTTGTTAATCGGGTTTTGGCTGATTGTTATACTTTTAAAGATATAGATTCTATAAGTGATGCTATATATCAACCTAATCAATTTGTAGGAGCTAATTCTTCTTTATTTTATGGTTCGGCAACAGCAAATGAAAAAAATTTAGCTAAACGAATTTTAATGGGTGAGTATTATTATCCAGCAACGCATGCATTATGGTTTTATGCGCCAGGAAGTGGCAATACTTCTTGTCAAGCAAAATGGTATAGTCAACCTTTAGCAGGTAAATATAAAAATCATTGTTTTTATCGTCCTGATAGTGGTGTATGTCCTCAAATATATTAAGATAAGTTATTTAAGTAATTTATGAAATTTTATAGTAATAATTTTAAATATTTAGTATAATTATTAGAGTGATGAAAATGATTATAGTAAGTTTTTTAATATTAATAGTGGGTTTTATATTATGGAGTTATTTAGTTAAAAATAAGAGATTAGAAGAATTTGATGATAGTTTTTATAATAGTTTAAAAATTGAAGGTTTTAGGATAACTTTTTATAAACTTATTACTAATTTAGCTAATACTAAATTTTTTATAGGGGTGTGTTTACTTAGTTTTCTTTTGGTAAAAAATAAGACTTTAGCTTTTATTATTAATGTTTTAATGATAGTTAATGCTTTGATAGTTTTTATATTTAAGCATTTATTTAAAAGAGAAAGACCTAATAAAAAAAGATTGGTAAATGAGAAAGGTTATAGTTATCCTTCAGGACATACAGTAAGTGCAGTTAGTTTTTATGGTTTCCTTTTGGCTTATTTATTATTTAATGTGGGTAGTTTGCCTTTTCAAATTCTTACTTTTTTTGTAATAACATTTTTAATATATTTGATTGGTTATAGTAGAATTTTTTTAGGAGTGCATTATTTAAGTGATATTGTAGGGGGAGTATTAATTGGAAGTGCATATTTACTTATTTTTACTTATATAGTTTTTAATGTTTTAAATTTAGTTTGATTTTGTTATAATAGTTATGGTGATAAAAGTTGAAAAATAAAAGAAATAAAATATATTTTTTTAAATATGTAGGAATATTAGTGATAATTTTATCTCTTATTACTTTGGGGTTAGTTTTATTTTTGAAGATGCTTCCTTTAGAGTATTTTTTAGTTCTTTTAATTTTACTTTTATTAATTACTTTAGGTTTAGTGAGTCTTATTTTTTCTAAAAATGATTATAAAAGTATAGTTGGGGGATTATTTGGTTTGGGTTATGTTGTTTTATTGATTATGTTTATAATTTATAGATTTAATAAATTAAAAATGTTGTATATTTTAAGAGTTATACAGGCGATATAAAGTTATGGAAGGGGTATTAAAGAATCTTAGACTATAATCTTGGGTACCTAATCCATTTGAAATATAAAGAGAGATATCATTTACTTGATAAAATGATTCAAAATAAGTACTTGCACCATCTATTTTTCTTATTCCTCCATAAAAAGGAATTTTTATTTGACCTCCAAGGGAATGACCTGCGAAAACAATTTGGGTGTTGGTTAAGTCTTTTATTAAATCAGGTTCATGAATAAGAGTAATATTAAAGTAATCATTGCTGTATAATTCGTCAATGTCTTTAGTGTTGGTTAAGCCAATAAAATTTAGGGGAGTAGTGCTTTTATTGTAAATAAGTTTGGAAGAATTATCAAGAAGAGTGAAGTTAGATTCTTCTAATATTTTAGTGTAGGTAGTTAAGTATTTAGTATCATAATCTCCAATAATAGCAAATTTAGCAAGGTTGGTATTTATTTTTTTTAGGTATTTGGTGAGTATTTTAGTTTCTTCATCTGTTGGTTTAGAGTCAAATAAATCACCAGTAAAAATAATAATATCAGCATTTAAGTTATTTAGTTCTTTGGTTACTTTTTTTAGGGTTTCTTCATCAGTTGTACGTCCATAGTGAAGGTCACTAAATTGAGCTATTTTAAAACCATTGTAGGTGGAATTTAGATTTTCATTATAGATAGGTATTTCATAGGTTTTTAACCAATAAGGGTTTAGATAGCGAGCATATAAGTAGGTTATGACACCTAGAATAATTAGAATACAAAATATTTTAATGCCAATATGTTTTTTTTCTTTTTCCATATGACACCTACATTGCTAATATGAGCAGAACTGCCATTGTGTTATGAGTGATATGCATTAAGATAGAAGTATAAATATTATCTGTTTCATAGAATGCTTTAGCAAAGAAGAAACCTAAGGCTCCATAAGGTATTACAAATAAAAATTCTAATAGATTAAAGTTAGCAACGTGAGCTAAACCAAAGATTAAACCAGTAAAGGTAGCAAAGGTATACCATTTAGAGAAAGCATTTTTAAAACTAGCCCGGAAAGTTATTTCTTCTAAGATAGGGCCAATTAATGCCATAGAAATTACACTGCTTAGGGGATTTTCAAAAAGTATTTCACGATTAAGACTTTCATTAGTGGCGATATTTCCAACAATAGTAGTTATAATTAGATTAGAAATAATCATAACACTTAAACCTATTATCCAGTTTTTTAAGGCAATTTTGATATTTTCTTTTTTGAAGTTTTTAAAATCAGTAATTAAACGACGATGGTAAATTAGAAAAAAGGCAGTTAAAGGGATAAGATAACTTCCTAATTGAGAGAGTGTAGCAATAAAATAGTTGCTACTTT
Organism: uncultured Bacilli bacterium; assembly: GCA_947581835.1. Lineage (GTDB taxonomy): Bacteria > Bacillota_I > Bacilli_A > RF39 > UBA660 > Caccenecus. Next base: position 17,336 of record CANPVV010000018.1, read on the forward strand.
TAGTATATTTATTAAATATTTCTAAACTTAATATAGTTAGAAATAAATATAAAAAGATAGAACCAAAACCTTTTAAAATTTCTATTATTTTCTTTTTCATGATATTTCCTCTATTTCAATATAAATATATCATAAAAGTTGGATAAAAGACAATAATTTTAAATATATTTTACAAATTGATTTAAAAGAATTTACTTTAATTGTTGTTTAGATAAATAAAGTATAATATAATATTTTTATAGTTATAAAGTTATAAAGTTATAAAGAAGTTATAAGTTATAAGGAGTGTTTATGATTGTTGTTTTATTGGTGGTAGTTTTGGTTTTAGAATTGCTTTTAAAAAAGAAGAAAATAAAAAATGAATATGGGAAGATTTTAGTAAAATATATATTGATTTCTTGTTTGGTAAGTGGGATTTTAGAATTGACAGTTTTTCAGTTTAGACATTATGAATCTTTGTTTTTTAAAGAGGAACAGAAATTAGATTATGTGATAGGTTCTGGATTAAATTGTAGGGATTACTTATGTAAAGTGGTAGATAGTGATAATGCTTTTATTGAGGTTAGTAATTTAGATATAGAGGTTAATAATATTTATTTGGATATAGAAGGAGAAGAGGTATTGTCTTTTAATTATGAAGTATATTATAGTGATGAGGCAAACAAAATTCCATTTGATGCAGGTATGCGAAAGTATTCTTCTTTGGTTCAAATGTCTCATTATAGTCGAATTAATGCGAGTGGAAAGATAAATTATTTAAAGATAGATTTAGGAAAAATTAAAGATATAGCATTTTATATTAATAAATTGGCTATTAATAAAGAGGTTCCTTTTTTAATTAATAATTTGAGAATAGTGATAGTTTTTTTAGGAGTTTTGTTTGTTCTTTTGGTAAATCCTAAAAGTAAGTTGCAGGAGATTAAATATAATTTTAAGAAAAGTAAAATAGTAACTAGAATGTTAGTTATAGGTTTGTTTTTGAGTTTTGGTATGTTAGCAGTTTTTTATAATAGTGATTATGGAATTATTAGTTTATCAGCATCATATCAGTATAAAAATTTGGCAAGAGCTTTAGCAAAGGGGAAGTTTGTGTTAGATTTAAAGGTTGATGAAAAACTGTTAGAGTTATCTAATCCTTATGATAGATATTATAGAGCATTGCAGTTAGATGAAGGACATTATGCTTATTGGGATTATGCATTTTTTAAGGGGAGGTATTATTCTTATTTTGGAATAGTTCCATGTCTTTTAACTTATTTACCATATTATTTGGTTACAGGAAGAGACCTTGCTAATCATGTTGCAATAACGATTGCTATATTGTTTTTAATAATTGCAGTTTTTAAGCTTGTAGCTAATTTGATAGATAGATATTTTAAGAATATTTCTTATATTTATTATTGTTTATTGTGTATTTTCTTTTTAATGGTTATAGGTTTGGCTGGGTTTGCAGGACATTCAGATTTTTATAATTTGCCTTTGATATTTAGTGTAGTTTTTGCTCTTTTAAGTCTTCATTTTTATTTATTGGCAACGAGGGATGAGGCTTTAAATAAAAAATATTTGTTTTTAGGTAGTTTGAGTTTAGCTTTAATTTTAGGGTGTCGACCTCAGGTTTTGGTGGTGGCTATTTTTCCAATTATTATTTTATGGGATTATGTTTTTAAAAAAAGAGAGTTGTTTAGTAAAAAATCTGTAAAGGAAACTGTTTGTTTAGTGTTACCATTGGTGGTAGTGGCATTCTTTATAATGTATTATAATTATGCTCGATTTGGAAATATCTTGGATTTTGGGGCTAATTATAATTTAACAACAAATGATATGACAAGAAGGGGATTTAAGTTTGATAGAATATTTTTAGGAATTTATTATTTTTTGTTTTCTAATGCTAAAATAGTACCGGTTTTTCCTTTTATTGAGGCAAGTAAAGTTGTAACTAATTATCTTGGGAGAACTATTTATGAAGATATGTATGGAGGTTTTTTTTGGAGTAATATTGTGTGTGTTTTAAGTTTGTTCTTTTTTAAGTTTAAAGATATTATAAAAGATAAAAAATTGTATCAGATTTGTCAGGTGATACCTTTAGCTGTTTTAATAATTGTGGTGTTTGATACTCAGGTGGCAGGTATATTGCCAAGATATTTAGCTGATTTTAGTTTTTTACTAGGATTGTCGACTGTGATTATAATATTAGCTTTACTTGATAGGAAATTGCTAAGTAAGGAGTTTCAGAATGTTTTGGTTTTCTTTTTGGTACTTAGTATAGGTAAAAATTTCTTAACTTATTTTTTGACTCATAATTTTAATAATAATCTTATGTTTTTGCAAATTTATGATTATATATATTATACTTTTATGTTTTGGTTGTAAGGATTTAATTTCTTGTTTTTGTAAAATATATTGTAGAATTGTATTGATATTTTAGAAAAAATTGGTTATAATGGTATTTGTAAATAGTAAGGAGGAATTGTTTTTTATGAAAGAAGCGACTGGAGAATTAAATATGACAGTTATTACAGTAGTTGCGATAGCCGCTGTAGCTGCATTCTTCTATGCATTTTTGTGGCCAGCAATTCAACAAGGTTTAAATAGAAATACTTGTAAAAATTCTGGTGGTAATTGGGATACTTCTGAAAAGTGTTGTAAGCATGAAGGTGTATGTGATGATAATGTTGCTGGTGGTAATAATGCCGCAGGCACATAATCAAACAATTTTATTGTAAGGAGGTAGCAAGAAATGCAAGAAGCGACTAGTGAATTAAATGTAACAGTTGTTGTAGCAATAATCGTTGGCGTTTTTATTGCATTTTTTGCGACTGTTATTTGGCCAATGATTAAGACTGGTTATAAAGTACAAGTTGATTGTGATGAAGCAATTTGTGTTTGTAATAATATACAACCTGATGGGACTTGTGCTGAAGCAGTTGATGGCAAAATTGATTGTACAATTAGAGGGTCTAGTCAGACTATTAAATGCGCTTGGAAAGGTTAATTGTGGTGTTTAAATGAAAGAATCAATTAATAGTGTTCCTATATTTAATATTTTTACCGTATTAATATTTCTTTTTACGGGTTATATATGTTTTTCAATTAATCTTTCTAAGGCATATAATGTTAAGAATGAATTAGTTAATATTATAAAAAATCAAAATGGAGTTTGTACAGAGGATAGTGCAATATCACCTGATGCAAATTGTGAGAATTTTTCGGTGCAAATTCGAGATTATTTTAGTGATGCTTCTTATAATAGCTCTGGTAATTGTACTACTAGAACTATTGGTGCTAGTGGGACGGAAGTAGTAGAAGTAGGATTTGATAGAAATGGTAATTATATGGGTCAAAATGCATCAGGAGCTGCTTTTTGTGTTAGCGCAATACCAATAATACCTAGTAGTGCTTCGGCGGGAATAAAAGAATTTCCAGCAGGTTTATATTATAATGTAAGAGTTTTTTATAATTTAGATATACCATTTCTTAATTCTTTAAATTTCTCAATAACTGGAGAGACTACTAAAATTTATAATCCAAATGAATGTGACGGGTCAGCTGTTGATGTTTATGGCTGGTGTGATTCTATAAGGAGCGTATAATATGAGAACGAATTTAGGTAGTACTTGGTTTATGCAATTGATGATTCTTTTTATCTTGATTTTTGCTGGTTATATTATTTTAACTTTGAATTATTCAAGAACTATTAAGATAAAAAATGAAGCAGTTGCGATGATTGAAAAGTATGAAGGAATGAATGATTCTTCAATAAAGTTAGTAAATGATTTTTTTATAAATTCTAGGTATGAGACAATGGGTGTTTGTGTTAAAGAAGAAGAAAATGGAGTTTATGGGCTTGCCGATTTAAATTCGACAATGTTAGAGCCTGCTGAGCCGGGGAAAAAATATTATTATTGTATGAAGAAATTTAAAGGGACATCTAGGTCTTATTATTATCAATTAACTTTGTTTTATGAATTTAATTTACCTTTTATAGGGAATACTGGCTCTTATACTGTAAGAGGAACAACAACTAATATTCATTCGGCTGATAGTGATTCTTATAGTTCTATTATTGGAGGATAATTATGAATGTAATTGTTTCAAATAGATATCAAAATATGCTTGCAACTCTTGATATTGATATAATAAAGAGTATAAGTGGGGAATTTGATGTTGATGAATTAGTAGCGCAGTTTACTAATTTCTATTTTAATAAAATGATTTTAGATGTAACTGCAATTAAGGGATATCAAAATATTAAAAATATTCAAAAGTTGTCTGTTAATTTTGATATGAGTAAGATAATTTTGTTACTTGATGATTCAGCAATGGTTAATAGTGCAGGATATTTATCTCAATTAGTGTCAATGGGAATTTATAATTTTACAAGAAATATAAATGCGATTAAATTTTTAATTGATAATCCTAACTCTTATAAAGATGTTGCTCAATATCATAATTTAAATAATACAGAACCATCTAAAGAGATAGTTCAAGTAGATTCTTTTGCAGGAAGTGGAAGCGGTGGTTTAAGGGTAATTGGATTTAAAAATGTTACTGAACATGCTGGGGCAACGACACTCGTTTATATGTTAAAAAAACATTTAGAAGTATCTTATAATGTAGTAGCTTTAGAAGTAGAGAAAGAAGATTTCAAATACTTTAATGATAAGACACTTAAAGCGACAACTGAACTTGATTTATCGTTTAGTATTGCAAATAGTCCAGAGGCAGAGGTTATATTAGTTGATTTAAATGATTCAAAGCAAAGTAATTTATGTAATGAAGTAATATATTTAATTGAGCCAGGATTAATAAAGCTAAATAAATTAATTAGGTCTGATCGGGATGCATTTGAAAGATTAAAAGATAAAAAAATAGTTTTAAATAAAAGTATTTTAACTAGTCGAGATATAACTGACTTTGAACATGAATCTAATAGTAAGATATTCTTTAATATTCCATATTTAGATGATAAAAAAGAACATGAACCTGTTTTAGATGATTTTTTAATAGCACTTGGTTTTTCAAGAGTTAATGGTAGTGAAGCGGGAAAGACTAGTTTGTTCAATATATTTAAGTAAAATCACCAAATCGTGTGATTTTTTTGTTTTAAAAATTATATTTTATTGATATAATATTTTTAAGAGGTTGGTCTTAATGAAGAAAGCTATAAGTTTATTTATTGGTATAATTGCAATTACAGGGATTATTTCTTTAACTACTTATACTTTAATGCATAAGGATTTTCGAAATAAGATAGTTACTAATGAAGAAAGTTTTGAAACTGAATTAATTTCTAGTAATTTAAATAGTAATACTTTATCGGAAATATATAATATTTATTTAAATAAACAGAGACATAAAATAAAATTTGAATATAATGTAAGAATTAATCAGGATACTTATGAGACTAGTGCATTTTTAAGAGTATATTTTGATGGAGGAAATATTATAACTGAGGATGTTGTTGATAATTTTTTGGTGAAGAGTGCTAAAGATTTGTTTCAATATAGTGATATTAATACATATGTAAAGATAAAATTAGATGATATTCAAATTTTAAAAATTAAAAATAAAGATTATGTATTATTAAAAGTTGGATATTTTGATAGTAGAGTAAAAGAAAAATATTATTTGTTTGATGATAATGGAGATTTACTTATTAGAAATGGGGTTGTTATAAAAGATAATAGATTTAAGTTTACAACATTTGATGATAAAAATTTAGATGTTTTTTATGAATTAAATAATGAGGAACAGATTATGGGTAAGTTTGAGAATAATATGCTTTATGGTTTACAAGTTTTAGAGCATGAAGAAGATGATTTGGTTAATTTAGTAGAGTATGTATATTATTTTAAAGATGACGAATTTGTAAGTGAAGAATTAAAAACTTATCCTGACGTTAAAAGAGTTGAAAGGGAAAAACAGGTAATAGATATTTTACCAGAAGAGAATGATAATGAAAATACTGATGAGGTAATAGATGAATAGAATTGATGGAGGTTTTAAATGTTTGTAGATGAAATAAAAATTAAAGTTGTAGCGGGTAAAGGAGGAGATGGTTGTACCTCTTTTAGAAGAGAAAAATATGTTGCTATGGGAGGGCCTGATGGAGGTAATGGAGGCAAAGGAGCCAGCATTATTTTTAGAGTAGATAAAGGCCTTAAAACTTTGATTGATTTAAGATATATGAAAACAATTAAAGGAGATAAAGGAGAAAATGGAAAAGGATCTAATAGACAAGGGGCGAATGCTAGTGATATTATAATAAAAGTTCCTGAGGGAACAACAGTTGTTGATTTAGATACTAATTTAGTTATTGCAGATTTAGTTGGAGAAAATAAAGAGGTTGTAGTAGCATCAGGAGGAAGAGGTGGAAGAGGTAACGCAGCTTTTAAAAGTCACAGTGATAATGCTCCTAGAATTAGTGAGCTTGGAGAACCAGGAGAAGAGAGAATACTTAAAGTAGAACTTAAAATGATTGCGGATGTAGGTTTAGTAGGTCTTCCAAGTGTTGGTAAATCTACAATTTTAGATCGTGTAAGTTCAGCAAATCCAAAGATTGCTAGTTATCATTTTACAACTTTGGTACCTAATTTGGGGTATGTGAAATTAAAAAATGATAAATCTTTTATAATGGCTGATTTACCAGGATTAATTGAAGGAGCTAGTGAAGGAGTAGGACTTGGTCATAAGTTTTTAAGGCATGCGATGAGGACTAAAGTTTTAGCTCATGTTGTTGATATGGGTACATCTGAAGGTAGAGACCCTATAGAAGATTATTTAAAGATAAGAAAAGAAATTGAAAAGTATAGTCAAAAATTAGCTTTGAAAAAAGAAATAATTATTGCTAATAAAATGGATTTAGAAGAAGCTCAGGGGAATTTAGAAAAATTTAAAAAGGAATTTCCGGATAAGGAAATAATAGAGATAAGTGCGATTAATAATATTGGACTTGATCAAATGATGAGTAAAATGATAGAAGTAATTGAAAAGGTAGAAGATAATCCTTTATATAAAGATGAAGAATTAGAAAGTCATGTTATTTATAAGTTTAGACAGGAAAAACCTTTTACAATTACGAAAGAAGAAGATGCTTGGGTGGTTGAAGGAAAAGAGTTAGAAAAGTTATTTAAAATGACAAGATTTGATGAAGATAAAGCGGTATTGAGATTTGCTAGAAAACTTAAAGGAATGGGAGTAGAGGAAGAATTAGAAAAATTAGGGGCTAAAAGAGGAGATACAGTTATAATATGTGATTATGCTTTTGAATTTAAAGAATAGATTATTCATTAAAAAGAATAATAGTACCAATACGGATTTTTTGAGTAGAATTAGCTGGCATTTCTAAGATGCTGGTTTTTTTGGCATCATTGTTTATTTTAATAATACGATTTTTATCTAAATTTTCATATTTATAGATTACTTCATTGTTTTCGTCTAAACCTACAATATCAATATTTTCTTTCATGAAATATGTGTGGATTGAATTACATTTGGGAAAAAGCATACCGTAGTTTATATTTTTTTTACCCATGAGACCCATGAGACGTTTAGAAAAAGAATTGGCAACAACAATATTGTATTTTGTTTTATTAGTTTTTAAATACATTTAAATCACCTAATTAATTATATCATAGACTATAAAAAAATATGTTAATTATTGTTTTAAAAAAAGTGATAAACTCTGCATTATGAGTTTATCACTTAAGCTTATTTTAAAGAATTGATTTCTTTTAAAGATAAGCCAGTTGCTTCAGATATTTTATTAATGGGTATGTTTAATTTTAGAAGATTTTTAGCAATAGATTTCTTTTCTTGTAAAGAGCCCTGTTCGATGCCTTTATCTTCGGCAATCTTTTCTGCCCATTTCCCAAATATCTCTTGGGTTTCAAGATCATTTACATACATTTCGAGATTTTTATCTAGTTCCATTAATAATTCATCTCCTTTGGCTGCTTCTGTTCTTTCTTCTGCAGTCTTGGCTCCAATGAACTTTAACCATTGAAGCTTTTTGTTACCTAAATTGTACTTTATGCTTCTTGCTTTGTC
>CANPVV010000019.1 GCA_947581835.1 uncultured Bacilli bacterium
TAAAAGGATTGTCACCTGTACAATACAGATTACAATCCATTAATAATTAAGCTGTCCAACTTTTGGGGTTCAGTTCATTTTTGAATTAAATGTCAATCCGAATTAATTTTGGGTAGACATTCAACCTTTGAAAACTGAATGTTCCCTTTTTTTATTTTATGCAATTTGATGTTTGCATATTCATAATATCATAAAATAAATATTTTTTCAAGTACTAACAAATGTCAATAAAAAATTAGTGCATGAGTAAATACTTAATTATATATACTTTCACAATAATATTTAGTTATTGGACCACAAATAATTTTTGAATACTTTAAATTTTGTATGTCTTCTGGTTCATCTTCACTACTTCCCTGATATATCAATTTATCATCAAGATAGACTTCTACATTTAACAATCTACCTGAGCCAACAGTTAGATATACTACTTTTTCATTTTTCATCAACCATCACTAATTAAAGTATAGCACTATAGCAAATAATATTCTATACCTTTAATTGGTTTTTTTCTTCTTTGGTATTATATACATATTTTGATTTTAATTCATCAATAAAATTTGTAAGATTTATTACTGCTTTTTTGTAATATTCTTCGTCAATATAACCGAAAGCATTAGCTTTATATGCAAGTTGATTCATATTATTAGATATAGATCTTAACAGTTTAATATATTCATAAAATTCTTTATCTGGTTTTTCTTTTAATTTATAGTCTAATAATACTTTCCTTATAAAGTCACTTTCATTAATGCCTGCTTTAGCAGATTTATCTTTTAATGCTTTAGCTTCTTCATCATTAAGCCAAAATTGTTTTTTATGATTTCTTGTTCTCATTATGAAATCCTTTCTAAAAAAATGTATAAAAAAAATATTAGTAACTTGACTAACATTTTTTAAATTTATTTAATAGGTTGAAGTTTAAAACAATCATATTTTTTTATTACTTTTTTTGATAATCTATTAAAACATTTTATTGCTTTTTCTTCACTATCAAAAGGTATTCTGGTAATAGGCTGCCCTAGTGCCTCAACAATACAAACATTGAAAAGATCATAATCTTTTTTTTGTACAATGTCATAAGTTAATGTATTATAATCAATAGTAACTTCATAATTATTTTTAAATACTATTATATCTTTTGCTCGTAAGCCATCTAAATTAATTACATTGTGTTTCACTATATAATCACAGCATCTGGCTTTTTCTTCTAGGTCAATCTCTGCACGATCGCAACATTCAATTTTGTTTTCTAATTTTATTTTTTCTTCTGTTACAATATCTTTTTTTCTTATCATAAAAATAAGTTCCTTTCATTAATGGTTAATATCATAACATAAAAGTGTTATTATTTAAAGTATTTATTGTGAGATTTTTAAAAGGGTTTGGGATTACTCCCAACAGGTAGCAAATGTGGGAGTACATTTGCAGTGCTTGCTAATACAGTAATTTTACCCTGTAAAATCACATATAAATTTTAAAATTACATTTACCTGTAATAATTATTATAATTTTTTGAGTTAATTTTTAGTTTATAACACAAAAAGTCATTAAAATCTTTACCAATTTTAGGTGGTTCATCAATAATTTTATAACTGTCTGATAAAGAAGTTTTTATCGCTAAAGTGGCTAATCTTCCTGCGTTATCATTATCTAAATGTAAAAATATTGTATTAATTTTAGGGTTATTTTTTAAAAAATTGGCTAAAGTTTTTGGGGTTTTACTATCAATTACATTTTGAGCAGGTTTATATATTCCTGCTAAAGAAAGTAGATTTTCATTATACCAAGTTTCATTATTAATTTTTTTTAAAGTGGCATAAGATAAAAGGTCAATAGCACTTTCAAATAAATGAACAGAATTATTATTACGGTTAGAAATTAATCGAAAAGAATAAGATTTATCACTTCCACTAATTTCATACATAAAACGGCTATTATTCGTACCTCTTATCCCAGCGTATCTTGGGTAACACTTGTTATCATATCCCACAAATACAACATTTTTGTGTATATCTTGATATAAAAAATCATTATTTATACATTCAAAGATTATATCATTGTCTATTCCTCTACTTTTTAAATAAGCAATAGCTTTATTATTATTTTTATCTTTTTGGGGTAATATAAAAATTTTTTCATTAAGAGTAGGGGAAGAAAAACTATTTTTAACTATTCCTTTTGTACCTAAAAGGTGAGATACTGCTTCAGTAAATGAATAATCTTTTACCTTTATTAAATATTCTAAAGCGGTTTTTCCACCAATTCCACGTGAAAACCAATACCACATACCATTACTTATTTTTAAACTATCGTGAGTTTTAGTAGTATAAGTTCCTTTAGAATCATAAATAAGTTCCTCTGGATCATAAGATTTTAAATATGAATACAAGTCAATTTCTTTTGCTTTAACAATATCTTCTTTGCTAAAATAAGCCATTATCTTTCATGTTCCTTTTTATTTTTTCTTATGTCTATTTCAGGTTTAACTGGTTCTAATTCAATATTACTCTCAAGAAAACTACCTAAAAATAATTTTAAATCAAGAACATTATTACATTTATAACTCTTTACGTCTTTATCATTTTTAATAAATAATATCTTCTTATCTTTATTGTAGGTAATATTTACTATAAAATTACTTTTGATTTCTTGAGAAGGATATGGTTTAAACATAACATCTTCTTTGTCTTCATAATCTAAAATTATTTCAGATTTATCATATTTATTGCTAACTAGTTCTTCAGCTTCTTCATAACTATTTGCCTTTTGTTCTACAACTCTACTCAAAGTTTCAATAATCTCTATATTGTATTTATCCATATTATCTCTCGTTTTCTCTGTATTTAATTTTATCTGGTTTAATATTATTTTTTTCAAGATATAATTTCTTTAAATCAGGTAATATATTATTTTTAATATTGTCTATATTTTTAATTTCTTTATTATTTTTTAAATCATTAAAGAAATAATATAAATAATTAGTACCATCTTTAGTTTTTAAAATGTCATACACGTCTATTAAATCTAAATTATAAACACAGAATTTATCTTTTATATTGTCACAATTATCTAATTGCTCTAAAGAACTACTTATATTTTTAATTAAATTATAGTTAGAATCATTCTCTATTTCTTTTAATAAATTATTGTTAAAAATATCAATATCATTATCAAGTAAATAAAAAAGATCATTATCAAAGTTATTATCAACACTTGGATCGGCATCTAGCCACCTATCATATATAAATTTTAATGCATTATTCTTTTCTAATAATAATTTGAAAAGAGAATTGTCATAATTATATAAACTACTTATGGCATCATTAAAATTTTCCATCATTTTTATTTCTCCAGCTCTTTCAATGATTTCATTTTTACTTAGTTTTTTTATATTTTTTATATAATTAGTATATTCCTTTTTTACTTTTTCCATTAATTTAGCATATAAATCAAAATTTATCATAAATTCCTCCATTCTAAAAGCATAACAATTAATGCTTATTATTTTAAAAATTTTATTTCATTTTTAGTTTTATTAATTAAATCTGTACTATTAACATTTAATGCTTTTGCCAGTCTATCAATCAAATCAGCACTTATTATACGTTTGCCATGTTCAAGATTATAGATAAACTTCTTGTTTTTACCTATCATTATTGATAGTCTTTCTGTTGTAATTCCGCATTTTTCTCTTAAATATTTTACATTTTCAATTACTTTTTCCTTAACTTTCAATATAATTCCTCCTTTAACGAAGAAATTATATATTAAATTTTTTTAGTATGCAAATGTGCGATTTTTTATCTTGCATATTTTTCTTTAATGGGAGTTGAAGGTAAATCTTCTATTTCTTCTGGTATTTCAATTACTTTTTCATTTAACTTTAAATCTATATTTAATTTATTTAGTTTTTCTTCTGCTTCTTTAAGTTCTTGTTCTTGTGAAAATGGACGGTTTATTTCTTCTTTAGTAATTTCTATTTGCTTTTCAAAAAATGATAATTGTTCTTTTTCTGAGCTAAGATAACTTGGTAATCTTTCAAGTTCATTATCTATTCTTGTAATGTTTCCTAAAGGATCATTACCTAAATAAATAATATAATTAGATTTGTTTTTTAACTTTATATAAACTTCTTGTTTTACTATGTCAAGACCTAAAAACATTGCAAAACTTTTATATTCACCTACTTTAATTTCTCGCCCTAAAACACGCACTGTTGGAGTTAAATCTAACAAAGCATTTCCCATGCTTTTTTTATCTTCATATACTTTTTCATCTATAATTACAGGCTTATTTGTACCATTTTCATAAAGTTCAATATCTTCTTTAAGATTATCTATTTTAGTATTCAGTTCTTTTATTTTATTAGGATAAACATTATTTATTTTATTTTCTAAATCATATATTTCTCTTAAATAATTTTGCTTTAGAAGTTTTAATTTTGAAACTTTATTATCTAATTCAGTTTTCTCTAATATTAATGGATTACCAGTTGCTAATGCTTTTATTTCTGCATAAGATAAAACTGTTTCATCAACGTCACTAATACTTCTTAAAGGCACTTTAGAAGTCATTATTTGAGAAATAAATTTTTGCTTATTCTCTATAATTTGATATAAATATGCGTCAAAAGTTTGCTCAGTTACATAATTATAAATAAATACTTCTTTGTTTATGTTTCCTTGTCTCACAATTCTTCCTATTCTTTGTTGTAAATCAGCAGGCCTCCAGGGACAATCTAAATTATGAATCGCTATTAATTTATCTTGGCAATTTGTACCAGCACCCATTTTAGAGGTTGAACCTATTAATACTCTTACTTGGCCATCTCTAACTTTTGAAAATAAAGCTTGTTTTTGTTCTTCAGTATTTGCGTCATGAATAAAAGCAATTTCTTCTTCATGAATACCTTTTGCAATTAATTTTCTTTTTAATTCGTCATAAACACTAAATGAGCCATCGGATTTTGGTGTTGATAAATCCGAAAAAATAAGTTGTGTAGCTTTTTCTTTATCATATTTTCTATACATATCATAAACATTATTTACGCATACATTTAATTTACTCTCTTCATAATCTGGAAGCAAAGGGTTAATTAATCTTTGATCTAAGGCTAATTTTTTACCATCATTTGTAATTTTTAACATATTATCTACATCTGGTTTTACTTCATTCTTTCTTATTAGTTCAGCACGTTCTGCAAAAGTTTTAATTAACTCTAGCTGAATTTCACTAGGTTTAGTAACAACATTAATATAATTAGCTTTTGGAACTGGCAAATTTAACATATCAGCAGTTTGAATATCCGCTACTTCTTTGAATAAGGTCATTAGTTCAGGTAAATTATTAAAATTAGAAAATCTTGTTTTTAATCTGTATCCTGTTCCTTCTGGCGATAACTCTAAAGCTGTACTTGTATCTCCAAATATGCTAGCCCATGAATCAAAATCTTGCATATTTAATTCTTTAAGCGTATCTTCTTGGAGGTATCTTTGCATTGTATAAAGTTCAGTCATTGTATTGCTAATAGGTGTTCCAGTAGCAAATATTACACCTTTATTATTGGTTAAAGAATTCAAGTACATACATTTCATATATAAATCAGAAGATTTTTGAGCTTCAGTTTGAGCTATACCTGCCACATTTCGCATTTTGGTATATAAATATAGATTTTTAAAGTAATGAGCCTCATCTACAAATAATCTATCAACACCAAGTTGTTCAAATGTAACAACATTTTTATCTTTTTGGCTATCATCTAAAAGTTTAGATAATTTGGCTTCTAATCTCTTTTTGGTGTTAGTTAAATTTTTAACAGAGACTCTATTATTTTTAGCCATTTTAATAGCAGAAATAGTATCATCAATTTGCTTTTTAATTAAATCAATTTGTCTTTCTGCTGACATTGGTATTTTTTCAAACTGTGAATGTCCTATTATAATAGCATCATATTCTCCTGTAGCAATACGTGAGCAAAATTTCTTTCGATTAGCAGTTTCAAAATCTTTTTTTCTAGCAACTAAAATATTTGCTGAGGGATAAAGTTGTAAGAATTCACTTGCAAATTGCTCTATTATATGATTAGGAACTACAAGTAAGCTTTTACTACATAATCCTAATCTTTTAGATTCCATTGCTGCGGCAACCATTTCAAATGTTTTACCAGCTCCTACACAATGTGCTAGTAATGTATTTCCACCATATAAAATACGAGCAACTGCATTTTTTTGGTGGGGCAGGAGTTCATATTCTTTATTCATACCAATAAAATCAATATAATTTCCATTATACTCTCGAGGTTTTATCGAATTAAAAGATTCATTATAAATCTTTTCTAGTTTAACTCTTCTATCGTAGTCTTTCCAAATCCACTCTAAAAAAGCTGTTTTAATATGGCTTTGCTTATCTTGAGCTACCGTTGTTTCCATTGAATTTAAAATTCTTTTCTTTTTATTTTCATTATAAGCGTAATAATCATAAATCATAACTTCTTTTAAATTTAATGTTTCTTCAATAATTTTATATCCATTGATTCTATCGGTTCCATAAGTTTTATTAGCTAACTCATTATTTTCATCACAGTTCTTTTGGGTTATTGTCCAAGTATTATTTGAGTAATTTATTTTAATTTTATCTATAATGTTTGGCTCACATTTAAATAGTTCATACATAAATTCTTCATAATATTCCTTTGGTATCCATGTTGAACCTAAACGTAAACTTATTTCACTTGCGGTTAATGCTTTAGGTAAAGACTTTTTCAAGTATTCTACATTAATGTTAAACTTAGGATCTTCCTTTGCAAATTCTTCGGCTATTTTTAGCTTTTTTCTAATGTTGCCTGATAAATATTCATCTGCGGTTACCCAATGATTTGGATCACCAGATTCAGGAACATTAAATATAGCACCTTCCAAGTCTTTAAGCATTTTATTCCTATCAAGTCCACATAATTGTTGCATATAATTAATATCGACTCTAGCTTTTTGACCTATACAAGCTATCAATGCATCGTTTGCAGAATCCACTTTGGTAATTTCTTTATATGGTAAAATAGTTCTTTTTGAAAATATATCAGCTTTTCTTTTAAAATTACCTTCTTTATCTAAAATTTCAAGAGAGCATAATAAATAATAACTATTATCATTATTAAAAGCTATGTCATTTGCTTTAGAATTTATTAAACCATATTTTTTAGTAAATTTGTCATAAAGATTATTTAATATGATTTGTTGTTCTTTTATTTTTTCTTCAGAATAATCTTCTAATTGTAAATTCATCAATTTTCTAGTACAATCTCTTAATTCTACTAAGCCTTTAACACGATTTTCAGCTGTTAAAGATAAATTTTGTGGATACATTCTACTATTTTCACGATAATATACTTTATCGTCGATAACTGTAAAAGAAAAGTTTTCAACAGTTATATCGGCTTCAATAGAATTATCTTCTTCAACTTCCTCGATTTCATAATCTGTGATTTCAGCGTGTATATTTTTAACTGCTTCATTTAATAATTCGCTTATATCTTTATCTTCGTAAGGAATACAAGCATTTTTAGGACCATATTGTGAGGATATTACTTCCATATTTCCTAGTATCATTTCTGGGTGGTCCACAAAATATTTATTCATTTTTATACCCTTATAATCAGTATCTAAATCTAACCAGTCTGGCTCAATATCAGTAATAGTATCTCTTTTTTGTAAGAAAATAATATCAGTAGTAACAGTAGTACCTGCATTATCTTTAAAAGCATTATTTGGTAATCTTATAGCTCCAAGTAAATCTGCTCTTTGGGCAATATATTTTCTTACTTCTTTATTTTCTTTATCCATAGTACCGTTAGAAGTGATAAAAGCTATAACTCCTCCTGGTCTTACTTTATCTAAAGTTTTCGCAAAAAAATAATCATGTATTAAAAAATTATATTTGTTATATCTTTTATCTTTCAAAGAATAATTAGCAAAAGGAACATTACCAATAGCAACATCAAAAAATGAATCTGGATAATCAACTTTTTCAAACCCTGTAATTTCAATAGAAGCTTTTTGATATAATTGTTTTGCAATTCCTCCACTTATACTATCAACCTCAACACCATAAATTTTTAAATTATCATTATTTGGCATTAGTCCTATAAAATTCCCAGTTCCACAAGAAGGTTCTAATATATTACCTTTTTCAAGTCCCATTTGTTCTAATGCTTTATAAATAGCTTTTATAACTTTTGGCGGAGTATAAAATGCAGTTGTTGTGGTTTCCATAGCTTGTTCGTATTCTTCTTCATTTAGTAAATTTTTAAGCTCATTATATTCAGAACTCCACTCTATATTATTTTCGTCAAATGCTTGCGATAAACCACCCCAACCAACATACTTAACAAGTATTTCTTGTTCTTCAGCAGTTGCATATCTATTTTCGCTTTCACATTTTTTTAATATTTTAATAGCCTCAATATTATTTCGATATTTTTCTTTAGCTGAACCAACTCCGAGAGAATCATTTATTATTTTATAGTTTAATCTATCTTCTAAAGGCACCTCAGGGTGTAAAACATATTTAGTTATTTTGCTTTTTTTAATTTTAGAATCAATATCTATATTGTTGATAATTGTTGAATTACTAACATTATTTAGTTCTTTTACTTCATCTAATAATGATAGTTGTTCTTTCATTTCTTTATTTTCTTCATTGTTAGAAATTATATTTTGAATTTCCTCTAATGGTTTTATATTAGTTTTATATGAACCTTCTTTTTCATCTTTAGTAGGATCAATTAATGTTACTAAATTGTTATCTATACTATCAATAACATATTCCTTATTATCAATAGAAATATGTTTATCTAAAAGTTCATTTTCTAATTTTTCCTTTTCTAAAGTTTTAATTTCATAAACTTTCTTATAATCTACTAATCTGTTAAAAGCTTCGTCATCTATTAAATCAACTGTTCCTTTATCATTGTAATCAAATAAATCATAGAAAAGCAAATCATAAACTTCCTTACCCTCCCATGAATTGCCGTCATTATCATACATTACAATATTTTCGTTTGAATCAAAAGCAACATTTATATCATCTAATTTGTATTGGTGAAGAACATATTTAATAATATCTACTTCATCATTGTATTCTCCATAGTATTTTTCTTGCTTGGTATTTATTTTTAAATAATCATTATAAGAATTTTTTTCTAGTTCATAATTAAAGATTACTCTATTCATAGTTCTTGAAATTAGAGTATTTTCTGGATTATATAATTCTATATCAAATAAACCTATTTTAGTTATTTCATACTCTTTATCTTCGATTATGACTTTATCACCAACATTATAAGAATATAAAGCTTCAGGAGTAGTATCTTTTAGGCTAGGGTATATATTTTTTTCAGCAAGTGTAAAATATTCGTCTCGATTAATTAAATCTTGAATACTTTTTGCTATTTGGTCCCAAGTAAATAATTTTTCTTGATAATATTTTTCTTCAAAATAACCATAGTAAAATTTTATACCTTTTGAATCGTGCATTTCACTAACGCCAGATCCATTTACTGTATGAGAAACTCCGCCAGTCCCATAAAGTTCTTTTAAATAATCAGCCTTTGCTTTATTAGATAAATTTTTTTGAAAAAAGTTGTATATATCAAATCTTGTTTCAACTTGAATAGATTGTAAATATTTATTTATAAAATCTTGAGTAAATTCAAAATTAACATTATTATCATTAAATAATGAAAATTGATTATTGTTATTTAAAGATAAAGAACCATTTAATTGCCGCAACAAAATCATAGAGTCATAATTATCAATTAAGTCTTTCCAACTAACAAATATTTTAGCTTCTGGTTTTAAAAATGTATTTCCTTTAACAAATAAAACGCCATTGTCATAAGTTTTGTACCAATACATTTTTTCATAAACTAAAACACCTGAATAATCTGGATTGAATACACTTTTTAAGTATTCTATTCTTTTATTAATATCTTTTTCACTAATAAAAAAGTCATATATTTCAGCCTTTGATTTTTTTAAATGAGGAGTATTTATTAATATTTCATTTATTTCACTATCTAAAAGTATATAAAAAGAACGGTTTTCATCGTCCTTAATATCATAAATTTCTAATTGTAAATTATTTCTCTCTTGATAATTTCCTCTGCTTGATTTTTCACTGCGTTCATTAAGCGAACCCATTTCATTTGGTCTTTGGCTTTCAATTCTTCTGTTATGTTCTCTTTCTTGATTAATTGTTTCATTATCACTTCTAGTCTCGTTTGAGCCTGCATATCTATTTTCTCTAAGTGGTTCGTTAACGTATCGTTCATTAGCATTTCTTGATAAAGGCTCTTTTTGTGATTCATCAAGTAATCTAGCCTCATTTCTGAATATTTTCCTATTTGAAATGATTTCTCGCTCGCTTTTAATGCTGGAATCTTCACCCCATTTACTGTTATATAAGTCATTTTCATTAGAATCGCTCCTTTCTTTTTCAGGTTCATTATATAACTTTTCTTTTTCATTTGCAAATGTGTGAATTTTATTTATTTCATTATTTCGTATAATTTTTAAAGATAGGTGTATTTCTTGAAGTCCCATTTCTGAAATATCACTAATAGCAGTTCCAATTCTTGAAATAGATACCAATTCTTTATATAAAGTTATATCTCTAAAATCTGTTGGGCTAAAATTTTTCTCTGTATCTAATCCACACCTTTGAAATAGAACATAAGCAATACTATTTTTTAATAATCTTTTATAATGAATTTCTATTTCTTCATTAGATAAATCTTTAAATGAAGTACGATTTTTATTATCTAATAAATCATTAAAATAGTCTATATAGTTATCTTCTGTCAAAACATCTACAATATTAAATAAGGTTGATTCTAAATTATTATTATGCTTTGATATATTATATTTATTTTCTAGTGATTCTATAAGATCTTTTTCATACACTCTATTAAATTCCCATAAATGAATTTTCTTTCGATTTCTGCCCATTTTAATTTTTGTATCACTAATATCCCATACATATCGTATTCGTGGAATGCCATGATATTGAGTTAATAAAGCAATACCAGGACTGCCTTTTATAATTATACGATCTAAGTTATTATTCCAATTATTATAATCAGTACAAGCAGTCGCATTAGGCTTTTGGGCATAAATTAATAGTTGGTCACTAAAATCGTATTTATAATTATTAGCAGCACATTTTAAAAATTGTAGCCATTTTTCAGAACTACTTGTTATCTCATCGATAGTCTCAAAAAACAATTCATTTATTTTCTTTATTGTAGCTGCCATCTATTCACCTCACTTTCTTTTAAATATCATTTTTAGTTTGTAGCTTTTCTTTTTTCTCTTTCCACTAATAAAGAATAAAAATCTTTATTAGAAATAGGAGAATAGGGGAGTAGTTGAAGTATAAGGTCATTTGCCTCACTAGGGAAAAATCTTATATCAACATAATCCTCATTTTTATATTTTTTTGGCATACTAAAAGTTAGTAGTTTTTCTTTTAAACTATTAGCTTTTTTATATAACACTTCATCTTTACTATTAATTTCTAATATATTGATTAGATTATTAAATTTATCTTTTTTAATAAATAATCTTATAGAGGGGTTTTTAACTAAAGGCATTTTTTATACACCTCTTTTTTTATTGTATTTGGAACAATAGTTAGATGATTTTCTTTAAGAGTTCCATCTTCTTTACAGTTTCCTAAAAGGCAACCAATTATTTCAACATAGCTGCCTTTTCTTAAATATTTATATTGATCGTCATCAATTCCTGCTAAGATAAAAGATAAATAACTATAACACTGTTTAAAAGTCCCTTTATCATAATATTGCATTTGCAGTGGCATGGCTAATATCATTTTTAATGAATTATTGTTATTTTTGATTTTATCTTTTTGTAAAATTTTTCCGGATATTCTTATAGAATTCATTTATCTTTCTTGGCTCCTTTCACTTTTAATTTTTATACGAAGATTACTCTCTTTTACTTCAGCATTCTCTAAATTATTAAATTCATTTTTTATATTTTTATCTGTAATGTTTTTAATGGTTTCATCTAAAATTCTTTTAGCTTCTTCTCGGCTGTTTGCTCTTACTTCTAATTCCATATTTCCCATTACTCTAACATTAAATTTATAACTTTTCATTTTCCTCATTCCTTTCCTTACCATTTAAAAAAGCTATTATTTTTTTATTTTTAATAGCTTGTTTTAGGTCTAATAAAATAATAATATCAGTTGAAGTTAAATCTGGTAATTTAGATAAATCTTTTAATTTGATAGATAAAATATCTTTTTCAGTATTAAATCCAGCTTTAAAGATTTTATCTAATAATTTTGTTATATTATTAAAATTATATTTCATGATAAACTCCTTTCTTCTTTCAGTTCACAAACAATGACTATTTGTTTATTAGAACCTTGCCGGCAGGTTATAAGAGTAAGAGTTTTTTGGTTAAGGTCTCTTATAATATCTGCCTCTCCAGTTTTGTTAATATCATAGATATTAGTAACTTCATAAATATATTCATGTCCATTAAAGATAATTGTTATCGTATCATTTAATACCAGTTTATATAAATAACGAAAATAAGACATTTTTGCATTACCACTATGGGCTGCTAAAATAACATTACCTTTGGGAGTTTCAGGATTATCTGATTCATCTAAAATTTTAATATTTTTATTAACATTATTAGCACTACTATCTTTAGCTACTAATCCTCGCTCTAAGTTTATTTTTGGAATTTTAATTACTGCAACATACTTCGATTGATTTTGGTGTTTAACTTCTTTTTTTTCAGTTGGTAATATACTTGTATCTTCTTGCTCTTGTTGATTAATAGGTGTTTCTTGTTTCTGTTCTTCATAAAAATCTTCTAATAAAGATTTCTCAACCTCTCTTTCTTGTCTATCAATTAAAAATTTATAAATAGGAATTGAAAAACCTATTAAAATAGATAAAGAGCCGATTATTATAAATAACCAGCTCTTTCTTTTTGAATTACTTTCTTTTTTTAACAGCATAAGCAATACTAACAATTCCACATAATACTAGAATTGTTGCTCCAATTTCTACATAATAAGTTTTATTAGCTCCTGTGATAGGAACAGGAATCTTTATTTTTTCATCAGACATTACTGATTTAACAATCTCTCCATCTGTTTTAATTTCAAAATACATTTTTTCAGAATTTATACTATAACCTTCTGGAGCCTCTTTTTCAATGATATAATACTTACCATACTTTAAATTCTCAATTATTATTTTGCCTTCTTCGTTCGTACGACCACTAAAAATAAGCTCATCTTTTTCATTATAGATTTCAATTAATGTATTAGGAAGTGGTAAAGAAGTAGAAATATCTGTTTTAGTAAATTCTAAAGTACCCTCAATAGGTTTATTTTCAATATCAACTTCAACAGTTTCATTATTTTTAATAATATCAAAATATATTTTTTCTTCACTTAATACATAGCCCTCTGGAGCTTCTTTTTCTAAAATATAATATCTACCATATCTGAGTTTTTCTATAAAAATAATACCTTTTTCATCAGTTCGACCACTAAATACTAATTTATTAGTTTCTGTATAAACCTCGATTAATGTATTTGGAAGGGGCTCATTTGTATAAGAATCTGTTTTAGTTATTTTTAGATTACCCATAATAGGTTTATTTTTAACTTTAACGTCAGTTATGTCTTTATCTTCTTTTATATCAAAATAATATTTTGTCTTGTTATCTAAAATAAAACCTTTAGGAGCAGATTTTTCTTTTAAATAATATTTACCAACCTTTAAGTTTTCAACCTTTAATTTACCATTCGAATCGGTTTTACCAACAAATAAAAGCTCATCATTTATTGTATATATTTCAAATTCAGCATTAGGTAATAAATCGCCAGTTAAATAATCAACTTTAGATAATTCTAAGGTACCTTTTTTAAGATAATTTTGTAAGGTTATTTCTTCGGTAACTACTGCGGTGTATTGGTCAATATATTCCAAATTAAAGTCATTTTCTTCTAAAAGTAAAACGTGTTCTTCATTAGTGGCGGTTTCTTTTAAAATATACTTTCCTAACTTTAAATCATTAAATTCAGCATAACCATCATTATTAGTTAATACAGTACCAATTAATTCTCCACTTTCTTTATAGAGTGAAAATTCTACTTCTGGAAGTGGAATATTTTCATAAGAAAAATTATTATCTTTAATAACCATTCTTTCGCCAAATTTATGAATAACTATTTGACCTTTAACTTCTTTATTTGCAAAACGTACCTCTTTAACATAACCTAGTTCTTCGTCATATTCGAAAGCATCGGTTTTCTTTATTTCAAATACTAAAGGTTCTGTATTCCATAAGTAACCCTCAATTCTTTGATCTACTTCTTCTAACTGGTATCTTCCGACAACTAAACCATAAGGAGTATATAAAAGTCCATCTTCGTTAGTCTCATATTCACAAATTTTTTGATTACTAGGATAACTAGCAGTTTGACATACATATTCATTTGTACTTAAATCTTTAATTTTAAATTTAATACCAGAAATAGGTACAACTGCATTTGTATCCATATCGACTTTTACAATCTTTATTCTGGCATTTAGTATCTCATTGTTAACAACTCTACGTACGTCGCTATCTTTTATATCTATTTCAAAGCATGGAGCATCTTCGGTATCTTCATGTCCTGTTATTTGGCAAACACTATATTTACCATAAGCCAGAGTTATTTTAGCTTTTCCGTCTTGGTCAGTTGTAATTGTTCCTGCTTCTTTTTCACTACTAATTAAAGTAATTTTAAACTTAGTATTAGGTTCAGCTTGAACAACACCACTTGAGCCATCACCTTTAACTTTTACTAAATAAAAATCAAATTTTATAACTGGCTCTTTAGAATTAACACGTATTGTTTCTTCGGATTCATCTATTGTAACATTATAAGTTTTAGTATCTAAATTATAACCTTCACTTGGAGATATTTCTTTTACAGTGTAATCACCAAAAGGCAATGCACCAGAACGAGCATATCCACTTGTGCTAGTTTTTAAAGTTTGGACTAAATCGCCACTGTCATCATAAATGCCATATCTAGCTCCATTAAAGACTGCATCGCCTTGAGTAGTTGAACCAGTTTCCGAATCCTCTTTATAAAGAGAAATATAACCTTCTTCTGGCTCATCTTCTCCACCATCAATACTTTCGCCACCAATAATAACTGTTAAAGGGTCAATATTACCAGCAGCAACCATGTTTTGCGAATTAGAACTTGTATAGAATAATAAATCATGATTATATGCGTTAGTACCTTTTTTAAGAGTTACTTTTACATCCTCATCACCACTTGGAGTAATTTCAAGATTATTACCATTTATTTTCGCGGTACAATTAGTACAACTATCAATTTTAAAATCTTGTAAAACACCATTATTATCTGTTAAGGTTTTAGTAACTCCACTTTCAAATTCTACTTTTTCTCTAGCAAAGCTAACTGTTGTAAAATGTTTTTCTACTAAATCCTCTATTTCTTTCATAGCTTTAGAAATACCACTAGGATCGTTTATTTTAGAACAGTTACCATTTTGACATAATCTGTTTGTGAATACTTGGTTTTCCATTACACGATAAATTAACATTTGAGTTGCTAAATAATACTCATTAGAATTATGACCATTGTAGCTATAACCATAATAAGCATATAAGCTGATTTTATTTATATCTTCTTTAGTTAGTTTATTTTCATTTCGTTTTTGGGTTGAATTTATTTTATTTAATAAATCAGCTTCACTGTAAATATAACCAGTATATGACGTACTTTGACTTTGAGTTTCGGCAGGGGCAATACAATATGCTACGCTTCCAGAATAATCACCACCATTAACCGAGTATTTAACCATTTGTCCATACTTCGTATAAGCACCTCCTGAATTTAAAGCATGATAATAACCACCAAGACCAGTCCAAGTAATTCTGGCATTAGTAGCTGCATTTGCATTTAACGCACTTATCATAAATGCAAATAAAAAAATCATAGTATATATAATTTTTTTCAAATTAATTTCACCTTTCTTTCCAATAAAAAAAGAGCTTTCGCTCAAAATATTTTCTAACAAACATAACCAATATCTTCCAGATATTCAACAGAATCAATTAAATCTACACTTGCTGGTAAATAAAGCATTTTATTATCACCACATAATTTAGCAGGAATGTATAACTGCAAACTATAAAATGTTTGATTACAATTAGTTCCTGAAATTACATCAGGAAAATTAGAATAAAAATAACCGTATCCATAAAGTGTTGCTTGTTCACCAAAAGAAATGGCTTCCTCTTTGGTATTAAAAAGACGAGAAGAACTATTGACAGATTTAAAATAATTTAAATTGTCTATAAAAGTTTTATCATCCATACTACAAGTGGTAGCGATTACTTGGCTTTCAGTTTCTTTAGAATCTTCTTTAACAACAGGTGTTTCTTTTACGTTTTGAGTTTTGTTATTTTTAACTTCTTCTTTTGCTTTATTTGCTTCAACATTTGTTTTTTCAGGGTTTTCTACATTTTTGTTTGTTGAACTTTCTGGTATTATTTCTTTGATATTGTCGTTAGAATTTACTTCTTGTTTTGTTTCTTGCTGTATCATGTCATTTTCTTCAACAGAACTAACTTCTATTATTTTTTCTTGAGGAATAGTAACCTCGCTTTTAGTTTGAGTTTCAGTTTTTATTTCTTGAGTATTAAGAATTTGAAAATAAAAAGCTGTTGATAATGTAATTGCAATTAACAATGCAATAGATAGAATTACTAACTTTTTCATTTTAAAAATTTCCTTTCTTAACGTATAGTATATAGTAATACTTAATAAATAACAAATGTATAAATATTACTTTTTTCAGTTAGTTAAATAGTTAGTATTAGGGGTTAATTATAAGAAGGGGAATTAATATTTCTAACGTTGAAAGTCTTGTTTCTCTTTCATCTTTCTAACATAACTATTGTAAAACATAACAGCTCTAATAACATACTTCTCACGTTCGTTATCATTTTTAAGAGAATGTGGTAAAATTTTATCTAATTTATGCATACTGATTTTTAATTTGGGAACCTGATTAGGCTTTTCTTCCGAAACTATTTCTTCAATAATCTTGGGAGTAAGTTTTTGACTCTTACTTAGTTCTTTTAATCTTATAGCCTGAGCATATGAAGGAGTACAATCACTACATTCCATAATATCTAATAAAGAGGTTTGTTCTTCTTTTGTTAGATATGATATTTCAACTGCTGGTCTAAATGCCATACTAGGGGTTAATTTTAAAGAATCATTATCAACCATTTTTAAAAGTTTAGGTATTAGTTCAGTTAAACGAATATATCTTTGGATTTGTCTGCCACTTTCATTATTTTGCTGACCAATAAAATCAGCCGTTTCTAACTTCCCGACCATTGGTCGGGAAGTTCCTTTTCCCTGATGTCTTAATGCTTCCATTTTTAGTTTATAAGCAAATGCTTTTTCGCTTGGGAGTATTTTTTCTCTTTGTAAATTACTATCTACCATAATAATAGTTGCTTCATCATCTGTTAAATTGCGAACAATACATGGTATAGTATCAATATTAGCAAGTTCACTCGCTTTTTTTCTTCGGTGTCCAGAAATCATTTCATATCTATCATTTGCTTTCGGCCTTATAATAGTTGGTACTAAAACACCTTTTTCTTTAATACTATCAACCATCTCTTTCATTTCATCATTTTCAATTACTTTGAAAGGGTGTTCAGGGAAGTCATCTATATCTTTAATAGATATATATACTACTTTTTCTAAACCTGCCTCATCTCTTTCTTGTTGAGTTGTAAATATATCATCTAGTGATGGTAGGTGCATTTTGTTTTCGCTCTTTGTCAATATTCTCAACCTCCCTTGCAAAGAGCAAGTATGCCTCTGCAACTCGGTTATTCTTGTCATAAGCAAAAATACTTTTACCTTCTTTTGTTGCTTCTGCTACTTTTACAGTATTAGAAATTTGAGTATCAAATATTTTTATGACACTACCATAATTTTCTTGTAGAGCAAGTTTTGTTTCTTTTGAAAGATTTGTTCTTCCATCTACAAGAGTTAGTAAAATACCACCAACATTAAGATTGGGATTGATTTGTCTTTTAATTCTACCAACAGTTCCTAGTAATTGTGTCATATTTCTTGCTGCTAAATATTGTGTTTGAACAGGAATAATTACCTTATCTGCACAAGATAAAGCATTTAAGGTTATCATATCAAGGCTAGGATTACAATCAATTATGACATAATCATAATTATCTTTAATATCTTTTAGACAATTAGCCATAACTCTTTCACGACTTATAGCATTAATAAGAGTAAAAGATATTGCCGATAAATCTAAATTAGATGGTATTAAGTCAACATTTTCTTCATGGTGTAGTATAACTTTATCAGTTTTTATAGGTTTGTCGTTTATTGATTGTTCCATTAGATTAGCAAGAGTAGGTATATTATCTGTTTCGTAATATCCCATACAAGTTGTTAAATCACCCTGTGGATCACAATCAACTAATAAAACTTTGTGTCCTAATTTAGATAATGCTACACCTAAATTAAATGTAGTCGTGGTCTTGCCAACTCCACCTTTTTGATTTGCTATTGCAATAACTTTGCAATTAGACATTTCTTGCCTCCTTTCTTTTTTAAACTCTAGCTATACCTATAAATAATATGTATAGCTATGTATGGCAACAAAAAAAGAACTGAATATTTATTCAATTCTTGTTATGTATCGTTGATTAAAATATATATCATTTTTTAGTTACTTAATGGTGTGTCTGCCCCCTATATTAAGTGCAGAACTTTTATGAAAAATTGCTAATTTTTTGCTTTTTTTGAGATTTTTTATGATTATTAAATTTTGAGTTTTCCCTTATTTTATAAGGGTTTGTTGGCTTGTTACTTAATTGATTGTCAGTATCTAAATGAAGGATGCGAGCTGGTAAATAAAAGTAGTCTTTACTATTCCTAGTTTCGGTAGTTGTTTTTTCTGGTATTTCAACTTCTATTTTTTCTTTGGGAATATATTTTATTAAATCATTAGAATTAGCATCGGCAAATAAACGGACTTCTAAACCTTTTAGGTAACATATGTTATTTTTAATGTTGGTTATTTTAAAGACTGTATCGTGGTTATAACTTATACGAGTAACTAAATCACCCCTTTTAAATTCCATGTTTATCACCAGTAAAATATATGCTTATTGGAATTAAATATTCGGATAAAACTATCTTTTTTGGTGATTTTATGATAAAATTAAAATATTAAGGGTGATGAAGAATGAAAAAAGGGTTACTTGTTTTAGTTACATTTTTAGCTTTTTTTAGTAATGTTCAGGCTAAAGACATATCTTTATCATTGTGTGAATATTCTCAGGAATATATTAGTTGGCTTAATTTGAGTGAAAGTGAGAGAGCAAATACTTCTATTCCTTATATGTGTGCAAATCATGAAGAAGATAATTCAGGGTTTAAACCAACGGTTAATATGAGTATTTATTCTCTTAGAGATAAATATACTTTAGAGGTTAGAGATCAAAAGGGGAGTCGTTCTTGTTGGGCGTTTGCGACTTTGGCATCAATTGAATCTAATATGCTTTTAAGAAAGATTGCTTCAGAACATTTAAGTGCAGGACATTTGGAACTTAAAACACAGAATAGTTTATATATGCCTGGTTATGTAAATTTTGATAGAGATTTTAATAGTGGGGGAAGTATTGAACTTACGAATGCTTATGTTTTAAATAATTGGGGGCCTATTTTAGAGAAAGATTTATCATTTACTACGATTACAGATATAATTGAAAATGGAAGTTATTTTGATGAAAGTATTATGGATAATAAAAAAGCAATAATAGACGTTGATGATATTTATATGCTTAGAAATGATAGTGGGGTTTGTAGTGATGATAGTATTGGGAGAATAAAAGAGTATTTAATTAATAATGGGGCAATGGCTGCGAATATTTATTTTGAAATGGCTACTAATAAATATGAAATAGTTGATTCAATAGATAATTTATATACTTTTAAAGATAAGTTTTTAAATGGTATGTATTATTATTATAATGGAGAGGCTTATACTGATTCTTATAATAGATATGTACCAGAAAATCAAATTATTAATCATCAAGTTACAATTGTAGGTTGGGATGATAATGTTCCTAAAGAAAGTTTTTCAACTATGCCGTCAAGAGATGGAGCTTTTATTGTAATGAATTCTTATGGAAAGACGAGAGAGATATTTCCAGGAAAGACTTTTAATATGGGAGATAGTGGATTTTATTATGTTTCTTATGATGATATTAATATTTGTACTAGTTTAGTGGGATATTATAATGTTACTAATAAAGTTTCAGAGTATGCATATTATTATGATGATTTGGGGGCTAATTCAACTGTTACTAATAGTGGAGATGAAGTTTATTTAGCTAATATATTTGAAAAGAAAAGTGCAAAAACAGAAATATTAGATAAAGTTACAATTGCGGTTGATGGACCAGGTTATAAATATACAATATATTATGCGAATAATGATAAACTTAATAATTATAAAGAAATTGGTAGTGGTGTTAGTGAGCATCAAGGGTATATTAGTAAAAGATTTGATAAAGAAATATATTTGACAAAAGATTTTTCAATAGTGGTTAAATTAGAAAAAGAGGGAGCAAGTAGTATTACGGTTCCTATTGCGATAGAGGCTTTAGGCTCAACTATTTATAATAATTATGATGTTACAGATGGGGTTTCTTATATTTCAAGTGATGGAGAAACATGGGCTCCTTTTAAAACTGATACTTATGGAATACAAAATTCAATTAGAGTTTATACAACGTCTACAGATATTGAAATAAATGGTGATGAAGAAGAAGAATTAGAATTAAATGATAAAGCTACAGTAGATATATCTAATCCAAATGATACATATAAATCTAATAATTCCGGAGATGATTTACCAGATAATCCTCAGACTGGTTTGTTTGATTTAGCATTAGTTGCAGGAGCATTTATTTTAATAGTTATTGTGATTAAGAAAACAGTTTTTACTAAGTTTTATAAGATATGAAGAGGAGAAGATATGTAGAAATACATATTTTTTTATGACAAAAAAGATAGGTTAAATGTGTAACCTATCAATATAAAGTAATAAAAATATAACTTGCCTTTGGATAGAGATAATAAGTACCAAAGGCAAGATAAGTATTAATCTAATTTTACTGTGAATGGATGGTCTGTTGAGCCATCGCCATTAGGTTCAAATTGTGTATCAGCTTTGAGATTTATTACTGGACGTACACCAAGAGTGTTATCTACATAGTCGTGGCCGAGAAGGCCGTTATCACCCACTCGGAATATGCGAGCTTTATCATTAATCCACACGTGTTCAGGAGACATGGTCCAATAATTTTCACCTGTATATAACCAATAGGTATCGTTTGTCGTTCCAGAAAATCCTCCAGCAAACACTACTTCATCGGCGGTGATTAATCCTATAGGATATCGAAGCACTCCATTTCCTATTCCTTCTTCATTACTAGTTGTGTATAAATCTCTTTTTAAATATTCTTCATTTAAAGTATCTTTATTAGATGGGTCTATTCCGCATTTAAATGTTGGATTTTGTGTATTACCCCAATGAGTTGTATCATTATTATCTAAAAATCTATGATATGCTCCATACATTGTTCGTGAATTTCCAAAGCCTAAATTAGTAAAAGTTCCATTTGCATCTGTTATTGCTCCTTCTACTTTTGTCCTATCTCCACAAAATCCTGTTGCTCCATCTAAATATTTTTCATATTTTTTTAAATCTTGACCTGTTGCCTCATTGATATACCAGTTTTCTATCTCGGTTAATATATTACTTTTTTCCTCATTTTTATGTGCTTCTTCATAACTTGTTGAATTTGTTCCATACATAAATCCTACATACTTATTATCAACACATTTTGTATTAAATGTTACTCCTGTTTTAGCTAGCGTTTCTTCACCTGTAGCATTAGTAGTTTTTCCATTATATATTAATCTTATAGTTCCATTTCCATTTATTCTGATTATTCGCCAATATTCTTCTCCAATTTTTACCCAATTATTATCTACTATTCCACGATAATAATATGTTGTTCCATAATCGTCTTCTCCACTAAATAAACCACTATCTTCTTTAGTTGCTATTTTTGTAAATTCTGTTGCTCCTTTTTTAGGTAACTCTTTTATACCTAAATTTGCTAAAGTTTCTTCTGGTGTAAATATTCTATTAAAATATAAATAACATTTTGTTCCTTTTTGAGTTATATCTATACTTACTTTTACTTTATCAAAACTTATGTTATTTGTTAAACGTTCTTTATTATTTCCTACAACGCAATAACTTTCATTACTTAATTCATAATTACCTTTTGGAATTGTATCTATAGTTTCATTACCATGACCATCATTTTTATACATAGCAATAACATTTAAATCTGCATTTGAATAATTAATTGTAGAATTTACTAACTTTGCACTATCCACTACTTTATATTTAGCTTTGGTTAAAAACATATTTATTATAATAAGAAGTACAGCACACATTAAAAAACCATATAAAAACATTTTTCTACTTTTTCCATTACTTTCACTTAATTTTTCGAATTTCATTACTTCCAACTCCTATCATAGAAATTTCTAGTTTATAAATAAATTATAATTCATGATATGTCAAAAGTCAACATAAATTGCACAATTCTGCACACCTTATTTAATGCTAAAAATAGACATGAGAGAATATATTTGGTGAAGTTTAATGAAATATGGTGAAATTCTAAGTAAAATAAGATTAGAGAAAGGATATACTCAAGAGCAAGTCGCTAGTATTTTAAATATTGATAGAACAACTTATAATCATTATGAAGTACAAGAGAATATTATTCCTATTAAGCATCTTATTCCGCTTGTTAATTATTTAAATGTGTCTTTAGATTATTTATTTGGTTTTGTTTTAGAAGAACAGTATAAAGATATTATTTTTGATATTGATAAAATTAAGGCTGGTAGTAGATTAAAAGAGTTTAGAAAAGAAAATAATTTAACTTTAAAAGAATTGGCTGAAGATTTAAATACAACATTTTCTAATGTGGCTTGGTATGAAAAAGGAAGAAATTTAGTTGCTACTCCTTTTTTATATATGATATGTTTAAAATATAAAATTTCGGCTGATTATTTATTAGGGAGAATTGATAAACCTAAGTATTTGAAGTAGTGTCGAATTTTGTCGAACGAAATTTCTTGATTATTTTTATTTATTATTTATAATAGTAGCTTGAGCGTTGGGACTTGCGTCTACTAATTCTGACATATTTATTGCCTCCCTTACAAAACTTCTTAGGGGGTTTTGGAGAAAGGAAATGGTATGGATTTATTAGTTAGTTTAAAAGAAATTTTAAATTATATAATTTGTTTGCTTTCGAGTAAGCAAAAACTTGCTAATAAAAATCAATAGTTTTTTGTAAAATTTTAAAATTTATTTTAAAGTTAATATTAAAACATGCT
>CANPVV010000020.1 GCA_947581835.1 uncultured Bacilli bacterium
CATACTATAATTAAATTAGCAATTAATTAATTAGAGTGCTAAAAGGAGAGATAAAATATATGAAAGAATTTAAAGCTGAATCTAAAAGATTAATGGAACTAATGATTAATTCAATTTATACGAATAAAGAGATATTCTTACGAGAAATTATATCTAATGCTTCGGATGCAATTGATAAGTTACATTATAGGTCTTTAACTGATAAAAATATAAAGATTAATAAAGATGAATTTGCAATAATTATTAAAGCTGATAAAAAGGCGAGAACTTTAACTATTTCTGATAATGGGATTGGTATGAGTAAAGAAGAATTAGAAACTAATTTAGGTACGATTGCTAAAAGTGGTTCTTTTGATTTTAAGGAACAAAATAAGAAAAAAGAAAATATTGATATTATTGGACAATTTGGAGTTGGTTTTTATTCAGCTTTTATGGTGGCTAGTAAAGTTGAGGTAATATCTAAAGCTTATAATAATGATGAGGCTTATTCATGGACTTCGACGGGTATTGAAGGTTATAATATTAAGAAATGTAATAAAGATAACTATGGATCAGATATAATTTTAACAATTAAAGATGGTGAAGATTATAATTGTTATTTAGAAGATTATGAAATTAAAAACTTAATTAAGAAATATTCAGATTATATAACTTATCCAATTAAAATGGAGGTAACAGAAGATAAAGAAACTAAACTTCAAGTTATTAATAGCTTAGTTCCTTTATGGAAACGAAACAAAAAAGAAATAAGTGAGGATGAATATAATACTTTTTATTCTGATAAGTTTTTTGATTATGAGAAGCCTTTAAGTCATATGCATATTAAAGCTGAAGGAACATTAGAATACAATTCTTTAATATATATTCCTTCTCATGCAAGTTATGATTATTACTCTAAAGATTATGAAAAAGGATTGCAATTGTATTCTAATGGAGTTTTAGTTATGGAAAAGTGTGCGGATTTAATTCCTGATTACTTTAGCTTTGTTAAAGGTGTGGTTGATTCGGCTGATTTATCTTTAAATATTTCAAGAGAGATGCTACAACAGAATAGAGTGTTAAAAACAATTGCTAATAATATTGAAAAACATATAAAAAATGAGTTAATTAGTATGTTAAATGATAGAAGAGATGATTATTTAAAATTTTGGGATGCGTTTGGTTTACAGATAAAAGCTGGAATTTATAATAGTTATGGTATGGATAAAGAAAAATTGCAAGATTTATTAATGTTTTATTCTTCAAAAGAAGATAAACAGGTTACTTTAAAAGAGTATTTGGAGAGTAACAAAAATGAAGATGCTATATATTATGCTTGTGGTTCTTCAATAGAACAGATTAAAACTTTGCCTCAAGTGGAAGCACTAATTTCTAAAGATAAAGATATACTTTTATGTGCGAATTATTTAGATGAATTTGTATTTAAAGTTATGGAGAAATATGAAGATAAAGAGTTTAAAAATATTTGTTCAGAAAGTATTGATTTAGATACAGAAGAAGAAAAAGAAGAACTTAAAGCTTTAAATGAAAATTCTAAGGATTTATTAGCTTTAATGAAGGAAGAACTTGATGTATTAGATATTAAGTTTACGAATAGATTAAAGAATCATCCGGTTTGTTTATCTACAACTGGAAATATATCTGTTGAAATGGAAAAAGTTATGAATGCGATGCCAACTAATGAAGCGATTAATGCTCAAAAAGTGTTGGAAATTAATTCTCATCATCCAATAACTAAAAAATTACAAGTTTTATATAAAAATGATAAAGAAGAATTAAAAAAATATAGTAAAGTATTATATGCGCAAGCAAGATTAATAGAAGGATTACCTATTGATAATCCAACTGAAATAACTAATCTTATTTGTGAGATAATGGGAAAATAATTTTAGTTTATAAAATAAAAATAGCTAACTAAGGGAAAAGTTAGTTATTTTTTATTATAAATAGTAATTAAATAAGAGAGTAAATTATTTTAATAGCTAAGAGATTTAGTTATTTATAATATTTATTGTATAGTATTTATAGTATAGATAAATGGATTTTTATTTATTTTAAAAGAATACTTTAGTTGGTTAATAATATTTGATATTTTTGAGATTTTATTTTATTTACATATTTGTTTATTTCTTTAGTCAATGAATACCCTTCTATGGCTATTTTTTGCAATTGATATTCTAATTCTTCGATATTTTTAGAAAATGAGGAATGAATTATTGCATTACGAATACCAATCCAATCTTCTAATTTAGTTAAAAACTTTTGATAATCAGCTAAGCCAATACTGGCTTTTATTAATTCATGTCTTTCTTTTAAATAAGGAATCGAATCCTTAATAAGTATTTTTAAAATAGCTATTTTAGTAGATATATTTTTAATTTGGGGACTACTGTTTTTTCTTAGAAAAGGCTTTATGATATAAAATAATTTTGGTGGGAGTTCAAGTTTATTTTTATTTGGAATTAAATGTAAATAATAAAGAAAAGAAGTTAATCTATCTTCAAACATAGCATATTCAAATAATAATAAAGTTCCATAATCTTCATGCTCTAAGGCTTTTTTACATTTTTCTTGTAATACTTTATAAGTTTTACTTTTATCATCATTGCTTTTTATATCATTAATCTTCATTTTTTATCACCTTAAGAATATTATAATTTATTTAAAAATAAAGAACAATATTACATTTTATAATTGTTCTTTGGTTGTTTCTTCATTATTTATATTATTGTTAGAATATATTTCTTCTTAGTTATCTAAGTCAGAATCTTTAGGTTCAGTTTCTGTAGTTTCATTTTGTTCTTCAGATTCTGAATTATCATAAGAATCAGTTGGCTCTAAAGTGGGTTCCCCTTCTTTTTCATCAGGATTAGGTTCTATTGGTTCTGATGAATTATTTTCTTTTTCTTCTTTTTCTTCGGGAATGGGGTCAACTTGTTTATTAGTTTCTGGATTATCTGGAGCATCTTGTACCTGTTCATTAGGATTTTCAGAATCAATTGATTCATTAGGATTTGATGGTTCTATTGGTTCTTCTTTATTTTCTAAATCTGGTTCAAGAGGCTCTAATTCAATACTAGGTTCTTCTTCTGTTTTGGGTTCAGCAGCTAAAGGATCATTACTATGAGTAATTATATATGTGCTAGAAGTAGAATCTTCTTTGACTTTAATATTTACACCAATTTCAGAAAAATATGTTTTTAAAGCATTTATAAATGTTTGGGCATCCCCATTATTAATAGTAACTTTTAAAGTAGAATCATTTTCATTAGTCATACTAATATCATAACTAGATGCTTCTATATTATTTAATTTAGTTATATCCCCATAATTGGCAGTGCCATCAGAATAAACTCTTATCATAACGAAATGATTTTTATTTTCGTCTGTTACAGGTACAAGAAAATAATTATCAAACTCTTTTGGTTGGCTAGTATAATCTGTGGCATTTTTATTTAAGCTTTCTTTAATTTTAGAATCTTTTGTTATTTGAGTACGGGCATTATCGGAAAGTAAATCACTATTAATCCCTTTGGATCCAAAAGGATATCCGGTTATGTAATTATTAAATTTAGCTTGCATATTTAACTTAGTACTTAAAGGAATAAAAATTGGGTTTTTACTATAATTACTTGCATAAATAAATAAATCTTTAATGTCTAAACGATAAATAAAATACCCATCTGTTAAGTTATACTTATACCTTGTTAGTCCATTTATTTTAGGTTCATTGTTAATTATAAAATCAGAAATAGCATTTTTATTATTATCAGTTACATAATTTAAATATTCTTTTACTATATTTTTATCTTCTATTGAATAATTATATTTTTCTAAATAAATATTAAAAGCTTTATTAAATATTTCTGCAATTTCATCTAGGGAATTTTCAGGATTTTGACTAAAGTACATAAATAACTCTTGATTATTTTGTAAGTTTTTCCTTAAAGTTTCAAAATCTGTAATAGCATAGCCAATAAAATTTGGTTCTAAGGAAAAGATATAGTTTTTTAAATCATCACTTTCTCTTACATTTATTCCTAAAATTTTTGAATTTAAAATATCTGGATTAGAATCATAGTATTCTAAATATTTTTCAATAGCATTTATAAAATTATCTTTATTTTCTTTAAAATTATTGTATAATCCAGTATTTCTTAGCCAATTTTTTAAGATTGTTGAAATTGCATATGAATCTTTAGAAATTGTTATTTCTGAATCAGATAAGTCTTGATAATATTCTTCAATTGATAAAATTTCATTTTCAACATTTATATAGGTAAAAGCTTCTTCATTATTCACTTTTTCTTTTATTTTAAGAGATAAATTTATTTCTTTTAAAGTGGTATCTAAATTATTTATGTTACAATTTAAAGTTGCTTTAATAGATTGAGTGCTTGGTCCAGTATAATAAAATTCCTTTTGACTTAAAGTACAAATTTCAGGCCATGTACCTTCAATAATATATGTGTCTTTATCATTTTCTTTAATTCCAATAGAATTTCTTTTAATATTTAAATCTATTATAACTTGTTTATAATTTGATAATTCATCTATTGATATTTCAATATTTTTAGGATTATATAAATTGTATAAATTATTTTTATATACTAATGATTTTTTTTCATAATATTTAGATTCTGAAGTTCTAAATAAGATTAAATTAGTATTGCATAATATCAAAAATATAAATATACTAGTAATTATTATTTTTTTATTTTTTTTCATTTTTGCACCACCTTAATTCTTTTCTTGAGTTGCTGAATATTCAACTTTTATAATATTGTAATCTAAATTATTATTTATTATTTTTTCTTCGTAGTTTTTATATTTGACTGTTATTTCATATTTACTGTTATCATTGCCAGGTAGGACTGTTTGCTCTATAATGCTTTGATAAGTATAAATAACATTATTTTTTGGATCTATAATCGTTTTACTGGGATTAAAAGTTAATTTTTCACCATCTTTAGTAAAATTGGTTACTTCAAAGTTATCATTAACATAAATAGTTAATACTAAAGCTGTTTTTACTTCTAAATTATTATTAACTGTAAAACTATATGTTATAGGAGTTGTAGGTCGGTATGTTATATTATCATTACATACTTTATCTTTTTCATTTGAATTACTACATTCAATAGGAATAATATCTATATCAAATTTAGCTACTCTTGCACTATCAGACATTTGAAGTTCAGTCATATATTTAGAATAAGTTATAGCAGTCGTTAAAAGAGCTATTACACCTATATACATAATAGTCCATTTAGCTAAATTCTTTTTAAATAATTTACTATGAAATAGCTCTTTCATTTTATCACCTGCTTACTTTCTTTTCTTTTTCTTCTTTTTATGTCTTTTAGGTTTGACTTTTTTTACTCTTTTTTTCTTTTTTACTTTCTTCTTTTTAGGTTTATTCTTTTTAAACTTAAATTTTAAATTTTTAAAGAATAATTTTAATTTATTTTCTTTAATTGTTTCTTTACTTTGAAGATATTCTTGAAATTCTTTTTCATCTATTAAATCACTTTCTTGATTAATACTTATTAATATACATATTAATATGCCAATGACAAATATCATGATACTTACTAAAGGATTTTTTAAAGAAGATATTAATTTACCTAAACTATTTATTTTAAAAATATATTTACCCACTATATTCTTGGTTGGTAGACTTTCATCTTCAGTATTATTAGCATCTCCTTTTGTAATCATAGTATCTTTATCTATTGATATTAATCTATGAGTTACAAAAGATCCATTAACATCATAAAATGTAATAATATCATTTTTATGATAATCTTTCTGATTAGTATTAATAATTATTAAATCTCCAATATTTAAAGTAGGGCTCATAGAACCTGAGGCAACCTCTAAGATTCCATAACCATTTATAGTTGGTAAATCTTTTTTTAATATTTTAATACTATAAAAATTATATAGATTAAAGATTAAAATTACAAGCATAAATATAGTTAAAATAGTAAATAATATTTTCTTTAAAAGTTTCATGGATTAGCTCCTAAAGAACATAAATCTTCTTCATAAAAATCTATTCTTACTATTAATTTATATAAATCATTAATAGAAAGATCTTCATTTTTTTGGGCTACATAATTACCAATTGCGGTATCTAGAGAATCATCATCATCTTTCCAGCGCCAATTAAGAGAAATTTGAGTAGTTTCGTTATTTAGAAGAATAATACCATTAGGAATAGAAATAATATTTTGATTATAATGATCTAAAATTTTATAAGGACTATTTTCTAATCTATTCCCTGATTCTCCCCAATAATAGGAACCAGACTCCCCTTTTATTACATAACCCATATTTAAGCAACCTTTATTATCAATACATATAGGATCTTGTTCTTCAAGCATTAAATTATTAATAATAATTGTTTTTCCAGTTTTATTGGTAAAATTCATAGTATAAGAGCCGGTTGCTCCAGGATAAATAACTTTATCTTCACCGTATTTTTCTAAATATTCAGGATTAGAAAATAAATTAACATCGGTTAAATATAAAGATTTCAAGTTTTTAGGCGGTTCAATTTTTTCTTCTTTATAAACAGCATATAAAGTTAAATCTTTAGTAATTACTAATGGATTTTCTAAAGGATAAGTAATTTCTTTATTATCTTTTTTATTACTATAACCTATAATGGTGTAATAAGTACAGTTTTCTTTATCTATTAAAACATAAGATTTATATTTAGTTAAATCTACAGTATCATTTTCAGCTAATTTTAAAGTTATAGAGGTTGTTGTTTCATCAAAGAAGCCTTTATATAGATTATTTTCAGAATTTAAAGTTATAATATATTTTTTAGTAGCATTAACATTTACATCAAAAGTCTTAATATCTTCTCCATTAACTTGAGCTTTAAATTCTAAAGTGTACTCTTTTGGTTCATTAGTTTGGATTTCAATTACTAATGATTCTGTTCCTTCTTTATAACTTGCTTTTAAGCCATCAGGAATAGTTATAGTTAAGCATCTTTTTTTGTCTTTTCTACAAATTGTTAATTCATTATTTTCTTCATTGTATGATGATTCTAGTTCTTCAGTTGAACTAAAAAGATTGTTATTTATAACTATATCTTTACTATTATTATCACTAGTTATATCTAAGTTATAGCTATTACTTTCAGGAACTATTTTATATTCTTTACTTATAAATTCTAAAGTAACTTTATCAGTACTTCCAAAATATTCTAAAATTAAATCTTTTTTACCAATTGTGTTATCTTTGGGTTGAATTTCAATATAACCTTTATTATTGCTAGAATTTGGAATATCTAATGTTACATTAATATCACTAGAAGTAAAATTATCTATTTCTTCCCCAGTTAGATTGTTTCTGGTATGTTCAATAATTATATATGGTATATTTGCTTTACCATTTTCTAAATTATCTAAATCTATTTTTGGATCAAAACTTTCAGGTATTTTGATTTCTCGATAATTTTTATAAATATCAATAGTATAGGTTGTGGCATTATTACCATTTTCATCTGTTACAATAATTTCTAATTTATTGCTACCATTTTTTAATTCAAGTTCTTTTAAATCTTCTTCGGTTAAAGATTTTCCATTTAATTTATAAGTTACTTTAGAATTTTTATTGTTTTTAACTATTCCTTTTAAAGTTAAATCATCTTTTGGAAATGGAATATCTAAAGTATAATTAAATTTGTTTTCATCAAATTCTTCATTTAAACTTAAATCTTCATCAAATATTTCGATATCACTTAATTTGTGTTTTTCTTTGGAAGAACTAGAACTACTAGTTTCTTTATTTATATTTACAGTATAAGTAGTAGTTTTACCATTTTCATCTTCAATAGTAATCTCAACTTTATTTTGGCCAGAATTTAATGGTAAATCTTGTAAATCACTTACTTCTTCTCCATTAAATTTATAAGTTATTTTATCTTTATTGTTTTTTAGGAAAGCATCTATATCTAAATCTCTCACATTTGATGAAACATTTAAATAATAATCTAGGTTATCTTCGGTAAATTTAGGAGTTAAAATCCCTTCACTTACTGTTAAATTTTTCAATTTTGGAGAGGTATTTGAAGTAGATGCACTTCGGTTAATAGTTATATCGTAAGTTGTAGTACTGCCATCTTCAGCTGTAACTGTTATTTCTAATTTATTTTCACCTGTATTTAATGGTAAATTAGTTAATGAATCAACGGTTTTGCCATTTAATTTATAAGTAAGTTTAGATTTTTTATCATGAGGAATAGCATCAAAACTTAATTTATTGGTAGAATTGGGAACATTTAGATAATATTTATAGATATTAGATTTAAAATTTAGATTGCCTTCATTAGTTTTTAAACTTTTAAGAGTACTATTGCTACTTTTTTCATTTACTATTTTTAAATTATAAGTAGCTGTATATGTATGACCTTTAAAATCTACTTTTAAAGTTATATTAATATTTCCTGGTTTTAAACAAGAAATAATTAAATTTTGATTTGAAATTTTGGCGGTTGCTAGATTTTTATCGCTTAATTCAATTTTTATATCACCACTTAAATTTATCAAAGTATAAGGAATTATTTTAGTTTTACTATAATTTAAATTTATTGTTCCAGAATAACTAGATAATTTTATAAATCGATCAATATCATTTATTGTTACTTCAGTTTTAGCTTGATATTTTTCACCATTGGTAATTGTTTCTAATATTATATCAACAGAACCTATAGATTTAGGATTTACAACAACATACCCATCTTTAACATAACAAGTAGCTATGTTGGCATCAGTAGTATAACAGGTAAATTCTTGGGGATTAATATTTTTATAACTATAACTTATTTTTAAATTTTCATCACTTAAATTCATTTGTAAATTATTAGTATCAAAAGTTAAATCTTTATTTAAATTAATATTGTAATCATCAGTATTGGGATTAATTTCATAATCACCAAAATTATCAAATAAGTCGCCTATTTTACCCCAAAATTTAGCAGTACAGCCACAACTGGTGAGTAGAGAAAGAATTATAATGATAATAATTATTATCATAATTGTTCTTCTTTTAGCTTTATTGTGATTATTATTATCATTATTCTTTTCCATTTTATACTCCTTTCTTGTATTAAACTCTCAAATAAATCCATAATATTTATGGACTTATTTGGAAGTTTAATTAAACTTCCTAAGTATTAGCTAGCTGGATTTACTTGTGTTGCTTGTAAATTAAGTTCTAACTTAACTTCAGCTGTACCTATTTTTCCTAGGTCTGTATCTGTAGAATCATTAGTGCCTTTTGTATCATCATCAAAGTCCCATGCCCAATGTAAATATTTTTTTGGCTTGCTAGCTCGTGTAACTGCTTGAGCAATTGTTTCTTTAGCATTAGCTTCGACAGTCATAGCTTCATTTAAAGCTGCTCCTAATTCTTTTAATTCATAGCCACTATTTCCACTGTAATATTTTGTTTCTGGACTTGCTGTTTTTTCATCTTGAGGAGTTGCAGTTTCGCTTATCCAAAAATGAATTTTTCCATTTGTTCCATCTGTAACAGTTATACTAGGAATTAAGTCATATGCTACTTCAACACTTGAAGTGCTTAAGGCGGCATCTAATTGAGATGCTGGTAAAGATAATTCTACAACGCCATAGGTTCCAGGAGCAATAACATTTTCAGATATTTTACTACTAGAAGTAAACGTTGATGTATTAAAAACATCTAATTCAATTGTTTCATTTCCTTCTGTATTAAACCATTTAGCTACTCTAGTATTTGCAGCCCCATTTCCTATTTTACTTGTATATTTAGCATATGTACCAGCTACAGAATAACTAGTTATTGCTACACCAAAAGCTAAGGCTGCTAGTGCGATTGTTCTTTTCTTCATTTGTTTTCACCTCCTTTATAATATATTTTGCATAATTTTTTATATATAGGAATCTATGCTTATTCCTAATCTATGTAAACGTCTATTAGACTGTTTACCAAAATTAATTAAGACTTTTTAGTCTTTTTTTCATTTTTTGAAGATTTTTCTTCTTCTTCTTTCATTCGTTTATATTCTAAAAATTCAAGACGTTCTAAATCTCTTTGTTTTTTAGTTGAGATGGTAAAACCAATAATGAATATTAATGTTACACCTAATAAAATAATTATAATTGTAGTTGGTTCTGCTAAAGTATTCATCATATTACCCATTCCTGGTATTCTAAAGCAATAAATACCTTCAACGTCTTCATATTCAACTAAATTTTGATCTTGTGTATTGTTATTATCACCTTTAGTTATAAAATAAGTTTTACCTTCTTTTTCTACTATATCAATAATTCTATGAGTTGTTACTGTATTTTCAGCATCTCTAAAAGCTATAATATCATTTTTCTTTAAACTTTCAGGTTTAATTATTTTAGTAATAATTAAGTCGCCTTTAAATATTTTAGTTTCCATTGAACCAGATAAAACTATAAAAGGTTTGTAACCAAATACACTTGGTATTTTATCTTTATTAGTATTTGCTTGATACATAATATAAATATTAACAAATAATATTGGTATTAAAATGATACAAGCTATTAATATTAACCAATTACTTATTTTCTGATACCATTTTTTCATTAGAATATACCTTCTTTCTTGCGAACTAAGGTGTAAGGTTTATTATAGTTAAGTTGAGAAGAAGTTTCAAAATTCATACTTTCATCAAAGTAAATTGTTCTACTTCTTTGGCATCTAACGCATTCCTCTTCTCTACCTACATCTTCTACTTCTTCTTTGATATACCAATTGTGCTCCTTAGTCTGTCTTCCTAATTCAGTACTACAGTTAGTGCAAATAGTAATTTCATAATAACAATATATATCATCATTTGGTATATTTTCATAAATTGTTCGAGAATTCTTATGTTCACATTTTTCTTCTTTTTCATAGTCACAACCTGGATTTTGGCATTTATTATTACCATCTATAAAGTTGTGATAAGCATATTCTTGTAGACCGCAAGCGCATTCCCATGTTTCATAATCATCATTATAAGTTACGAATTTATTATAATTATGAACATGATCTATATGTTTAGTGTAATTGCAACCTTCATTAGTACATTTATAATCATAAGAATAATCTCTTTCATTAAAAGTTTCTTCAAGATTATGATTTCTTATTTCTTCTTCACCACAAACACATTTCCATATTTCATGTTCTTCATCAGAAGATGAGAAAACATATTCATGGATTTGATGTTTTTCTTCTTTTTCATAATCACAGGTATTACAGGTGGTAGTTATGATACCATTTTCTTCACTAGTTATTAAATCATGGCTTCTTGTATTAAAATTACCACAAATACAATCTTGTCTTTCTAATTCATCAGTATAATTGTACCAATTACCATAATTATGAGTATGGTCTATTTTTTTGGTATAACCACAGCCGTCATTAGTGCATTCATAGGTTGTGGAATAATCTGAATTGCGATGGTTTGTTAAGTTATGATTTCTTGTTTCTTTATCTCCACATATGCATTCCCATATTTCTTCTTGATTGTTCCATGAGCTTATTTTAAATTCATGATTAGAATGTTTAGTGGTATTTGTATAATCGCAGGTTTCACAGGTAGTAGTAATATAACCGTTTTCTTCAACAGAGTTTAAAGTATGACTTCTTGTTTCAATACTACCACATTCGCATTCTCTTTGTTCTTTTGCATTATTAAGGTTATGCCAATTAGACCAAGTGTGCGTATGAGTTGGATAAACTGTTTTAGAATAATCACAAGTTTCACAACTATAGGTAGTTGAGCCATCTTTATTTATTGTTGTTTGTAAATTATGTTTGCGAGTTTTACTTTCCCCACAAAAGCAATCACTTTGTTCTTCTAAATCATTGATACTATACCAATTGGTAAATTCATGTTCATGAGAAACTTCTAATGTATAGCCACAGCCTTCATTGGTACATTCATAGGTTGTCGAATAGTCTTCATTTGTTTTGCCATTTTCATAATCTATATTATGAGCTCTAGTTATTTCATCACCACAGATACAATTTAAAGTTTCTTCTTCGGTAGTCCAAGCTGTTACTTTAAAATCATGTTCAGTATGTTTTTCTTTTTTAGTGTAATCACAAGTTTCACATGTAGTAGTAATATAGCCATTTTCTTCAACAGAGTTTAGAGTATGACTTCTTGTTTCAATACTACCGCATTCACAGTCTCTTTGTTCTTCTAAATCATTTAGACTGTGCCAACTAGACCAAGTATGAGTATGGCTTGGATAAATAGTTTTAGTATAAGAACAGGTTTCACAAGTATAAGTAGTTGAGCCATCTTCGTTGATATTTTCTTTTAGAGTATGATTTTGAGAATATTTTTCGCCACAAGTACAAGCCCAAGTTTCATTTTCTTCATTCCAAGTTAATAAATCAAAATCATGAGTGTGAGCTTCGGTTCTAGTATAATCGCAAGTGTTACAAGTATATGTAATAGAAGCATCAGCATTGGTAGTTGAAGTTAGAGTATGATTTCTAATTTCTTCTTCACCACATTCACAAGAATAATATTCATGTTCAGCATCGTAGTTAATTAGTTCAAAATTATGATTATGGATTTCTGGTTCTTCTTTTATTTCTTCAATTTTAGAGTAATCACAGTTTTTACAAGAAATAGTTAAAGTTCCATCAAAATTTGTTTTAGTTTCTAATTCATGAGCAATAGATTTAACGGAATGGCAAGCACATTGTAGATATTCATAATCATTATCAAAGCCTAAAAGTTCATAAGTATGGGTATGAGGTCTTGTTTCTTTATAATGGGTTAATGAACACTCTCGTTCATCTTCATTAGTTAATGGATTATACGACCAATCATTAAATTCGCAAGCTTTAGTAATCACACTATTAAAACTATGTTCACAATTAGAACAGGTACTTGTAGTTATTTCATTATATGTGCCATCATTATTTGCAACTAAAATTGTTTTATTTTCATAATCATGACTGCGAAATTCTTTTTCGCCACAAGAGCAAGTGCG
The DNA here is from genome assembly GCA_947581835.1 of uncultured Bacilli bacterium. Lineage (GTDB taxonomy): Bacteria > Bacillota_I > Bacilli_A > RF39 > UBA660 > Caccenecus. Next base: position 13,032 of record CANPVV010000020.1, read on the forward strand.
AACTTCATAGGTATCATCTAAAGATTGCCAATTAGTAAAATCATGAGTGTGATTAAATTCAAGTTCGGCGGTAGTGTTTGGTTTTAAAGAATAATTATTGTCTTCATTTAAAGAATCATTAGTTGGATTATTATTTTCTATACTATTATTAATTTCTTCTTCATAATTATTGCTTATTTCTTCATAATATTCATTATAATTTTTATTATCATCCTTATTATAATCTTCATTTTTTTCTAGATTAGAAGAAGTTTGATTATCTAAATTTAAATCTTTGTTATAAGAATAATCAGGATTAGTTTGGTTACTAGGTTGGCTATTAGTAACCCCCCCCCGACGTTTTTTTCAGGTATTTCAGGGAGATTTGGAGTAAAATCTTCAGTATGAGTATCATTATAGTCTAGAATATAATCATAATTATTATCTTTACTATTAACTGATAAAATACCTAAGGCAATCAAAGCACTTAGAGCAGTGGCAGTAATTTGAGTTTTGTATTTTTTTACTTTGTTGAAGATTTTATTTTTCATTTTTGTACTCTCCTTTTAGGGTTTGTTGTATACTCATTATACATGATATTTTTACCATGTCAAGATATTTTATATGCATTTAAAAAGAGAAATTAAGTAATATTAAAAGGATATAAAAACTTCTTTTAATGGTTAATTTCTTTTATTTTTTCATTAATCCAAATATTTAAATGTTTTTTTAAGGGAAGAAAGCCATCTAAGTCCCGCTCTTTCATACTTTTACCATCGACTTTATAATTAGTGTTTTTAATAGATAATTTTAAATGTTTAGCTTCTTCGTCTATTTCTAAGATAGTCGCATAAATTTCTTCACCTATTTCACCATAATCTTTAACATTTCTAACAAAGCTTTCAGAGATTTCAGATATATGAATTAAGCCATCATAATTATTGTCTACTTTAACAAAAATACCATAGTCTTTAAAGCCTGTGATGGTACATTTTACTATTTCACCTATTTTATACATATATTTCACCAATTAAATTATAACACATTCGGCTTTACTTTAAAAAGGTTTTCTAATATAATTGTGGTGGTGATGTTAAATGGAGGACAAAATTAAAGAATTAATTGAAGATTTAAGACCTTTTATTAATCAAGATGGAGGAGATATTGAATTTATTAGATATGAAGATAAATTTGTTTATATTAAGTTAAGTGGTGCTTGTGCAATGTGTGGAAGTATTGATGATACTATTAATTTGGGAATTGAAACTTATTTAAAGGAACAAGTACCAGAAATTGAGGGAGTTATAAATGTTTCTTTATAATTCTTTTTTTAAGAGCCATTCTATTCTTTCTAAAGGAGCATATTTACTTATTTCATAATAGGAGTTTTTTAAGAATAGTTCATATTCGTGATTTTTTTCTATGATGGGAAGAAGATTTTCTTCAGAGGCTTGTTTATTCATTATTTTTTCATATATATCAAAGTAATAGGTAGGATATAAAAGTCTTGCATAAAGCATGGATAAGCTATAGGGAGTAAAATGAGTTGTTTTTAATATTAATTTTAAATAGTTTAGAGCATCTTCATTTTGGAAAAAAGCACTTTTTAAATATTCGGCTAAATCTCTTACTTCTAAATCAAAAATAAAACTTAGGGGGTTTAGATAATTTAATTTATAATTGGGGAAATTTAGACGACGATGCGAGAGGCAGATTTTATCTTGGTCAGTAAATTTAAATCTTAGAGGAATACTATTTACATAGCTAATTGCATTTTCAGCAAGACCTATATAATAGCTAAAACTTTCTAAGATTATTTCTTTATCTTTACCAAGTTCACTTATTTGGTATTCAAAATAATCAACTTTATCACTCCAAAGTTTAGACCAGTTATTACGATATAGATTACTTTTAGTTTTGTTTAGAATAAAGGTTTTATTTAATTTTAAGATATCAGGTAAAGTTATTTCATCATATATCTCCCCATTAATGTGCATTAATATATAGTTAGTATTATAGATATTAGTGATTATATTACCCATTTTATTAGTAATTAAATCATGAACTAAAAGGCCATGATTTTTTAATTCTTGACTAACTTTAAGTATATCGTCAAGTTCTTTAGGATTACGATTTAGGGGAACAAAGTAGTAATGGTTATTATTTAAAAGAAAGTGAGTTATCCCCTCTTCTTCGTCAATGGTACTAATATTTAGATTATAATAAAAGTTTAGATTATCTTTCATAATAATAATCATTCCTTTCACTTGGTAAATATATATAACTTAAAATAAAATTTTTTAGATTATCATATTAAATAGTATGAAAAAACTCTTGTTTTATTCAAGAGTTAATTGGTTTGGTTAGGACTTTCTGGCATTAATTTACTTATATCCATTATTTTGCTAGCATTATCATGAGCAATATTGGCAACTTGTTCTTTGGCTTCCGCATTTTTTAAATGTTCATCGGCATTAGCCATTTTAAGGGATATTTCACTTTCTCGAGCTTGAAGATTTTTTTCTCTTTCATTTAAAGCATTTAGTTCTTTTTGGTATTTAGATATTAAAGCATCAAACATATTCTCACAAGCTTTTAGGAAAGTAGCTTTATCACTACTAAAATCAAAGTTGGAATTAGTTGGAGATGCGGCTGGTGCTGTAGTTGTTTGGGGCTGTTCTACTGGAGTAGCGGGTATTATCGGGGTAGTTGGGGCAACATTCGATGGTGTTTCACTTACAACAGGAACTGGAGCTGGACTTGCTGGAGATACTTCTGGAGCTTTTTCAGTTGGAGTAGAGACTTCAGGTGTAGTTTCTTTTGGGGTAATACTCTCAAGATTTGGAGTTTCGGGAGGAGTTTTGGTCTCATTATTAATACTTGCGGGAGCTGGGGCTGGTGCTACAGAAGGTACAGGAGTTGGTCCTAAATTTATAGCAGGTGCTGGAGTGGGACTTTCTAAAGTCTCAACAGGAGGAGTTAAAGGTCCAGCATCACTCGTAGCGGTTGGAATATAGCGATTTTTGATGGCATCAAAAGAAGTTTGATTAGGAAGTGATAATTGCATATAATATGCTTCATTTGCGGGTATTTGTTCAGGAATTTTAACATATTCAAAATTAGTTCCATTAATAATACCTTTTAAATAATTTTTAACACTTTGCCACTCATTTTGATCATCTATTTTTTCTAATTTATTGGTATATTTACTTACATAGATTATAGGTAGGCCCATAGAGCCAGTTTTTTCACTATCAAATATCACATAAGTGTTTCCTTCACCTTTAAAAGCACTTAATAAGGTTAGGGCTTCTACCCCACCGGTTGGTTTAGTTATATTTATTTTTGCCACTGCAATCCCTCTATTCTTATTTTTTTATTATATCAAAATATTTATTTTTATTCAATCTTTTATTTCACTAATCATAAACCACTTACAACCATAAGCACAATTATTTTCAATGTATTCTTCTACTTTATCAACGTCATTTAAATCTTTAAAATTTTTATTAGTTTTACTATTAAAGCCTTTTAGCCGAAGTTTATTATAGGCAATATCTCCTACAATATAGTCAAAATCATCAAAGTAATCGGTTAATTTTTCGGATAGTTCAGAGATATTTAGAGCATCTTTATGATTTTGTAAAACTTGATATTTGCGATTATTTATTTCAATTATTTCCATAAACCCTCCTATAAAGTAAAGATAATGATAGCAAAGACACTTAGAGAAGTTGCTATAACACTCATTAAAAGTAAGATATCAACATAGCCATTACCAGTAGTTATTTTACGTTTACCATAAGTTTTTAAATATTCAAGAGAATTTTCTAGTAATTCATTACGATTAGCGCTTGTAGCATCAACTTGAAAATAATTAAAAGCATCTTTTTGGGCTTGAGCTATTTCAGCATCACTCATATTTTTAAGATTTGTTAAGTTTACTCCAACATAATTTAGAGCTTCTAAATTAAGAGGAAGATTAATGGTTTTACTTAAATCTTTAGTTACTTCAAGAGAATTTATTTTAGAATAATAGTATTTTTCAATATATAATGGATTATCACATACTAAATAATTATATGATACACGATATGGATTAGTGGTATGAGATGTATATGCTAATTCAAGGAAAGTTTCCTCTTCTTCATAGGTAATACCATAATTATTTTTTTTAGCAACAAACATATCAACTAAATATTTTAAAACTGGAATAAAGTAAGGATTTTTTTCTTTAATTTCTTTAGATTCATTATTACATTCAAAATTATAATAGTTAAATAATTCATCTTTAAATAAATGAACGTCAGTAATACTCATTCCATATTTAGTTAGGTTATTCATAAATACTACTTCATTATTTAAGTAATAAGGATTAAGTAAGTCGGCTTCGTTATAGATGAGAGCTAAAATTCTAATAGTTACTACTAAAAAAGAATTATAGATAAGACCATCTTGGTCTTTAGAATTTGATAAATAAAGTTTAATAGCTTGATCAATTGCTATATTGATAAAATACTCTCTCATACTATTCACCTAATTTATTATATCATAAATAGATAGATAAAAACAATTATCAAATTATGTAAAATAGTTTGACAGTTAATTAACTTTTAAGAATATTATTAAACATAAAAAAGAGTACTTGACCACGAGGGCTTTTAAAGCCTAAGAGAGTTTGGAAAAAAAGATCAAGTACTCTGTTTATACAGAAAAAATTTTCTGTACACCTTTAATTTTATATTTACTCTCAGTAATAGTCAACTAATTTCGCTTAATTTTACATTTAATGACTAAATTAGGCATTTATTTAAACATAAAGAAGACTTAAACATAAAATAAATTAGGTGGTAGGTATGTATCCAAATAGAAATTTTGGAGGGAGTTTTTTTACAGTATTAGCTATTTTTTGTTTGGCTATTTTAATATTTTATCAAATTATTATAACTTTGATATTACCATTGAGATTTAATTTATTTATTTTATTAATTGAAGTGTTTTTATTTTTTTATTTAATATTTAGAATTATTTATCCCCATTATCCCCATCGGTAGATAAATTTTTAATTAAGTTTTCGGTTTTGAAAATATAGTCTAGGTGTTCCCTAATATTTTTAGTATCTTGATATTCATCTTCGGTAAAGACAATTTTCTGAGGTATACTTATAACAATGTAAAATAAGTCTAATTCATTAGGTTTTAAGGGATAACTTTTTAAATATTTTTTGATAATAGCCTCAAAATCAAGATTTAGATATTCTTTTTGATAAAAGGTTATTAAATCTAAGATGGGTGAATCTATTTTGGATTTTTCCCAACTAATTAAATAACTTTTATCACTACGAAGAAAATGGTCTAATTCAAGATTATTATGAATAAAAGCTACCCTTTCTTTTAGGTCATCTTTAGTTTTATCAAACCAACTCTCTAATAAATCTTGAGCATAATCAAGAGCTGAGAAGATTTTATAGATATTGCGTAGTAAAAGATAGGTGCTAGGACTTGGATATACTTCGGCAATTTTTAGGTTAAATAAATTATCGTAGTAATTTTTGGTATATAGAATGTTGTTGGAAATATTTTCGTAGATTTCTTTATATTTATCTTGGGTTATTTCTTTATAGTAAGTGGTTTTATTGTGTAATAGAGCAACTAGTTCGATTAAATCTTGAGCTTTTTGGTCAGTTGGTTCTTTAATTTCAGGAATATACTCAAAAATATTGACATCTTCCCTATTTTCTTGAGCTAATTTAGGAAAATAATCAAAGTTACGAGATAGTAAATAATTATAGGCTTCAGAAATTTTGTTATCTTTTTTTTCTTTAATTACAAAAGAACCACTGGTAGAATCAATAATGGTAACATTCTTTTTTTTAGTGTAACGATAAGGTTTAAGATTAGTTTTTAATTCTTCTAAAGAATTATTCATCTTTTTCAGGAATTATTATTTTATCTTTGGGGGATAATTCTTTTAATTCATTGTATTCACTTAAAATATCCATATTAGAGTTATACATAGTACAGATAGTTTCAATAGTTTCACCATCATTTACCATATGGATATGATAGGTTGCAAATTCATTATCTTGAGTATTTAGATTATTTAATATAGCGTTAGAATCATTATCTACATTGGGTTTAATAGTTGAGATTGTAAGTTCTTCTTCTTGAGTTTTAGTTAGTTTATTTTCTATTATTTCTTTATTTTCTTCAGTATTAATATTCATGGTTTCATCTTCCTTTTTATCTATTAGATTTTCGGTTAAATCTTCTTTACTTAAGTGAATATTGGATTGTTCTAAATTAAGATTGTTGATATTATTGGTAATTTCTGAACGGTCATTTTCTTGAGGTAAAGGTGTCTCCCCTTTTATTTCAGCGATGGTGGGAATATTATCAGGTTTTAAGAAAATGGTTTCTTCTTTTGTTCTTTCAGGTTCTTCTTTGATACTTCCAATAACATTAAAATCAATTTTGACACGTAGAATATTGTTTTCTAGGACTTCATAAGTAAAGTCTTCAATCATAAATTCAATAGTTTTTTCATCAATATTTTCAGATAAAGTTATTTCAAAAGGTAAAATATAAGAAAATGCTTCTTTATTAACACTTACTTCGTGACTTTTAAAGTCACCGGATATTATAAAATTACCTTTTAAGAGTTCTTTTTCAAGTTTTAATTCATGCTCCAGACTAATACTAGTGATTTCATATAATTTTTTTTCAAAGGGAATATCTTTTGTAAATGGGATTTTACAATTCATTTTATCATCTCCTAAAAAATTGTATGAATTTAGAGATTAAATATGCTAAAGTTAGATAAATAAATTGACTTTTAATATAGATTATAGTAAAATTTTAGAAGTAAAAGAAATTTTGGAGGTGGCAAAATGGCAAAAAAAGTAACAACTAAAAAACCTTTAACAGGTAATAAGAGGAGTCATGCTTTAAATGCAACAAAAACAAAACAAAAACCTAATATTCAAAAAAAGACTATTAATGGAAATAAAGTTAGAATTAGTGCGAGAGAAGCCAGAACTTTAGATAAGTAATTTTTGGAATAATTTTTTTAAAATTCACCTATATTTATAATAGGTGATTTTTTATGAGTTTAAAGTTATGGAAAATTATAAGTGTGATTTTAGTATTTTTAGTTAGTAGTTTATTTCATTTTATATATGTGTGGATGCCTAATTTTTTTACTTCACTTATATTTCCAGTAAATGAAAGTATATGGGAACATAACAAGATTATAATTGGAGCTTTTTTAGTTTGGGCAATAATTGAGAAAATTTATTATAAAAAAAGAAAGAATACTTTATGGGCGGGATTTATTTCTAGTTTGGTTTGTGCAGTTTTAGTTATGCTTATATTTACACCAGTGTTTTTCCTTATATTAAAGACTAAAGATAATATTATTGTAACTTTTATTATATTCTTAATTGCAATAGGAATTAGTGAGATTCTTAATTACCGAATATTACAAAAAGAATATAATCCTAAATTAGAAAAATTGGCAATAATAGGTTTTGGTTTAGTAATTATTCTTAATGCTTTACTTACTTATTATCCAATTCATACTGGTATATTTTATGATTATAATAAATTAGTTTATGGAATTAAAAAATAATTAAAAAAATACGGCTTAACTTAAAGCTGTATTTCTTATATTTTCAATAAAATCTTTCATTATTGTTAGATAATCTTCATTATCCTCTACTTCTTTATCAGTTAGAGTATACATCATTTTAACATTGATAATATTAGCACCATAATTTTCTTCTAAATCAGCGATTAAATCAGTCTTTTCGTCATTATCACAAAGATAGATATCTTTATAACGTTTACTATTAAAATTACTTTTGATAGTAGCATCGGTTACACTTTCATCATCAAGGGCGATAACATTAAAATTATAGTCTTCTAAGAATTTAAGTTTGTTAGAAGAGGTAACAATGGTAGGATTACCGTCCATAATAGCTGTACTTCCAATATTGCGTAAATCAGCAGACATATATGAGAGGGTTTCTTCAAGTTCTTTATATCTTTTTTCGATATTTTCGGCGACAGTTTTACTGGTAGTGTAATCAATTAAGTTGTTTTTGATATTTTTAGCAAGCATTAAATAGTCATTAGGAGCTAACCATAGTTCTTCAATACTATTTTTATAGTTTAGGCCATAGGCAACATCGATTAGTAAAATATCTTCATTGTCATTTAAAAATTCTCGAGCTAGTTCTTTTTCATTAGTTAGACCATTATAAACAAATAAAGCACCTTTGTGATAGTTTTCTTTTTGATTAGCAGTTAGTTCGTAGGTATGAATATCAGCACCAGTTGGATAGATACTTTTGACTTCTTTTTCAGCACCATATAAATAGTTAGTTAAATAATATGTAGGATAAGTTGTTGTATAGACATGTTCATTACTTAATTTATCTTTAGAAAAGCAACTAGTTAAAGTAAAGACCATAAGAATAACAATAATTAGATTAGAAATTTTTTTCATAAGTAGACCACCTTTTACTATTATTATTTTAACACAAAACATAGTTAAAGACAACTATTTATAAAGACCTGTGATGGTGCTATTGGGTGGAACGTCTTTTAAAACGAGAGATTTAGCACCTATTTTGGAATTAGCTTTGATGGTAATATTACCTAAAATTGTAGCACCGGTACCAATTGTTACATTATCTTCAATGGTGGGATGGCGTTTTTCTTTGGTATAAGTGGTACTACCTAAGGTTACATTGTGATAAAGCATGACATTGTTACCTATGATGGTGGTTTCACCAATTACAACTCCAGAGCCATGATCTATAAAAAAGTTCTTTCCAATGACAGCACCGGGATGGATTTCTATACCGGTTTTTGTTTTGGCTTTTTCGCTTAGATAACGAGCAAGAAAATAAAATTTGTGAAGATAGAGAAAATGGGCTATTTTATAGTAGAATATTGCAATTGTAAAAGGATAAATCAAAACCTCAAAATAAGAATGGAGGGCAGGATCTTTTGCTTTTATGAGTTTAAAGTATTTTTTTATTTTATTCATATATACCACAATATAGTATATGAGTTTTGAGATTTAGAAAATAATTAAATAATTTAGTTTTGATATTTTATTTTTTTAAATATATAAAAAAGACACTTTTCTAAGATAAGCGTCCATAAATAAGTAATTATTTGTAGGCATTTAGACTTTAAATGTTCTACAATTTGATTTTAACATAATTTTTAAATAAATACAATAATTGATAATTTAATGTTTGTTGTAATGTCGAATTTTGTCGAACGATTTTTCTTGACTAGAGTTTATTTTAATTTTAAAATAAATAATTGAACATTTAAGGCGGAGTGCCTACCTAGTGTTTTCCCTTTCTTAACTATCCTTTACTGAGAAATCAGGGGGTTTAGATTAGTTAGGAGGCATTTGTGTTATGTTAAAAGTAATTTTAACATTATATGTTGTTACAACGAGTGTTGTAATAATCAAAAAGACACTTTTCTTTATCAACATGAATATACATATTAATATTAAGATAAGTGTCACAAAAAATTGAAAAATTTCTTGTAGGCATTTAGACCTTAAATGTTCTACAATTTAATTGTAACATAATTTAGATAAATAGACAATTACTTTTTTATTATTTGTGAATTATAAGTTAAAATGTCCTATTTTTAAAAGTTTATTTACAAGTTAAAATGTCCTTATAATAAAAGGTA
>CANPVV010000021.1 GCA_947581835.1 uncultured Bacilli bacterium
AGTATTTTTTGGTTACTAACCATTTTTATTTATTAAAAAATAATTTTTTATATCTCCCCACTTTGGAAACACCATCAATATCAAGAGAAAAATTTGACATTTGTTCTTTTTTGTGGTATTATAGCTCGCAAAACCAAGTAAATGTATTTGGCTTAAGGGGGATTTTTTATGTATGAGGATAAAAGAAGAAGTTTAAAAGTTAATTGGAAATCTTTATTAATTAAGATGACTATATTTTTAGTAGTAGTATTTTTAGTTATGTGGTTAATTTCGATTGTAACAAAACAATCAAAGAAAAATCCATCTAATATTGGCGAAAATTTAAAAGTAATGCAACAAGCAGCAGCAGAATATTTTAGAGGAGATAAATTACCAGAAAAATTAAATGGAAAAGCTACTTTAACTTTGGCAGATATGGTTGATTCAAAATTGATTGTTGAGTTTAAAGATCAAGATGGTAAAGCTTGTAAGAAAGATGAAAGTTATGCAGAAGTAACTAAGATAAGTGATGAAGAGTATACAATTAAAGTTAAATTGGTTTGTAATAAAGAAAATGATTATGTAATAAATACAGTTAAGATAGAATCACAATTGGTGGATAATAATCAGAATGATACCGATAATAATCAGGATAGTAATGAAGATTATGGTTCTTCAGGAATGATTGAAGATAATACTTTGGCTGATAATAATCAAAATGATAGTACTTCAAATAATAATTCAAGTAGTAATCAAAATAATGGGGGAAGTGTAACTACTCAAAAACCAAGTACTAATAAGACACCTACTACTAATAAAAAACCGACTATTACTTATGTAACAACTGATAAAAATAATACGGGTTCTAATAGTTCAAATAATAATACGAATACAAATACTGGTAATAACTCAAATAATAGTTCAAGTAATAATTCTAATAATAGTAGTACAAATAATAATACTAATAATAACCAAAATAGTAGTGGTAATAGTAATCAGAATAATAACCAAAATACCGGAACTGTTAAACCTGATGATAAACCAGATGAGCCTACTAATAGTTGTATTTATGGAATGAAAGATTATAGTACTGAATATGCAGTTGCTTATATAATTCCTACAAAAGATAATTGTGCGACAAATAAAGATAATTATATGGATTATTCAGATAAAATTTTAAGTATGGCTGAGGCAGAACAAGCAAAATTAGAAAAAGAGGTTAGCCAGGTACTTAAAGGCAAAACATATAAAATAGGGGTAGATTATAATGGCGTTTTTAATAAAGATAGAACAGGTTTAGTTGGATATCAGATTAAATTTACGGTTAGACTTCAACAAACTTACGCATCTCTTCCTATATATGCATATTATTTAAATGCAGATGGTAGTAGAGACGTTATTCTTACAGATCCTGTTTATAAATTTTAGATTAGCTAACTTAAGACTTGCTTAAGTTAGTTTTTTTCATGAAAAAATACCTACTTTTAGTAGATATTTTTAGAGCTGTGATTATTCAAGGAGTGTATCTATAAGAATTAAGATTTGATTTTCTTTTCTTCTTCTTGGCCCTCACCATTACCATAGATACAGGCTTCGATCATACTAATTACTACGTTGTTAAAAGAGGTGTTGTTCTTTTCTGCTATTTTATCTACTTCTTTTAACAGGGAATCTTTAATATATAAAGATTTGTAACTAGCTGGATCTTTTTGCCTAGTTTGTCTTACAACAAAATCCATTTTCACACCTCATATATATTTTAATATGTTTTAAAAATATAATAAAGGCTAGAATTTTCTAATATATTTTTATCTTGTAGATATTTAGGAAAGTTAGAGATAAAAAAATAAAGTATTTTAAGGTTTTATTTAGGTTTTTAGGGGATAGAAAAAATTAATATGTCAAATTATATAATAATACTTGAACATTTAAAGAAAAGTTTGTTATAATAACTTTAGGTGAGTAAAATGGATTATAAATATACATCTAAAAGTGTGGATGATACTTTAGAATTAGCCCAAAATATTGAAAGTGAAAAATTTCCAGGAATGGTTATTTGTTTAAATGGAGATTTAGGAAGTGGTAAAACTGTTTTTGTGAAAGGTTTTGCTGGGGCTTTAGGAATAGAAGAGAATATTACAAGTCCTACTTTTACAATTGTGAAAGAATATGTTAATGGAGAAATGCCATTATATCATATGGATGTTTATCGAATTGATGAAAATGAAGATTTTGGTGTAGAAGATTATTTTAATAAAGATGGAGTAACTATTATTGAATGGGCAGAATTAATTGAAGATAGATTACCAGCAGAAAGACTGGAGATAAATATTAAAATAGTAGATGAGAATACGCGAGTTTTAATCTTTAAACCAAGAGGGTTAAAGTACGAAGAACTTTGTAATGCAGTATTATAATCTCACTTTTTAAGTGGGGTTTTGTTTTTGGAAAGGAGTGCGTTATGAATACTGTATACATTGATACGCATTTTAAAAAATTAGTGTTGGGGTTACTTAAAGATGGGAAGTTAGTAGATAAAAAAGAGCTTTTAAGTAATAAACACTCAGAAAATACGGTTAGATTATTGCAAGAATTATTAAACGATAATAAACTTGCTGCTAAGGATATAGAACAAGTTATAGTTATTAATGGACCTGGTTCTTTTACAGGAGTTAGAATTGGGGTAGTAGTAGCTAAAGTTATGGGATATACTAGAAATATTAAAATAAAAGCAATATCTTATTTACAAGCTTTAGATTTAGAATATAATAGAGATATAACTTTAGGTATTAGTGATAAAAATGGAGTATTTGGGGGTAGTTTTAATAGTAGGCATGAACTTTTGAAAGATTATTTTTATTTAAGTTTTGATGAAATTAAGAAGAGTAATTTAGATATTACAATTTTAGATGATAAAGACGTTGATATGGAACTTATTTTTAAATATTTAGAAGATAAAGAAGAAGTTAATCCTCATGTTTTAAAACCTTTATATGTGAAAAGGATAGATGTAGCAAATGATTAGAGAAGCAACAGTTATGGATATACCAAGAATTAATGAATTAGGGGAACTTTTACATGAAAATTTTAGTAATTTATTTAAAATAAATGAAATGCTTAATGATGGTTATTCTAAGGTTATTGTATATGAAAAAGAAGATTTAATAGTGGGGTTTATAAGTGCAACATTATTTTATGATACTTGTGATATATTAAGTTTGGTAGTAGATCCGAATTATCGAAATAAAATGGTTGCTTCTAATTTAATTACTTATCTTATTAGTGAGGGTGGAGAAAATTTGAAGTTAGTTACTTTAGAAGTAGCAACTCATAATATTCCAGCGATTAATTTATATGAAAAGTTTGGATTTGAGATTGTACATACAAGAGAAAAGTATTATAAAGATGATGATGCTTATTTGATGGCGAGAAAGAGTGAATAAAAGATGGATGTATTTATTTTAGCAATAGAATCTTCTTGTGATGAAACAAGTATAGCAATTGTAAAAAATGGTAAAGAAGTAATTAGTTTAGTTATTGCAAGTCAGATGGATACTCATGCTTTATATGGTGGAGTAGTACCTGAAATTGCTAGTCGAATGCATACAGAGGCAATAACAATGGTGTTAGATGAAGCACTAAAAAAAGCAAATATGACAATTGATGAGATGAGCGCAATTGCGGTTACATATAAGCCAGGACTTACAGGAAGTTTGATGGTAGGAATTGAGGCAGCTAAAACTATTGCTTTAATGTATGATAAACCTTTAATTGGAGTTAATCATTTAATTGGACATATTTATGCGAATAATATAGATGATAAGATGGAATTTCCAATGCTTGCTTTAATAGTAAGTGGAGGGCATACAGAACTTTTGGTAATGGAAGATGATTATAAATTTTTAAAACTTGGAGAAACTTTAGATGATGCGATAGGAGAATGCTTTGATAAAGTGGCAAGAGTTTTAGGTTTAAAATATCCGGGTGGACCAAATGTTGAGAGGCTTGCAAAAACCGGTAATTGTACTTATGATTTACCTCAACCAGTTATGGATAATACTTATAATTTTAGTTATAGTGGGCTTAAAAGTGCAGTTATTAATTTAGTACATAATAGTAAACAAAGGGGAGAAGAAATAAGAAAATGTGATTTAGCGTGTAGTTTTCAAAGTGTTGCGATAGATGAACTGAAACGAAAGGTTGAAAAAGCATTTTTAGAGACTGGTATTAAAAGACTTGTTATAGCAGGGGGAGTATCTGCGAATGGATATTTAAAAGAAGAAATGCAGAAATTATGTGATAAGTATGATGCTAAATTATTGATTCCAAAGCTTTTATATTGTACAGATAATGCGGCGATGATTGGAGCAGCAGCTTATCCTTTATATTTAAAGGGTGAGTTTAGTGATTTTAGTTTAAATGCTAGTAGTGTTGGAGATATCTAAATAGTTTAAATACTATTTTTTTATGTTTTTAAGAAGATACTTAAATATAAAGAAAGTCTTGCAATTTAGGGCTTTTTATGGTATTATCATAATTGCAAATTTAGGTGTTTGCATATAGTTTAGTGGGAGGGAAGTGGATTTGCCCTAAACCACTACACTCGAAGACAAATAATTTATAGGAGGTGTTTTCGTGGCAAAAGAAGTCGTAAAAAGAATTAAACTACAAATTGAAGCAGGTAAAGCTACTCCAGCTCCTCCAGTTGGTACTGTTTTAGGTCCAGCAGGAGTTAATTTACAAGAATTTTGTACTAAATTTAATGATGCAACTAGAGATAAAATGGGCGATGTAGTTCCTTGTGAAATTTCGGTTTATGATGATAGAAGCTTTGATTTCGTACTTAAAACTCCACCAGCAGGATTCTTATTAAAGAAAGCAGCTAAGATTCAAAAGGGTTCTACTAAGGGAGCTAATGAAATTGTTGCAACTATTACTAAAGATGAATTAAGAAAAATTGCAGAGGTTAAATTACCAGATTTAAATGCATATGATGTAGAATCTGCAATGAATACGATTGAAGGTACAGCTCGTAATATGGGTATTGCAATCAAAGGTGTTAATGATAAAGAATTAGCAGAACAAGCAGCAGAAGCTCGTAAGGAAGAAGCAGAACAAGCTAAGAGAGATGCTGAACTTGCAGAAATGGAACGTGATGCTAAAGAATTTAATGCTGAGGTACCTGTAATTGGCGAAGAAGAAAAAGAAGAAGTTACAGAAGAATAATAATAAATAAAAGAAATCCATCTTAAAATAACCACAGATAGGAGGGAATAATTTTGAGTAAACATGGTAAAAAATATGTGGAAGCATCAAAAAAAGTTGAAGAAAACAAATTATACAGTTTAGATGAAGCTGTAAAATTAGTTAAAGAAACTAGTGTTACAAAGTTTGATAGTACTATTGAGGTTGCTATTAAATTAAATGTTGATGCGAAGAAATCTGACCAAAATTTAAGAGGAAGTTTTGTTCTTCCAAATGGGACAGGTAAAACTAAAAAGGTTTTAGTTATTGCAAAAGGTGATGCAGCTCAAAAGGCTAGAGAAGCTGGAGCTACTTATGTTGGAGATAAAGATATGTTAGATAAAATTGCTAATGAAAATTGGTTCCAATTTGATGTAATTGTAGCTACTCCAGATATGATGCCAGAGCTTGGTAAAATTGGTAAAGTTTTAGGTCCTAAAGGTTTAATGCCAAATCCTAAGACTGGTACTGTTACTAATGATGTTGTTAAAGCAATAAATGATATTAATAAAGGAATGGTTGCTTATAAAAATGATAGTTTTGGAAATATTCATACTATTATTGGTAAAGCTTCATTTACTGAAAAGCAATTAAAAGAAAATTTAAGTTATGTAGTAAGTACAATTGCAAAAGCTAAGCCTGCTAGTGTTAAAGGTGTATTTATTAGCAGTATAACCCTTAGTAGTACAATGGGTCCTGGTATTAAATTAGATAAAAATACTTTTGACATTTAAGAAAAATTGTAATATAATACTAATATCAATTAAGCGAACCAAAGACAGTGGGGAGATTTAATCTTTAATAATCCTACCGAGGGGAGAATAAATAAAGTTATTTTATGCTTCCCAAAAGGAAGCTTTTTTGATAAATATAATAGGAGGAAGAAATGGCAAGTACAAAGATTTTAGACACTAAGAAAGCTATAGTTAAAGAAATAACAGATAAACTTAAGAATAGTGAATCAGTTATTTTATTTGAATATCAAGGTTTAACTGTTAGTGAAGTTAGTGAACTAAGAAAAGCTTTAAGAGAAACTGATGCTGAGGTTAGAGTTTATAAAAATACTCTTTTAAAGAGAGCCTTAGATGATATGAGTTTAAACTTAGATAGTTTCTTAGAAGGTCCAAATGCGATTATGTTTGGAAAAAATTTACTTGAACCAATAAAAGTAATTAGTGAATTTGCAAAAGACCATGATAAGATGAAAATTAGAGTAGGTATTATTGATGGTAAAACTGCAGATTTAAAAGTTATTAACGAATATGCTTCTATTCCATCTTATGAAGGACTACTTACAATGCTTGCAGCTGGTATGATGGAACACGTAAGAAATTTAGCAATTGGTTTAAATTTATATGCCGAAAAATTAGAAAATTAGAAAGGATTGATTTGAAATGGCAAAATTAACAAAAGAAGATTTTATTAGTGCTTTAAAAGAAATGACTATTCTTGAAGTTAAAGAATTAGTTGATGCAATGAAAGAGGAATTTGGAGTTGACCCAAGTGCTGTTGCAGTTGCTGCTCCTCAAGCTGGAGCTGCAGTAGATGAGGGACCTTCTACAAAGACTGTAGTGCTTAAGAGTGCTGGTGGCAATAAAATTGCAGTTATAAAGATTATTAAAGAAGTTACAGGACTTGGTTTAGTTGAGGCTAAAGCTATTGCTGATAATGGTGGTAACTTAAAAGAAAATATTGATGCTAAAGAAGCAGAAGCACTAAAAGCTCAACTTGAAGAAGCTGGAGCTGAAGTAGAGTTAGCTTAAGAATAATGCCTTAGGGCATTTTTTTGTGAGATAAATTATTAATTTTAAAGTTGTAAAGATATATGTAAAATATTTTTTTATTCTTTTATTTATTTTGGATATTTGTTATTATTTAGGTAGGTGAGACTATGAAAAATAAAAATTGGAGTATTGTAGTTATAAGTGTGTTAATTATTATTTTTATTGTATCGGTAGCATTTTCGGCATTTAGTTGGATAAAATCACATAATGATGATAATCTTGATGATGATAATCCTGTTTTGCCTGATACTAGTAAACCAATTGTATATGATGATTATATTTATAAGATAAGACATGATTTTGGTGGAGAAAGTTATATATATTTATTACCTAATAATGTTATTAAAGCACTGCAAGTTATTGAAATTTATGCTCCACAAGAAGGTTGTAATTGTATGATGCCTACGGGGGAATACGAATATAAAGAAGAAACAATTGAGTTTTCAGAAGAAACTAAGAGTGTAGTTATTGATACATTTAAGGAATTAGCTAAGAAAAGTGGAAAAAATGAATTTAATACTGATGATATTGATTTAAGTTTGATGCAGGAACGTATTCTTTTAGCGGTAACTTTAAATGAAGAAGATATGATTACTTTTGATAATGAAGTAAGTTTTAAAGAAGAACAAGAAGAAATAAAAAGTAATAATAATGATAAAAAAGTTGTAAATAAAATGACTCTTTTAAATAATTCTTCAAAAAATGCTACTCTTAATAAAGTGGCAGATTATTTAAATGAGATAGTAAAAAATGATTTTAATAAATATAATAGTGAGATGCAAGAAATTGTAGATAATGCAACAGATATAGATAGTTTAGATGGTTTGGGATTAGAATTAAAATTGGAGTTTGTAAGTGCAGATAATTCAACAGTTTCTTTTAGATATATAATTGAGGGAAAAATGGAAGCAAGTGCTATTTATAAGGTTAAGGGTTATAATTTTTATTATACTGGAGATTTAAAAAAGTTTGATTCGAATGGTTGGAAAGATGGTTATTATCAAAAAGTATTGAAAGAGTTTATGAAAGATGAATTATATTTAAATTATTCTCAAGATTTTGATAAAGATTGGCAAGAAAAATTGTTTGAAGAAATATTTACAACTGGTAATTGGTATATTGATAATGAGAAGATAAGTTTTATAATTTCACCTGATTGTTTAGGAATAGATGAGGATTTAACTAAAACACTTATTATAAGTGTAGATTTAGATGAACAGTTTTAAGATAATTTAAGAATAGTTAAATTATTAATTTTAAGTTATTTATTATTGATTTTAAGAAAAAATAAAGATATAATAAAATATAATAGGAGAGATTATGATGGTAGATAAATTTATTGATACAAGTAAAATAAGAAAAGGCGATATAGCTAAAATAGTTATACTATCAATAATAATTGTATGGATAATTTGTTTTTTCATTGATTATTTTAGAGCTAGACAAATGAAAGAGCCAATGTTTTGTTTAAGTGAAACTACTAAAGAATATGATGATGGTACTGTTTATATTTGTACAGGTTTAGGTTATAAAATGTATAAATATAATAGAAGTAGTATTAGTACTAATTTAGAGTTTGGACCTTTTTTCATTCAAGAGAGAACAAAATAGTTCTTTTTAATTGCTAAATTGAAAATAAATAGGTATAATTGAATTGGTGATGGTTATGCTTAATAAAAATGGTTGGGGACTTAGAGAAATGCTTTTATTATCAGGTGTTTTAATTATTTTTTTAATAATTGCTATATATTATATATACATACTTTATGGAGAACTTGATAAAAGAGTTACGGTTGATTATTATGAAAAGTTAGAAGAAAAGTTAGAAAATCAAGCTCAAGTTTATTTGAATGATTATTATGATGAAGATTTAAATAGTGATTATGTAACTATTACAAGAAGTACTTTAAGAGCTTTTGATTTAGATATTAGTTTATTAGATAATGATGGTGATGCTTGTAGTGGTTATGTAATGGCTAATAAATCAAAAGCTAAAGTAAATATTAAAGCTTATATAAGTTGTGATAAATATACTACAGAGGGATATGAAAGTTGGAGAGAATAATGAAGAAAACTAATACTTTGTTTATGATTTGGGGAGTTATTGTAGTGATAATTCTTATTCTTTTAACTATTTTGGGATTTATGATTAAAGGAATAAATATAGATTATCGGGAATTAGAGAATAAACTACAATTAAGTGCAGAGAAATATACATCAGATAAATTTTTATATCCAGAAGAAGGAGAAATAATTAGAGTATCTAAAGATGATTTAGTAAAAAGTGGGTATTTAGATAATTTAGAAAAAGATAAAGATATTTGTGATGGGTATGTAGAGGTTTTAAGAGATGATGTAGTTAAATATAAAGCTTATATTAAATGTAAGAAATATACAACAGATGGTTATCAAAAAAATAAAGATTAGGTTTTCCTAATCTTTATTCAGTTCTTAAAGCTTCAACTGGATCTTTTTTACTAGCCATTTTAGCAGGAATAAGACCAGCGATAATAGTTAAGAAGATACTAATAAATATTAATATGATTGCTCCTTTAAATGGAAGTTTAGAAATATTACTTATATCGGTTAAACTTTTAATAATCATATTAATAGGGATATTAAGTAAGAGAGTAACTAAAATTCCAAGAATACCAGCGGTTGCACCAACAATTAATGTTTCAGCATTAAAGACACGTGATATATCTTTTTTAGATGCGCCAATACTTCTTAAGATACCAATTTCTTTAGTTCTTTCAAGAACAGATATGTAAGTTATTATACCTATCATAATCGAAGATACAATTAGAGAGATACTTACAAAAGTCATTAAAACATAACTGATAATATTTATTATATTGGATGCACCACTCATCATAACAGCGATAAAATCAACATATGATATTTGGTTTTCTTCGGTATTTTTTTCATTGTAAGTAGTAATTAAATCATTAAGAGCTTCTTTAGATTTAAAGTCTTTAGCATATATATTTATAATACTTGGGTGTTCTAAGTCAACGATGCCTAATTTTTCTAAGTTAGATTCATAGGTTGCAGTGGCATTTTCTTGATAGTTTTCAATAATATCGGCGAGCATTTCAGGATTAGTTAAAGCAAGACTTTGAAGATAGCTTATTTCTTCGGGTTTTAGTTTGTTTAAATCAAATTCTTCTTTACTAAATTCTTTATCAGTGAAAATATTTTTATTAGGATTGTTTAATTGTTCTTGAGCAATTTTACTTTTATTTATTTCATCAATAACATATTTAGTTAAATCGGAGGTATATAATACTCCTCCATAAGTATTAGTATTTGATAGCATTTCTTCTTTAGGTTTAATAATACCTACTACTTTTAATTCTAAAGCATCATCTAAGAGTTTGGTTAAGAATTTTTCATTTTTTTCTTCATTTATCCATACTCCATTATTTTTAGTATAATAATCGGTATTTAATAAAACTTTGAATTTAAGATTTAGTAATTCATCATAAGTGTAGGATATTTCTTCTAATTTAGGTATTTCTTCACCTTTTAAGAGAGCTTCATAATTATTAATTAAATCATTACTATCTAAAAGTCCTAAAGCATAAAGGGTATAATCACTTATACGATAGTCTTTGGTAGTAGTAATAACTATTTCATTATAGCTTTTTGGTAGACGACCAGTTAAAATATCATATTGTTCTTTTATTAAGTCTTGGTTATCAAGCATTTCTGTAAAAGCGTTGTAATTACTCATACCACCACTAAAGAGGTTACTCATTTCACTCATAGTACTCATACCCATTTTATCAATAATTTGGTCGGGACTCACTTGAGTGTAAGTTTTATCTTCATTTTCTTTATAAATGTTTAAGTTTAAGTTATAAGAATATTGAATGTTATTCATATATTTATTAAATTCTTTTAGATTGTTAGTGATATATTTATTAAATTCATATAGATTATTGGTTTTAGCTCCATAACTCATTAATGATAGCATTTCATTGGTTATATTCATAGAGTGTATTTCATTGTCTTTTCGTTTGATCTCTTCATAAGATTCTTTGGAGGCTGCTTCAAGTAAAGATGCAGTATCCATAGTTTGCTCTTGGAGAGTTATAGGATAACTTGAGAGGGTATCTTCTTCAACTTTATCAATGTATTTTTGCATACCATTGGAAAGTGAAAGAATTAGAGCAATACCAATAATACCTATGGAACCGGCGAAGGCAGTTAATATAGTTCGACCTTTTTTGGTTAAAAGATTATTTAAACTTAAAGATAAAGCAGTTAGAAAATTCATGTTTGTTTTACCATTTTTGGTTTCATTTTGATTATCTTCAAAAGTATTATAAGGATTAGAATCATCAATAACATTACCATCTAAGAGTCTAATAATACGAGTGGAATAATTCATGGCTAGTTCGGGGTTGTGAGTAACCATAATAACTAGTTTTTCTTTAGCAATTTCTTTTAATAAATTCATAATTTGAATACTAGTTTTAGTATCTAAGGCGCCAGTTGGTTCATCGGCAAGTAAAATATCAGGATTTCCCACCAAGGCTCTGGCGATGGCAACTCTTTGCATTTGACCACCACTCATTTGGTTAGGTTTTTTATAGATTTGGTCTTCTAAGCCAACGTCTTTTAAAGCTTTAATAGCTCTAGCGCGTCTCTCTTCTTTTTTAATACCAGCGAGAGTTAGAGCTAATTCAACATTAGCTAAAACAGTTTGATGGGGAATTAAATTATAGTTTTGAAAGACAAAACCGACACGATGATTACGATAGGTGTCCCAGTCTTTATCTTTGAAGTTTTTAGTTGATTTACCATTGATAATTAAATCACCACTTGAATAATTATCTAAGCCACCAATAATATTTAAAAGAGTAGTTTTACCACAGCCAGAAGGCCCGAGAATACTTACAAATTCAGTTTCTCGAAATTGTAAATCAATACCTTTTAGAGCATTAACGGTGTTTGCTCCAGTTAAATATTTTTTAGTTATTTTTTTAATTGTAACATATTATTCCTTTCTTAATCCAGGTTGGATACATTAGAATTATATGCTTAATTTTAGGTTTAGTCAAGGGTAATAATTTTTGAGGAATAAATTGACAAGGACTTTTAAAAGTGGTAAGATAAATTTTGCCTTTAGAAAGGGGTTTTATTATGAATAAAGAATTAGAAAATTTAAGAAGTATTATAAATAAGATAAATAAAACAAGTAGTTATGATATTTTAAAGAATTATTTTGGAGAGTTAAATGAAGAATTAGAAGATATAATAGCTAATTTAGATAATATTTCTATTGATGGTTTAAAGGGTTGTTTAAATATTTTAGAATCTTTAAATAAAGATATTAAAAAAGATGGAAAAAAGTATATTTTAGCTTTTTTAGCTGTTATTATTGCATCTAAAGTGTTACTTACTATTTTAGGGATTGCAGGAGCATTTTCTTTTGGAGTTACAAGTATAGTAGGGATTATTGGAGTACTTTGTACAGATATAGGAAGCAAGAGTTTGTGTTGTGATAAAAAGCTTTTAAGAGAGGTTATTTCTTTAGTAAATGAAAAAGTGGATAGTTTAGGTAAAGAAGAGATAAAAGATAAACAAGAGACTTTTGGAGAAGTGGCAATAAATGAGACTAAAAATTTAGGAAATGCCGAAATTGAGGAATTAATTAATAATTTGAGAAGTAAAATATTGTTACTTCCTGATACTAAAGAACATATTTATTTAGAAAGAGTACAGAAAGCTTTAAGTGTTTATATGGAAGGAGAGAAAAACATGGAGACAATGAGTAATTTAAATATGAAAATGCAGTATAAATTAGAGGTTAATAGAGAGATTAAAAAGACTTTAGAGGAAATAGATAAAGATATAGATTTAAAAGAATTGTTTGTTAATAAAGAAGATTATAAGGAGACAATTGATAAAGTATTTAATAGTTATTTAGTTAATATGTATGGATTTAGTGATGAGGATAAAGTAGCAACATTATCACAAATGATGCATTTAATTAATAATGTATTAAATGGAGGAGATTTATCTAATGAGTTATATTTAAAAAATAGATTTGCTGAATGTTTTTGGGAAACTTATTATAATTTAGGGGTTAATAGTAAAGCAATATTAATGGATTTATTATTACCAACTTTTAAGAGTAGTGTTATCCTTTTTGGGGAAAAGATTTTAAATAATATGGAACAAACTTTAGAGGTTATAAGTATGAGAAGTTATCTTAATAATTTAAGAGAAAAAGGTAATTTAGAGGGATATTTAAGAAAGCTTGGAGAAATTATAGATAGTTTAAGAGATAAAGGTATTAGATTAGTAAGAGAAAATACTCAAGAAGATAATCAGATGGTTAGTAATTTATAGTAATTTGTAAAAAAATGCTTGACATTTCATATACTATAATGTTATATTATTTGTGCGTTTTAATTTAGGTTCTATGGGAGTAGAACTTAATTTAATAGGATTTTTGATACACCAGGATGTGTGTTAATAGGAGGGAGGATTTAAATGCCAACAATTAATCAATTAGTAAAGAAAAACAGAAAAAGTAAGACTAAAAAGAGTAAATCTCCAGTTTTACAAGTAGGTTATAATGTTATGAGTAGAAAACAAACTGATACTAAAGGACCTCAAAAACGAGGAGTATGTACAAGAGTTGGTACTAAAACACCAAAGAAGCCAAACTCAGCATTAAGAAAATATGCGCGTGTTAGACTTTCTAATGGTAAAGAAGTAGATTGTTATATTCCAGGTGAAGGACACAATTTACAAGAGCACAGTGTTGTACTTGTTAGAGGTGGCCGTGTTAAGGATTTAATCGGTGTTCGTTATCACATTGTTAGAGGAACACTTGATACTCAAGGAGTTAATAATCGTAAACAAGGACGTAGTAAATACGGGACTAAAAAACCTAAAAATTAATTTTTTGAAATTTTAAAGAAAGGAGTTAATAATTATGCGTAAAAGACGTGCAATAAAAAGAGATGTTTTACCAGATCCTATATATAATTCTAAGACAGTTACAAAATTAATTAATAGAATTATGAAAAGTGGTAAAAAAGGAACTGCTGAGGCTATATTATATGAAGCTTTTGATATTGTTAAAGAAAAAACTGGTAAAGATCCAATTGAAGTTTACATGGCTGCACTTGAAAATGTTAAACCAGCTTTAGAGGTTAAATCGAGAAGAGTTGGGGGTTCAAATTATCAAGTACCAATGGAAGTTACAGATGAAAGAGCACAAACTTTAGCTTTACGTTGGATTGTAAATTATGCAAAAACAAGAAATGGAAAGGGAATGGCCATTAATTTAGCAAATGAACTTATCGATGCCGCGAATGGTGTTGGTGGGGCTGTTAAAAAAAGAGAAGATACTCACAAGATGGCAGAGGCAAACAAAGCATTTGCTCATTATAAATGGTAATAAGTTATGGCAAGAGATGTTAGTTTAGATAAAATTAGAAATATTGGTATCATGGCTCATATTGATGCCGGTAAAACAACATTTACAGAAAGAGTTTTATTCCATACAGGAATTACTCATAAAATTGGAGAAACTCATGATGGAGAATCTCAAATGGACTGGATGGATCAAGAAAAAGAAAGAGGTATCACAATTACTAGTGCAGCAACAACTGCTCACTGGAAAGGATATCGTTATAATATAATTGATACTCCAGGACACGTAGATTTTACAATTGAAGTTCAACGTTCTTTAAGAGTACTTGATGGAGCAATTGCTTTACTTGATGCTCAAGCTGGAGTTGAACCTCAAACTGAAACTGTTTGGAGACAAGCTAATGAATATAAAGTACCAAGAATGATATTTGTTAATAAGATGGATAAAATGGGTGCCGATTTTGTTTATAGCTTAGATACTATTGATAAGAGATTAGGAGCTAAAGCAAAAGCTATAGCTTGGCCAATTGGTGCAGAATCTCAATTTAATGGAATAGTAGATATTTTAAATAGAAAAGCTTATCATTATGATGGTGGGGAACACGAAGATTTTACAGAAATTGAAATTCCAGCTGATTTGAAAGATTTAATTGAAGAGAAAAGAGCAGAATTAATTGAGACAGCAGTAGAATTTGATGATGATTTGATGATGGCTTATTTAGATGGAGTAGAACCTAGTGTAGAAGACGTTAAGAAGGCTATTCGTAAAGGTACTTTAGCTGCAGAGTTTTTCCCTGTTATGTGTGGTTCAGCTTTATCAAATATGGGTGTTAAATTTGCACTTGATGCAGTAATTGATTATTTACCAAGTCCAATGGATGTAGAGGCTATTGACTGTGTAGATATGAACGGAAACGACGTTAAGAGACATCCAAGTGATACAGAGCCTTTTACAGCTTTAGCATTTAAGATTATGACAGATCCATATGTTGGAAGATTATCATTTTTTAGAGTTTATTCAGGAGTTTTACATAGTGGTTCTTATGTGCTTAATTCAACTAAAGGTGAAAAAGAGAGAATTGGACGTATCTTACAAATGCATGCGAACCAAAGAAAAGAAATTACAGAGGTTTATGCAGGTGAAATTGCAGCGGCAGTAGGTCTTAAGAATACAACAACTGCGGATACTTTATGTGATGAGAAGAATCCATGTATTATGAAAGGTATGGAATTTCCTGATCCAGTTATTGATATTGCAATTGAACCTAAGAGTAAAAATGACCAAGATAAGATGGCTTTAGCTTTACAAAAATTAGTAGAAGAAGATCCTACTTTAAGAGTTAAAACTGATCATGAAACAGGTCAAACTGTTTTATCTGGTATGGGTGAATTACACTTAGATATTATAATTGACCGTATGCGTCGAGAATTTAATGTAGAATGCAATAGTGGTAAACCACAAGTTGCTTATCGTGAAACTATTAAGACAGCAGCTGATTGTGAAGGTAAATATATTAAACAATCTGGTGGACGTGGACAATATGGTCATGTTTGGGTTAAGTTTGAACCAAATCCTGAAAAGGGTTATGAATTTGTTGATGCAATAGTTGGTGGAGTTGTTCCAAGAGAATATATACCAGTAACTGATAAAGGTTTACAAGAGGCTATGCAAGGAGGAATACTTGCAGGATATCCAATGGTTGATGTTAAAGCTACATTATTTGATGGTTCTTATCATGATGTAGACTCATCAGAAATGGCCTTTAAAATTGCTGCTTCTATGGCTTTAAAAGAAGCTAAGAATAAATGTAATCCAGTGTTACTTGAACCTATTATGAGTGTTGAGGTAATTGTACCGGATGAATATATGGGTAATGTTATGGGAGATTTAACTAGTCGCCGTGGTAAACCAATGGGACAAGAATCTCGGGGAAATGCATTATCAATTAAAGCGATGGTTCCTTTAGCAGAAATGTTTGGATATGCGACTAGTTTGCGTTCTAATACTCAGGGAAGAGGAAACTTTACAATGAGTCTTGATCATTATGAGGAAGTTCCTAAATCTATTGCTGAGGAAATCATTAAAAAGAATAGTGTTAACTAATTTTAACACTTAAAGTCAAATAATACTTGAAAAATGTTCAAGGATTAGATAAAATATTATTGTATATTGAAAGGAGAAAATAATAATATGGCAAGAGAAAAATTTGACCGTTCTAAAGAGCATGTTAATATTGGTACTATTGGACACGTTGACCATGGTAAAACAACATTAACTGCTGCTATTACAAAATACTTTGGAAAGTTTGTTGATTATGCTGATATCGACAAAGCTCCAGAAGAAAGGGAAAGAGGTATTACAATTAATACTGCTCACGTTGAGTATGAAACTGAAAAACGTCATTATGCTCATGTTGACTGTCCAGGACATGCCGATTATGTTAAAAACATGATTACTGGTGCTGCTCAAATGGATGGAGCAATATTAGTTGTATCTGCAGCTGATGGACCTATGCCTCAAACTAGAGAGCATATCTTACTTTCTCGTCAAGTTGGTGTTCCTAAAATTGTTGTTTATATGAACAAATGTGACCAAGTTGATGATCCAGAATTACTAGATTTAGTAGAAATGGAAATTAGAGAATTACTTGGAGAATATGGATTTGATTCTGAATGTCCAATTATTCGTGGTTCTGCATTAAAAGCCTTAGAGGGTGATGAGGAAGCTGCTCAATCAATTCGTGATTTAATCGCAGCAGTTGATTCTTATATTGATGCTCCAGTTAGAGATACTGAAAAACCATTCTTAATGAGTATTGAAGACGTATTTACTATTTCAGGACGTGGTACTGTTGTTACAGGACGTGTTGAGAGAGGTAAATTAAATCTTAATGATGAAGTTGAAATTGTAGGACTTAAACCTACTAAGAAGACTGTTGTTACAGGAATTGAAATGTTTAGAAAATCTCTTGATTTTGCTCAAGCTGGTGATAATGCTGGTGTATTATTACGTGGTATCGCTCGTGAAGAGGTTGAAAGAGGACAAGTTCTTGCTAAACCAGGAAGTGTTACTCCTCATCATAAATTTAAAGCTAGTGTTTATGTATTAAGTAAAGAAGAGGGCGGACGTCATACTCCATTCTTCTCAAACTACAGACCACAATTTTACTTTAGAACTACTGATGTTACTGGTGTAATTGAACTTCCTGCTGGAGTAGAAATGGTTATGCCTGGTGATAATGTTGACATGACTGTCGAATTAATTGCTCCAGTTGCACTTGAAAATGGTACACAATTCTCTATTCGTGAAGGTGGACGTACTGTTGGTGCTGGTGTAGTTTCAGAAATTATTGAGTAATTTTAAAAAGAATCTTTAACAGGTTCTTTTTTTATGCTATAATTTTTTAAGGGAGGTTTTTTAAATGACGGAAAAACAAAGAGAATTAATTAATAATTTAAAAAATCAAAAAAATGAACTTTATGTAGAAAAAGATAAAAGTTTAAGAGAGTTTGATATTAGAGAAAAGAAAATAATTAATCAAATAAAAGATATAAAAAAATTAAATTATTATTTTATATATGATATATTAGATATTATTGCGTACTTAGTTAGTAAGAAAGAACAAGAAAATTATGTTTGGGTTTTGGAAACTATTCCGGTAAATATTTATTCATTATATGAAGAAAATCCTTTAAATGAGAATCAAATTATTTATTTGACCAAATATAGCAATAGTCTTTTAGCCCAAAAAGAAATTAAGGAAAAGTGTTTAGGTTTAGCTCAATTTTCCAAATATGATGAAAAAAGATTTGCTTATGTTTGGGATATCTTATCTAAGCCATCTTCAAATTATATTCAAATAAGTGCTTGTTCAAAAATTTATAAAGAAATATTTTTTCTAAATTATCCTAAAGAAGGTATATCTTTAGAAGAATTTCTTTTAAGAGAATATGCTCCTGGTACTATAGCTTATATTTTTCAAAATGAATGTGCTCGGATAATTGATTCTAATTATTTCTATATCTATGATTTTATTGATTATTTAATTGATAAACGTTTAGAAAAACCAGGTTATAGTTTAACTAAAGAGGAAATGTATGAATGTGTTGATGCTTTTTTAGCTAATAATATATCTAGAACTAGAATTAAATAGTTCTTTTTTTGGTAATTTATTTTTTTCATTATGGTTAAATAATTTTGAAAAATTAAAATTTAATTCATCTAAACGAAATAAATTTGCAAATAGTTCTTTAATAAATAAATTTTATGCTTTAGAAAATATTGTTTATAATGAATTATTAATTAGAGGTTATGAAGTATATGCAGTAAAAATGAGAAATTTATTTTATTATATTTAAAAATCATGAAACTAGATAATATAAAAGTATCTAGTTCTTTAGAAAATAAGGATACTTTAAAAAAGAATTTGGAGCTTTTTAGGGATAAATTACAATAAGATATGTTATTACTTTAGATAAGTTAGATTATTTTAGTGAGAAATTAAGCATCGTTAGATTTTCTGTTAGGAGAAGGATTTTAAAACTACTTGTTTTTAATTAAATTTTAACATATAATTAAAATAAGAAAGGAGTATTGGAATATATGAAAAAGTATATTTGTGAGTATGTAGGAACTTTAATATTAGTGCTTGTTGCTTGTGGGGTTGCAGTAGTTACAGGAGCAAATATTGTTGCAACTTCTTTAGCTTTTGGATTAGTAATTGTTGCGATGGCCTATTCCATTGGAAATGTATCTGGTTGTCATATTAATCCAGCGGTAAGTTTAAGTATGTTTTTAACGAAAAAGATGAATGCTAAAGATTTTGCTTGTTATGTTATAGCGCAGATACTTGGAGCAATTAGTGGTTCACTTTTATTAGCTTTTATTTTAGGTAGTAAAGAAGCCTTAGGAGCAAATAGTTATGGAAGTGGACTTGCATCAACTATATGGATTGGGATGGCAGTAGAAATTATTTTGACATTTATTTTTGTTTTAGTAATACTTGGCGTTACAAGTAAAAAAGAGTATAGTAATGTGTCAGGAATTGTCATTGGGCTTACACTTACTTTAGTTCATTTAATTGGCATACCTTTTACAGGTACAAGTGTTAATCCAGCGAGAAGTTTAGGTCCAGCTTTGCTTCAGGGTGGACAGGCTTTAAGTCAAGTATGGCTCTTTATATTAGCGCCTTTAATTGGAGCAGCCTTAGCTAGCTTATTTTACAAATATGTATTAGAGAAGAACTAGCGATAGTTCTTTTTTAAATTTACTTTTATCATAAATAGTGATATACTTTTAAAGAAGATGGTGGTATTATGGCAAAAAGAAGAAGAAAAAAGAAGAAGAAAATTAAATTTTTATTTTTATTTATTATATTAGTAGGTATAATTATTGGAGGATTTTATGGTTTAAATTATTTTAAAGATCCTCAAGTAGAAGATGAAGAGGAAGAAGTAGAAAAAGAAGTAGAAATTCCTGAAGTTAAGATTGTAGATACTAAAAGTAAAACACGACCTTTTGCAGTTATGATAAATAATTTAGGGGCAGCTAGACCATATCATACGGGATTACAAGAGGCTTATTTAGTTTATGAAATTGTAGTTGAAGGTGGTATTACAAGATATTTAGCTTTATATAAGGATAATTATCCGGAGGTTGTGGGAAGTGTTAGAAGTGCAAGACATTATTATTTAGATTACGTATTAGAAAATGATGCTTATTATGTCCATTGGGGTTGGAGTCCTCAAGCACAAGAAGATATTAAAACTTTAGGAATAAATAATCTAAATGGATTAAGTTTAGGAAGTCCTTATTTTTTTAGAAAGAAATTGAATGTTAGTAGTGAACATACTGGATATGCTAATTTAGCAGAAATGGTTAAATATGTTGAAACAAAGAATTGGCATCAAGATGATAACAAAGGATTGTTACTTAAATATAGTGCTTTAAGTGTAGATATGGGAAGTGATGCCGTTGATGCATCAAAGATTGACTTAAAGTATTCAAATAGTTTTACAACTAATTACACTTATGATAGTCAAAATGGTGTATATATGCAGTCTGTTAATGGTAAAGAACATGTAGATTATGAAAGTAAAAAAGTGTATTCTGTTAAGAATATAATTACTTATCAAGTGGGAAATAAAACAATAAGTGGTGATGATAAGGGAAGACAAGATTTAGATAATATTGGAAGTGGAACAGGTTATTTTATTAGTGAAGGAAAAGCAGTAGAAATAACTTGGGAGAAGAAAAATAGAAGTAGCCAAACAGTTTATAAATATAAAAATGGAGAAGAAATAAAAGTTAATGATGGGAATACATGGATACATATTGTACCAAAAACAGGGAATATTAGTATATCTTAATCATATTATTTGGTAGGAGGAAGAGATGGACGCATTAATTGATTTTTTACTTAATAATTATATTTGGTTTTTAATTATTGCTTTGATACTTATTTTTGCTTTAATTGGTTATTTGGTTGATGCTTCAACAATTAATGATAGAAAAATTAAAAATGAAGTTAAACCAATTTCGGAAGTAGAGGAAGAAGTACAGGAGGTTCACCCTTCAGTAATGGCTTATACTAATGAAGATTTTGATGACCCTTTAATGAAATAAAATTTTAATAATAAGATAAAAAAGACAAACTATAAATTTATGTTTGCCTTTTTAGTTTTTAACTTATTGTAAAGAATTAATCTCTTTTAAAGATAGACCTGTATATTTGGCTATACTTTTTAAAGGTAATGAATCTTTAAGCATTTGTTTAGCAATAGATTTTTTTTCTTGTAAAGAGCCTTGCTCGATACCTTGCTCAATTCCTTTTTCGAGGCCCTGTTCAATGCCTTTATCTTCGGCAATCTTTTCTGCCCATTTTCCAAATATCTCTTGAGTTTCAAGATCATTTACATACATTTCGAGATTTTTATCTAATTCCATTAATAATTCATCTCCTTTGGCTGCTTCTGTTCGCTCTTCGGCAGTCTTGGCTCCAATGAACTTTAACCATTGAAGTTTTTTGTTACCTAAATTGTACTTTATGCTTCTAACTTTGTCAAGTTTAAAGTTTTTGCTTATAAAATTAAAAGCTCTTACCAATATGTGATAAGAACTTTTATTTTAACTTATTTTAAAGAATTTATTTCTTTTAAAGATAAGCCAGTTGCTTGAGATATTTTACTAATGGGCAAGTCTAATTTTAGAAGATTTTTAGCAATTTCTAAAGCTTTTTCTTGAGATCCTTGCTCTAGGCCTTGCTCAATACCTTTATCTTCGGCAATTTTCTCAGCCCATTTGCCAAATATCTCTTGGGTTTCAAGATCATTTACATACATTTCGAGATTTTTATCTAGTTCCATTAATAATTCATCTCCTTTGGCTGCTTCTGTTCTTTCTTCGGCAGTCTTAGCTCCAATGAATTTTAACCATTGAAGCTTTTTGTTACCTAAATTGTACTTTATGTGTCTTGCTTTGTCAAGTCTAAAACATTTGATAAC
>CANPVV010000022.1 GCA_947581835.1 uncultured Bacilli bacterium
AACAAAAAAACTAACATTTCTGTTAGCATTTATTACTTATCGGAAGTGTGTTCCGAGTTTCCTATCAATTTGGAGCAAGTGAGCAGAATCGAACTGCCGTCTCAACCTTGGCAAGGTCGCATACTAACCGCTGTACTACACCTGCATACAACTAAATATTATCAAAAAAAAATAAAAAAATCAAGGAAAAATTGCAATTTTTAAATATTTATTATATAATTAACTTACAAAGGAATGTGAACTATGAAAGAAAAGCTAAAATTATGGCCTCGAAAGTTTCGTAAAAGTATAATTGAATATATCGCAACTAATCGATTATTTCTTTCTTATGTCTTAATATCCTTAGCGGGTTTACTTTTAATAAGAAACTTTACTATAGGCAACATGTTTGAATTTGAAACTTTTATAGTTGATTTTGCTTTAGTCCTTATAATAGGCTCAATTGGTTACTTTGTAAAACCTAAAAATCAATATCGTTATTTCCTAACCGTTATAATAATCTTTACCATCATGGAAATTATCAATTCAATATATTATAAATTTTATATATCCTTTGCCTCATTAGGAGAATTAGCAACCGCTGGCCAAACCGAAACCGTTGTCGGCTCTATTTTTGAACGCTTAAAAATCACAGACGTTATGTATATTATTTTTCCTTTTTTATTCTATTTTATTCACAAAAAACTTATTCGTACCACATATTACAACTTTATGAGTTTTGTTGAAAAAGGTAAAAAAATGTTTGCTACCACTCTTTTAATAGGCTGCCTTCTTCTAGCGTACACCTTTGTTACCGCCACTAAAACCGATTATTCTCGTCTTGCCAAACAATGGAACCGTATCTATATTGTCAAAAGATTTGGTTTAGTTTTATATCAATGCAATGACATAATTCAAACACTTACCCCTAAAATAAGCAGTCTATTCGGCTATGAAGAATCAGCCCAATTATTTACCAAATATTTTACATCGGAAGACATCGACAAATATAATAAAAAAAATAAATACACCAATATCTTAAATGGTTACAATATAATTTTTATTCACATGGAAGGTATGGAAACCTATTTAATGGATCTAAACTTTAATGGCCAAGACGTTGTTCCTAATGTTAAAAAACTCGCCAAAGAGGGAATGTTCTTCTCTAATTTCTACCCTCAAATCAGCATTGGTACCTCTAGTGACACCGAGTTTACATTATTAACCAGTCTTATGCCTGCCCAAAGAGGTGCTGTATTTACAACTTATTATGACCGTGAATATATTTCTTTACCCAAACTTTTAAAAGAAAAAGGTTACACTACCTTTAGTATGCATGGTAATTTAGCCTCAATGTGGAATCGTAGTACTATGCATCCTAATCTCGGCTATGATAAAGAGCATATGTATTTTGAAGACAGTTTCGAATATACCGAAGATGACGTTATAAATCTTGGTATCAACGATAAATTATTCTTTAAAGAAGCAATGCCCATCTTAGAAAATATTGAAAAAACTTCCACCAACTATATGGGAACAATTATTACTCTATCAAATCACTCTCCATTTACTTTCTTAGATAAATATGGTGAATTTGATTTATCAACTACCTTTGAAGAATGCGATGATGATGGCTCTTGTCATGAAGTAACGACTGATTATTTAAAAAATGATAATGGAAAACCATACAAAGGCAATGAAGTTTATAAAAGTGCTGCCGGTAACTATATAACTAGTGCTCACTATGCTGATGCTGCCTTAGGTGAATTTTTCGAATATGTCAATGAATCTGATTGTTTTAACAACACTGTATTTGTTTTATATGGCGACCATGATGCTAAATTAACTCGTAAAGAAAAGAACTATCTTTACAATTATGACTATAAAACTGGTGAATTAAAAGATGAAAGTGACCCAACATATATTGATTATGACTATTATGACCATGAACTAAATCGTAAAACTCCTTTAATATTCTGGACTAAAAATGCTAAATTAAGAAGTATCTTAAATGGACAAGTAGATTATATCATGGGTATGTATGACGTTTTACCAACTCTAGGCAATATGCTTGGTGTAAAAAATGAATTTGCTATAGGTCACGATATCTTTAATATTAAACAAGATAATGTGGTAGTTTTCTATAATGGTAATTTCTTAACCGATATGATATATTACAATAATTCTACAGAAAAATACAAAATCTTAAAAGAAGGTGTCGAATTAGACAGTAACTATATTACCAATCTTATTGATAAAACCGAAGAAATACTTGAAGTGTCGAACGCCATAATAGTTCATGACTTAATTAAATTAGAAGGGGACAAAGTTCTCGAAATTAAAGAAAATGGAGCCAGTGAATAATGCAAAAGAAATATAAAATAGGGTTGATAATAATAACAATTTTAATAGTTCTAATAACTTTTATAGACGTATTAAAAGTATTTGTTTTTAATTCTAATGAAACTACCCCCCATAACAGTACTAAAATAATTTTAAATTTAAAAGATTTTGGTTACACCCTTGATAATCGTGATAGTTCTCTTATGCAAGCAGAATTTGAAACTCTTATGACTAACCTAAAAAGTTCTGAAATAAATTATGAAGAATATGCCGAAAGTCTATCCAAACTATTTATTATCGATTTTTACACTTTAGATAATAAAATAAATAAGTATGATGTCGGAGGTTTAGAATATATATTAAGTGATAAGAAAGAAATGTTTCAAAATAAAGCAATGGATACTATCTACAAAGATATAATAGATAATACCTACAATGACCGTAAACAAAGCTTACCAATTATCTCTAATGTAAATATCTTAGAAACAACCGAAGACCAAATTACTCTAAATGATACTCCAACTGACTGTTATAAAGTAAAATTAGAATTTAGCTATGAAAAAGACTTAGGTTATGATACAAAAGCCACTATTTATCTCGTTCGAAATAATGAAAAACTAGAAATAGCTCTATATAAACCTACTATTGAAGATTAAAAAGAAAGAAGTGAAAATATGGAAAAATTTGATACAATTGATATATTTTTTATCGCCATTATAAGTGCTTATTTCATAACTCTTTTTTGTATCATTTTAACCATTTTTTATCTTGGTATCTCTAAACTAATAAGAAAATTATTTAATAGAAAACCAAAAACTCTTCCTAAAAATGAGGAAGCCCCTTTAATTATTAATGAAACCCCAAGAGAAGAAAACGCTAAAGAAGTTCAAGATGAAAAAACAATCAAAGAAATTCCAAAAGAAGTCAAAGCTAAAAAAGTTAAACCTAAGAAAACTCCTGCAAAAAAACCAATTTTTGCTAATTTCTTAAATCTATTTGCTAAGAAAGATAAACAAGTTAAACCTAAAGATAATATAACCCCAGAAATTACAAAAGACACTAAAAAAGTTAAAGAACCTAAAAACCTCAAAACTAAACCAATTAAGAAAAATACCAATAAACCATCTTCAACTTTTGCCATTTCTAAAATGCCAATTTTTCGTAAATTATTCATGGTCGAGGTAGCACCGGACTCTAAATCCGAAACTAAAATAGAAGCAAGCAAAGCTTTAGTAAGTAAAGAAACTGCCAAAGAAATAAAAGAACCAATCTTAAAACGTGAAACAAAAGAAATTATAATTAATTCACCTAAAGAAACAATTGAAAAACCAAAACCCGAAGAAAAACCTACCCCAACAACTAATGAGACTAACCAACCAGAGCCAATTAAAACACCTAAACCTAAAGCCAAATCCTCAACTAATTCTACTAAAAAATCACAACCTAAAAAGAATACCAAAAAGAAAACTAAAACCAACTCTAATAAAAATAATTCCACTAAAAAAACAACCAAGAAAAAAACTTCTAAGAAAAAATCTAAATCTAAGAAAAAGAAATAATTTAAAAATACTTAACTCAAAAATTAAGTATTTTTTTCATGTTTTGGGTATTAGTCTAAGCAATGAAGGACAAGCGTCATATTATATTTTAGGAGGTAATTGAAAGTGTTATTTGAAGATAACAATCTCGACATTAATATGTCATTATTTATGCCCGACATAAATATCAAAAATTTTAATCGGGACACTAATTTTCTTGAAGCTGAAGAGGGCTTTCTCCGCGGTAATATGTTTCGCAACGAGTATGTTCCCTATAAAAACTTAACTTACCTAAAATTAAATCCTAAAAATGAAAAAGAAAAACTTTTATATCATTTAATGGCCGTAAGTTTTGCTATAACTGATTTAAATTTATATTTAGATTTACACCCAGATTGTAAAGAAGCATTTGAACTTTTTAAAAGATATGTAAAGGAAAAAAGGGAACTAACCCAAGAATATGTTAAAATGTATGAACCAACCACTGTAACTAAAACCACAGGTACTAAATATACTTGGATTAATTCTCCATGGCCATGGGATAAAACAGGAGGTAGCCTATATGTTTAAATATGTAAAATTTACAAACTATCCTGTAAATATCTGTAAAAAAGATGTCCGAATGGCTAAATATTTAATGAGTCAATTTGGAGGAGCCAATTCTGAACTTGCCGCGGCTCTAAGATATTTCTCTCAAAAATTTAATATGCCTGATGATTATGGTAAAGCCTTACTAAATGATATTGCAACCGAAGAATTAGGCCATTGTGAAATAATTGCGGCGATGGTTCACCAATTAACTAAAGATGCCAGTGTAAAAGAATTAGAAGAAGCTGGTTTAGGTGGCTATTACACTGAACATGGAAAAGGTACCTATCCAACTGATGCTAATGGTGCTCCTTTTACAGTTACATATTTTTCTGTAACTGGTGATCCTCTCGCTGATATTATGGAAGATATGGCCGCCGAACAAAAAGCTCGTGCTGTTTATGAAAATCTAATTGATTTAACCGAAGATGAAGACGTTTTAAGAATTTTATTATGGCTTCGTGAAAGAGAAATCGTCCATTTTAATCGTTTCAAAGAATTATATGAATATTACAAGAAAAAAGGCTATGGTAAAAACTAAATTAAAGCTTATTTAATTTAAAAAGGTAGTAAAAATACTACTTTTTTACGTGTTTTAAAGTTGCAAAAACTTGTTTATTATGATAGACTTATATTAGAATAGAAAAGGATAGGTGGCTATGTATGCATACTGAAGTATTTAACAATATTGACACTTTAATAAGTATGGCTGACTCCCCATTAAATATCGACGAAATAAATACTGAACTAATCACATTAAGAAGACAAATAAATAACAAAAAAAATGAAATTGAAGATTTAAAAAGTCTTATGACTGAATCTCGTTATTTTAATGCATCAAATGAATTAGTAGATAAAAATATTGAAATAAGTCTTAAGAATAAAATAAATCGTTTAAATCGTAAAATAAAAGACTTAAAAAATACTATCGACGATATTAAAAATAGGGAAAAAAGCGTCCATAATGATATTGCTGCCTTAAAAGATAAACTAACTCTTAATTCTAATTATGTTAAAACTTTAGAAAAAAAGGCCAAAGAATCAAGCTCTAACACTTATTATCAAGAACTTTTAACTAAAGAACAAAAAAATGTTACTGACCTATCCAATGAATTAGAAGAAAAAAGTAATCTATACAATTCTATTTTAGAAGAATTAAAACTTAACAATCAAGCTCATAAAGAACTTTCTGATAAACTAACCAATGAAAAAAATCATTTAAATGATATCTTAGACAATCTAAACAATCCCAATGCATATTTAGATGAAGAACTAAAAAAATCAGATGAAGAAAAACTTTCTACTTTAGAAACTGAATTAGAAAATCTTGAAAAAAGAAAACTAGAACTTTTAACCGACGCTAATATGATTGGCTCTGATGCTAAAGAATTTATTATTTCCAACGATATTATTTCAGCTTTAAATAAAGTAAAAGAATTAATAACTATTGTTAAAACCAAACCTTATATGGATATAAATAACCCCGATATATTAGATGAAGAATTAGAAAAAAAAGAAAGTCTAAGAAATGAATTATCTTCACTAATTGATAATCGTGCCTATGAAAACTTAGATAATAATTCTTTAAATAAAAGAATAAATTATATCAAAGAAACAATAACTCAAAATGAAGATACCATCAAAACTTATCAATTAGAAATAAATAAAATAGATGAAATAGTTAATTCTTCCTTAGGTAAAAATATAACTGAATTAGAAGAAGAATTATTAAAACTTGAAAAAAGTATAACTGAATACCGCACTATTGTAAAAGACAAAAATAAATCAACCCGAACTAAAGCTAACCTAGAAAATGTTATTGCTAAAAAAGAAAAAGAAAGAGATATCTTAAATGATATTCTATCTAACTATAAAGAAAATCTTTTAGCTAAAATAGAAAGAACAAATATCTTAGACAATATTAATAAAAGTTTAGAAGAAGAAAACAATAAATTTAATTATGAATTAAATAAACTAAGTAAGCTATCTATGTTAGATTTAAGAACCAAAGATTTAGTTTCTGAAGAAGAAGATAAAGACAAATTAAAACAAGTAAATGAAGAAATTAAAGCTATAAAAAATCGTCAAAAATTCTCTAAAACACCTGATGAAATTTTTGATGAAATAGATATGTACTTAGCAACAGTAAAACCTAAAGAGGAAAATAAAACCCCAAAAGCCAAACAGGAGCCTGAAATAAAAGATATATTACCAACTGCTCCCACTGTTGAAGTAAACGTACCAGATTTAGTTCCAACTATTGAAGTACCCAAAGAAGTACCTATGCCTAAAACCGAACCTGAAATGTTAAAAGTAATAGATATTATTCCTGTTGAAACAATAAAAGAAAAAACTGGAGGTAACTAAAATGGGACTTAAAATAAATTGTATAATAGTTTTAGAAAATAAAGAAGAATATCTTGTTTTAAATGAAGCCATGTATTATGGCAAAAAGTATTTTTTATCAATGGGCTTAGATCAAAATAGAGAGCCTAATTCACAAAATGTAGTAATTTTAGAAGAACACGTAAGTGGTTATGATACCTATGTTACCAAAGTGCTTGACACTGAAATTTTAACAGTTCTAACTAGAATGTTTAAAGCCCAAACTGAAATGTCCTAAAAACTATAGAATTAAGTCCTCATTTTTGGTATAATTAAAAATGCAAAAAGGAAGAGTGAAATTATGACATTAAGTATGATATGGGAAATCATCACTAAAATAATTGATATTGGTGTTGTTTGGCTCGTATTTTATTTTATTTTAAAAAATATAAAAAATAATATTAAAATGGTTTTAATATTTAAAGGAGTTATTCTAATTCTTTTAATTAAATTATTAAGTGACTTATTAAATTTATATACTGTAGGAATAATCTTACAATACTGTTTAGAATGGGGACCACTTGCTATAATTGTAATATTTCAACCAGAAATTAGAAGTGTATTAGAATCAATTGGTCGAACTCAACTTTTAGGCCGTCATAGAATTTTAACTATTGATGAACGAGAAAAAGTTGTTTATGAAATAATGAAATCAATTGAATATTTTAAACGTAATCGTATAGGTGCTTTAATTGTTATAGAAAGAGAAATATCTCTTCAAGAATATATTGAACCTGCCACTAAGATTTATGCTGATTTATCCAGTGATTTACTTGAAACTATCTTTTTCCCAAGTGGACCTCTTCATGATGGGGGAGTAATTATTGAAGGAGATAGAATAACTGTTGCTAGAGCGGTTTTTAAAACTAGTATGAGTAATGACATTAATAAACGTTTAGGAACTCGTCACCGTGCTGCCTTAGGTATTGCCGAAGAAAGTGATGCTATCGCTTTAGTTGTATCTGAAGAAAATGGCCGTTTAAGTATTGCTGTAGATGGCGAGCTAAATTATAACTTAACACTTGATGAATTTCGTATGTTATTAATAGATGCTTTAAATCCAAGACCAGAAGTTTTCTATGAAGCTGAAAACAAAGATAGTGCAGGTGAAGAATAATGAAAAGTATCATAAAACTTTTTAAAAGCATCTTTTTAGGAATATATCGCCTATTAGATAAATTAATTATTACTCCAATTAGTAGGATAATCTTTAATATTAATGAATATCTAAAAACTCACAATTTAAAAATAGATTATATTTTATCAAGACCTAATTTTATTATCTATGTTTCTTTAATCCTTGCAGTAATTATGTTCTTATTAATTGATTCTCGGGTTATAACCTTAGTTGAATCTGAGGCAGAAGTAATAACCAATGTACCTGTAAAAGCTAACTATAATGAAGAGGCATATGTAATTGAGGGAATACCTGAAACAGTTGATATAGTCTTAATTGGTCGCAAAAGTGATATTTATTTAGCTAAACAATTAGGAACTAATACTGTAATTTTAGATTTATCCGATTATGAAGCAAGAGAATCAGCTTATCGGGTATATTTATCTTATACTAAATCAATTGATTCTATCAATTATAAATTAGACCCTTCATATGTTTCAGTAACTATCAAAGATAAAATAAGTGTTACCCGAACTATTAACTATGATTTAGTAAATGTTGATTATTTAAATGAAAGATTAAGTGTTAAAAATGTTGAATTATCTCGAAATGAGGTAGTAGTAAAGGGTAGTAAAGAAGCCTTAGATAATATTGCCACCGTAAAAGCTCTAATAGATTTAAGAGATAACACTCTAAATGATGCTGGTACTTATAATATAGATAATATTCCACTTTTAGCATATGATAGTAAAGGTCATATTATCGAAGAAGTTGAAATAGTTCCAACCACTCTTACTGCTACAATTACTTTAGATACTTACTATAAGAGTGTTCCAATAAATGTCTTAACAACTGGTAATTTAGTAACTGGTAAAGCTATCGCATCTATTCTTATTAATAATAGTAATAATCATTCTGTAACTATTTATGGTGATGAAGAAACCATGAGTGGAATAACCAGTGTTCCTGTAACTATCAATGTTGATGGACAAGGTGGAAATGGTACTCGTTCTTATAATGTTACAATTAATCGTCCAAGTGGAGTTAGAAGTATTAGTGAAACTAAAGCTAATATTACTGTAACATTTGGCGACGAAAAACAAAAAGAAGTTAATATTTCAACTATATCTCAACAAAATCTTGCAAGTGGTCTAAATGCTAATATCATAGGTACTGATAGTATTAATGTCATAGTAAAAGGTGTTCAATCAGTAATCGATAATGTAACCGAAAGTAATATCAATGCTTATATTGATCTTGAAGGTTATACAGCTCGTGATGATTACTATGACGTACCTGTAAAAATAATCAATAATGATCCAAGACTAAATTTTGTAGTTTCATCAACTGTTAGAGTTAAAATAACAAGTGATTAAATAAAAAATTATTGTAATATATCTAAAATATGTTATAATAAATATAGGTAAGCGTTAGGGCTTTTCACCTAATGCCTACTTTCTAGTGATTTTGGCACTAAGTGAAATAACTAGTGCCTTTACTTTTATTCTTAATGATATTGCTACCATTTGAACCTTCTTCATATCTTCAACTCCTTTACTATTCCAAAACCCCCCGGGGAGGTATTAAAATTTCAATTTGTCAAAAACTAAAGTTAGGTAGACATTAGTCCTAACGCTCAAGATACTATTATAAATAATAAATAAAAATAATCAAGAAAAATCGTTCGACAAAATTCGACATTAAAAAAAATATATATCTTGTATTTTAATAAAATTTTGTTATAATAAATATAGGTAAGCATTAGATTTAAACCTAATGCCTACTTTCTTTCGATTTTGGTACTAAGTAATTAGTGCCTTTTTATAAAATAAAAAAAGTATTCTAAATAGAATACAATTAATTAACTATACTTTTAGGATAAGGTTTTCTCTCATCAGTTTGATAAAGTAAATAATCAATACTAGTATTATAAAAAAATGCTAGTTTTTTTAATACTTCAGTAGGAATATCATTAGTTTCAACTTCATATTTTGAATAGCCAGTTTGAGACATATTCAAATAATTTGCAATGTCTCTTTGAAGTAAATCTCTATCTTCTCTTAATTCTTTTAGTCTATTCATTTTTACCATTCCTTTATTATTCCAAAACCCCAGGAGAGGTATTAAAATTTCAATTTGTCAAAAACTAAAGTTAAGTAGATATTAGTCCTAACGCTCAAGATACTATTATAAATGATAAATAAAAATAATCAAGAAAAATCGTCCAACAAAATTCGACATTAAAAAGAATATATATTAATAAAATTTTGCTATAATAAATATAGGTAAGCATTAGATTTAAACCTAATGCCTACTTTCGCGAGATTTTGGTACTAATTACTTAGTACCTTTTATTATAAAATAAAAAAAGTATTCAAAATAGAATACAATTAATTAACTATACTTTTAGGATAAGGTTTTCTCTCATCAGTTTGATAAAGTAAATAATCAATACTAGTATTATAAAAAAATGCTAGTTTTTTTAATACTTCTGTAGGTATATCATTAGTTTCAGTTTCATACTGCGAATAACCAGTTTGAGACATATTTAAATACTTAGCAATATCTTTTTGAAATAAATCTCTGTCTTCTCTTAATTCTCTCAATCGATTCATTTTTACCATTCCTTATAATTATACTTTAACATAACTTAATTTATGTTATTGACTTATAACTTAAAACAAGTTATAATAAATACAGATAACTTAAAATAAGTTATATATAATTCTAATATTTTTTAAATAATAAAAAAATGAAGTATAACTTAATAGAAGGGAAGTAAAAAAATGAAATTCGAAAGATTAAATGAAAATAATGGAAAAGTGAGTAGAGTATTTTTATGTGGTCTTATAACGGGAGTAGGACTTCTTATTATATTTAATTTATTTTTAACAAAAGCTAAGTATAAAGTAGTGGATAGTGCAAAGTTAGTTAATTCTACAATTAATTATTCAAGTGCTGATTTAAATGTTATTGCCATGTATAAAAATGATGGAGAAAAAGACGAATTAATAAAAGAAGTTCCAAAAGGTTATTATGATATAGATAATGAAAAAAGTTATTGTATAGTTGGAAATAATAAAGAAGATAAAATAACCAATAACATGGAATATACAGGTAATAGTGTAAAAATAGATATAAATAAAAAGGGTACTAAATGTTATGTTTATTTTATACCAGAAGCAGCCAATACTTTAGCAAATTTAGGAATAAAAGAAGAAATAAAAGAAGGTAAAATAGAATTTACAGGAATAGCAACTGAATCTGATAGTGGTTTATTTAGTGGAGAAGACGATTATGGAACAACATATTATTATCGAGGAATAGTAAATAATAACTGGGTAAAGATAGGAGAAGAATATTGGCGAATAATCCGAATAAATGGAAACGGAACTATAAGATTAATCTATAATGGAAAAACTACTAGCCAAACAGGAGAAGAAACTTTAGCAAAAACAAATGTGGCTTTTAACGAAACTATTAATGATAATAAATATGTCGGATTTATGTATGGAACAAATTCAACAAGTTATGAAGCAGCCCATAAAAATGAAATAAAAAGTAATATATTAACTGAGATAGAAAAATGGTATAGTACAAATGACAATTTAAAAAAATATATTCAATATTTAGATGAAGCAACAGGATTTTGTGGAGATAGGTCAAAAGTAACTGGAGAAATTTCTGAAGAAGAATTCACTTATACTAATTTAGGATATGGAACATCTTCAACAATATATGGAGCATATCATAGATTATTAGATAATAATGATACAACTCATTGGGGCAATACACAAAAACCAACGTTTAAATGTGGAATAGATCCATCTAATGTAGATACCTTAAATAAAGATTATTTAGAAAGAGATTTATATACTACTAAAAGTGAAGAAGGAATAGGAAATGGTGCACTTCAATATCCAATAGGATTAATCACAGCAGATGAAGCAATATTTGCTGGAAACTTTATTGGAAAAGAGAGTTATACCAATTGGCTATGTAACAAACAAAATTACTGGACTTTATCTCCACGTGATTTAATTGGCAATAATGTTGTCGTGTTCTATATATATGTTAATGGCAGCTTAGCTAGTGGCATTGTTAATAATAATAGATCTATTGGCTTAAGACCTGTAATAAATTTAAAAAAAGATTTAGAATTTAAAGGAAATGGAACAACTAGTAGTCCCTTTGAAATAATAGAATAATATTCTTGCCTTTGGTGCTTATTATCTCTATCCAAAGGCAAGTTATATTTTTATTACTTTATATTGATAGGTTATTTATCTAACCTATCTTTTTTAAACACAAAAAAAGCCTTCAAATAAGGCTTTATAAACAAATGAAAAACATTTAAAAATTGCTTGAATTAGTAGAATTTGATATTAGTTAAGTAAAGGAAGTATATCAAAGAATGGAAAAGAATATTCAAACAAATTAAATGTTCGAGTATGTATACTACTACAAAAGGTAAATTTTGTCAAGCCCAAATTTCAAAAAAATTAAATTTTTCAAAAATATTCCTTTTTACTCCCTAAAATCCCTAAAAACATAAAGTAAACTAATATATTAGTTCCTCCATAACTAACAAAGGGAAGGGGTAGCCCTATAATCGGAAACAACCCTAAATTCATTCCAATATTCTGTAACTGTGCAAATATAAACATCATTAAAAAACCCGCTACAAACATTTTATATTTCATATTTTTATTTTTAAACAACTTATATAAAAAGTATATATCCAAAACCAAGAA
Organism: uncultured Bacilli bacterium; assembly: GCA_947581835.1. GTDB lineage: Bacteria > Bacillota_I > Bacilli_A > RF39 > UBA660 > Caccenecus. The sequence continues at coordinate 12,705 of CANPVV010000022.1, forward strand.
AGCAAGCAATATCACTATCAAACTAACTATCCCCAAATTACTAATTGAAAGGGCTACTATAAAATCTGTCGGTGCCTCAGGTATATAAATATAATGATTAGTACTAAAAAAGCCTGAAGTTCCAATCGCAATTAACGCTCTATCCAACTGAAAAGAATCTTTATTAACAAAAGTAAAAATCCTATCCATTCTATAAAAAAAGCTAGTCCCTATAAGTCTAATTAATAAATCTTTATTAAAATAATATAAATATAAGAAACCTCCCCCTAAACCTAAAACAATTCCTCCCAACACTAAATACCATTTAATATCTATTTTATAAATCATAATAATACCTAAAGTAATTAAAAAGTATATAATAATTGCACCTGTATCTGGCTCTAAAAACACAAACAAAGAAGGAACCAACATTAAAAATATTGCTTTTAAAATAAATTTTAACTCACTTTTAAAATCATGTTTCTTATAAAAACTTAATATCTGACTCAAATACAAAGTAAGTGAAAACTTCATAAGTTCACTAGGTTGAAAAGAAAAGAAATAAAAATCAAACCAAGCTTTAGAACCATTTATTGTTTTACCCACAAAAAGTACTAAAATAAGTAATAAAACATTAAAATAATATAAATATTTACTATACTTAAACAATAACTTTGGCCTTAACTTCATAATTATTCCCATTACTATAAAACCTAACCCAAACCATAAAGCTTGTTTAAAAAAATAATTTTTATACATTTCATTATAATTTCCAATTATTTTCATATTAAATAAAGAAATAACAATTAAACATATAATAGGTACCACTAAAAATATCCAATTTTTCCAATTCTTTAAAATCTTTTTCATATTTTTATTATGAGTACATTTTTCTTAAATATATCATAAAATAATATAGAGGTGTGTCTATATGAACAAAAATCTACCCAAAGTATATGCTAGTCCCATTAATAAAACTCTAACCAACAATAAAGATATCTTTTACAGTAGTAAGAATGAGTCCCGCAACTTAAATTCCAACAATATACCCGAAAAAATCAATGAAATATTTTCTAATCCCCATCATGTATACAAAAGTAATGTTTCAATAACTACTAAAGACTCCACATTTACTGCCACCATCATTGGTCAAAATGGCTCTAATTTACTAACTTTAAATGGCGAGAGGATAAACATAAACAACATAATTGATATTGAAAGAATATAAACAATTGTATGCTAAAAATACCCTTAAAATTTGACTTTTTACCCCCTTTATGTTATAATGTAAGTACTTCGAAAGAAGCAGGGGGATTTTAAAATGAAAATGTATTTAATTAGAATGGTTACTACTGTTTTAGTTATAAGTAGCCTTCTAATAATCACTAAAAATAATAATTCCAACCAAATAATAGCTAATAATTATATTGAAAATAGTATCGCTTTTAGTAGTATAACTGAAAATGATATAATCGTCTATGATGGTTTAACTTTAAATGAACTATCAACAAAAATAGATAATGTTCTAAATTCTACATTAGATGGCTATGGTAAAACAATTGCTACTCTAAGTCTTAATGCTGAAGTTGACCCATATATTGCCGCATCAATAATTTTAGTTGAAACAGGCTGTAAATGGAACTGTAGTTATCTAGTCAAACACTGTAACAATGTTGGTGGTATGAAAGGTACTGGCTGTGGCTCTTATGGTAAATTTCCAGATTTAACAACTGGTTTAAATGCTTTTATTACTAATCTATCTAAAGGTTATTTTAAACAAGGCTTAACCACTCCGGAAGCTATTAATCATAAATATGCCGAAAACCCCAACTGGCACAATGACGTTAATTATTATATCAAATTAATTAAAGCAAGCTAATTGCTTTTTTTCTTTTCTTATTTTATAATTATTAAGAATAGGAGAATATTTATGACTTATCAAAAATTATTTAACATAAACTACAATAACAAAGAATTTACTATCTTTATCGATGAAAAAAATCGTAAAACTTTCTTAGAACTAACAAAAGATGGTAACTATATCTATCCCACATTAGAAGATTTTACCTATCTTCACAACCTATACAATAATACCGATATAACCCAAATTTCTTCTTCTAAACTTTCCTTTAAAGAATGTGTTCGCTATAAAGCTCTAACTCTATCTGTAATAGCTCTTTTAAATCTCACATCCTGCTACAAAAAAAGCAATCTTAAAGTTGAAGATACCAATTTAATTATTACTGAAGAAACTCTAGCTGATCCAAACTATCTTTCAGAATCAACCAATATCACCGAAGAATCTAATGACACCATAAATATTATTACTGACCTAAAAGCTTTAGATACTTTACTTGGAATAACCTCTGTAGACTATGATACAATTAAAGCTACTATTACAAATAATCCTAATTTAACTATTAAATTTCAAAATGCTGCCAACAGTATCTTAAATCTAATCATAAACAATGCTGATAACCCAGAACTTCGCATCTTTTATGAAAATATCCAAACTCTTAAAATTCATGAACTATCTTTAGAAGAAATAAAAAAACTTTCTGACCCTAATGTCGAAGCTTTTTATGATGCCAAAGAAAATGCTATATATGCCTCACCTAGCTGTAGTCCTGAAGTTGCTCTCCATGAAATGTTTCATGTTGCTCATTTTATCTATCTAACTAAAGACAATGCTAACTATTATTATGGTTTTAATATCGAAAATGGTCTTGTTCATGGAAAAGCCTTAGAAGAAGCTCTAACCAATTACTATCTAAAAGATATCTATGGCCTAAAACCTAAAAGCTATGATTTAAGTGGTAAAATAACTGAATTTTTATTAAGCAATGTCTCTTACCCTTATACTAACTATAACCACACTGGGATAAGAGACTATCTTGCATTCTTAAAAGAAACCTATCCCGATATTTCTATTGATTATATCATAACCTATATGGATACCCTAAATGAAAGTATAAAAAACAACGATACAATTAAAATTACTTCTACTATTAACAGTCTATATGACGAATTATTTGCCATAACCAAAACCAATTTAGATAAAAACAATCCTTATGCCAAACTAATTCCTTTCTTAAATATGATATCTAAAATAGAAGGAAATACCGAACATTTCTATAACTATTTTACTTTATTCAATGATTTTCTCCTATCTAATGATATTAAAACTCTAAGTCTCGAAGATTTTAAAACCAAATATCAAAACTTAACTCAAATTGATAAATATCTAATATTTCCTAACAGTCATGTTGAATTTGTCTTTAATTTAGTTGAAACTACTACCGATGAACCAACCTATACCTATCAAACTTTAACTGAAGAGGGGAGTATTCTTACTAAAACAGTTAACACCCAAGACTGTTACTTAAATTATCTACCTAATGATGCCAATATCTTAAATACCATCTTAACCTATCCCTATGAATCTAACTATCAAAAACTAATCACCAATTTTAATCGAGACAACACAATTATCTCACCTCATCGCTATCTTCCTGTAAATCTTATCTACAATGACAAAGTAATAGCTAATCTAAATATAACCAACAATGACTATGATAATGAAATTAATCTTTATATCGGTACCAACTATGAAGGGGAAATAACCTATTCTATAGCGCAAAATAACAACTTAATCTTTACCACTGACAACAATATTAAATATGTTTCCAATCCTATACCTTTATCCTATTACTTAACAGAATATTGGTATGAAGAGATTAACCTAAATGCCATATTAAGCACTGACTATCTAACTGAATTTCTAAAAAAATCTAACTGGTTTAGCAATGTCTCTCTTAAAGATTCCCAAATTATTGTCACCCCTTTATATAAAATAAACTATACTGATAAAGAATATGGTACCACTTTAATTGATATAACTGATATCTATCTATCTAAAACCTCAGATATTAACAGTGATTTCTATGTTGAACTAACTTGTGGTTATGCCGCACCCACTAAAATATCTATTAACCCCGATTTAATCACTGATATGGTTACTTTAAAAGAAGTAATGTCCTATTTTAATATGTTAGACGAAAATATTACTACCTATTCTCTAACTAAAGAAGAAATCGAAAACTTATTTTTAAGTTATTATGACACTCTAAGTGAAAATAAAGCAAGATAAATTGCTTTTTTAAATTTTTTAGAATATAATAAGATTAGGTGATTAAAAATGTATGAAAATAAAAAAATACTTATTCTAGGTATGGCTAAAAGTGGTTATGAAGTAGCCAAACTTTTATCTCCTTATCACAATGAAATAATTATTACAGATATGAAAGACCAAGATAAAACTAAAATCGAAGAATTACAACAATTAGGTATAAGTTTTATTAAAACAAATGAACCTGAAACTCTATTAGATAATACTTTTGATATCTTAATTAAAAATCCAGCTGTCTTTCCTTTTAACCCTTGTGTTACTCTAGCTCATTCCTATAATATTCCTGTAGTAAATGAAATGGAAGTAGCGTTTCACTTTTTACCTAAAAATATCACTATAATTGGTGTTACTGGTTCTAATGGTAAAACTACTACGACTACTTTAATTTATGAAACTCTAAAAAAAGCTAATCTTCCTGTTAAATTAGGTGGCAATATTGGTACTCCTCTATCTAAAATAGTTCAAGATATTAAAGAAGGGGACTACCTTTTACTTGAAATATCTGACCATCAACTAATTGATTTTCATGACTTTAAAACTAATATAAGCATTTTAACTAATCTTTGTCCTACCCATTTAGACTATCATGGCTCTTATGAAAACTATAAAAAAACCAAGAAAAAAATTTTTAACCATCATACCTCTAAAGATATCGCTATTCTAAATGAATCTAACTATGATTCTTGCAATCTAACCACTGATATTAAATCTACTAAACTATATTTTAATTCTAAATCCAACTATTTTAAAGATAATACTATCTATATAGATAATAAACCAGTCTTAAATACCAATGATATTATCTTAAAAGGTACTCATAACTATGAGAATATTCTCTGTCTCTTAGTTTTACTAAAAGTTTTAAATATTGATTTTAAATATGCTTTAGAAGTCTTAAAAGAATTTAAAGGTGTAGAGCATCGTATTGAATTTGTAAGAACTCTAAATGGTGTATCTTATTATAATGATTCTAAATCTACTAATCCTACCTCAACTATAACTGCTTTAAAAAGTTTTGATGGTAATATTCATTTAATTTTAGGAGGTATGGAACGATCTCAAGATTTTGAAGATTTAACTCCTTATTTATCTAAAATAAAAAAGATATATGCGATAGGTGAAATAAGAGATAGACTTCTAACTTTTGCTAATAATCATAATATTCCTTGTGAAAAATATGAATTTTTAAAAGAAGCTTTAGAATCTATCAAAAATAATGTTACAAGTAATGATATTGTTTTACTAAGTCCTGGTTCAGCTTCTTGGGATCAATATCAAAAATTTGAAGATCGTGGCGACGAATTTAAACAAATTGTAAATAATTTTTAAAAAAATCACTAATTTAAATGAAGTGATTTTTTTTCTTAATCAACAGGGTTAAATAACTCTCTTATATCAATTTCTAATGCTTTAGCAAAAGTCCAAAGTGTTCCTAAACTAAAAGTTTGGTGATATTTTTTACTTTCAATATTCATAATAAAACCCTCACTATAATTACAAAGTAAAGCAAATTGAGCTTGAGTATAACCTTTTAATTTTCTTTGCTTTTTAAGATTTTGAGCTACTAAATAATATACATAATTTTCGTCATTTTTATCCATAACTTTCACCTTACTTAATTAATATCTATCTTGCTTTTTATATTTAAAAGCAAATTATATTTTTTCTTACTTTAATTGGTAGTCTTTAATAAAGCTACCTTTTAAATTTAATATAAAATTATTTATTTAATAAACTTTTAGGGTAGGGCTTTCTCTCGTCAGTTCGATATAATAAATAATCTACAGAAGTATCATAAAAGTTAGCAAGTTCATGTAATATTTCAATCGGAATATTTATTTTTTCTAATTCATATTTACTATAATTTGGTTGGTCAATATGTAAAAATTCAGCTATATCTTTTTGAAGTAAATCTTTATCTTCTCTAATTTCTTTTAAACGATTCATATATTTTATCTCCATTTTCTATAAAACTAAAAAATTATTTATTTAATATACTTTTGGGGTAGGGTTTTCTCTCGTCAGTTCGATATAATAAGTAATCAATAGAAGTATCATAAAAATTAGCTAGTTTATGTAATATTTCAATCGGAATATTAATATCTTCTGTTTCATAGTGGGAATAACCTCTTTGACTAATATTCAATAATTTTGCTATATCTTTTTGAAGTAAATCTTTATCTTCTCTAATTTCTTTTAAGCGGTTCATATATTCCATCTCCATTTAATAGTTTGTATTATAAAAAAATTATATTTAAAAACAAGTTAAATTTATCTAATGCTTAAGTTTTTATTTTAAAACTAAAGTAAATGAAGGTCAAGAAAAACCATTCGACATATAAAAAAAGAAACGATAATGTTTCTAATCTTCTAAATCTTCTAATAATACTTTAGGATGCACACCTAATACTTTAGCAATATAATAAAATGTATTCATAGAAAAAGTCTGTTCTGAATTATTTTCGATATTTGAAATAAAAGTAGTTGTAAAATTACATTTTTCTGCTAATACTCTTTGTGTCCAGCCTTTTAATTTTCTTTGTTTAGCAATGTTTTTTCCAACCCAGTAATAAATATAGTCATTGCTTTCTTTATCAATTTTAATAGTAATCACCACCTGTATATATTATCATATAATTTTTTTAATTATTTATACTTTAAATAGTTGTACAACAAATGATAGTATGATATAATAAATTAGAAATTTCTAAGATAGGAGTTGGAAGTAATGAAATTCGAGAAATTAAATGGAAGTAATGGAAAAGGTAGTAAAATGTTTTTATGTGGATTAATTATGGGTGTATCACTTCTTATAATTTTTAATTTATTTTTAACAAAAGCAAAATATAAAGTAGTGGATAGTGCAAAGTTAGTTAATTCTACAATTAATTATTCAAATGCTGATTTAAATGTTATTGCTATGTATAAAAATGATGGAGAAAAAGACGAATTAATAAAAGAAGTTCCAGAAGGTTATTATGATATAGATGAAGAAAGAAGTTATTGCAAAGTTCCCGATAGTGATAATCTTATAAAAAATAAAATAACTTATGATGGTAAAGAAGTAAATATAAAAATAACTAAGAAAGGTACTAAATGTTATGTTTATTTTATACCAGCAGCAGCTAATACTTTAGCAGATATAGGAATAAAAGAAGAAATAAAAGAGGGGAAAACAGAATTTACAGAAATAGCTGCTCAAGATGATAGTGGTTTATTTAGTGGAGAAGACGACTATGGAGAAACTTATTACTTTAGAGGACAAGTAGATAATAACTGGGTAAAGATAGGTGAAGAATATTGGCGAATAATCCGAATAAATGGAAACGGAACTATAAGATTAATATATAATGGAAAAACTACTGAAACTACAGGTGAAGAAACTCTAGCTAAAACAAAAGTAGCATTTAATACAAAAGAAGATGATAATAAATATGTTGGTTTAATGTATGGTGGAGAAAATGGTGAAACTTCAACAGACTATAATAATGCACATAAAAATGAAACAAAGAGTAATATATTAACTGAGATAGAGAATTGGTATAGTACAAATATTAATTTAAAAAAATATGAAAAATATTTAGATGGTGCAACAGGTTTTTGTGGTGATAGATCAAAAGTAACTGGAGAAATTTCTGAAACAAGAGGAACATTTACTAATTTAGGATATGGCGATTCTCCAACAATATATGGAGCATATAATAGATTATTAGATAATAATGATACAACTAATTGGGGTAAAACCCAAAAACCAACATTTAAGTGTGGAATAGATTTATCTAATAAAGATACTGTAAATGAAGAATATTTAAAAAGAGATTTATATACCACCAAGAGTGATATGGGAACAGGAAATGGAGTGTTAACTTATCCCGTAGG
>CANPVV010000023.1 GCA_947581835.1 uncultured Bacilli bacterium
GAAGAACAAGGAAAGAATCAAGAAGATCAAAGTAGAAGTATAAAAAATCAAATTAAAGTATGTCAAAATTATATGGCTGAAGAAAAAAGAAATTATCCTAATTGTAAATTTAGGGAAGTAGCAATATTAACAGATGATGGAGTATCGGGGACAACTTTTAATCGAGAAGATTTTAAAAAATTAGTAAGATTAATTGAACAAAAAGAAGCTAATATGGTTATTACAAAAGATTTATCAAGACTAGGAAGAGATCATATTCAAACGGATGATTATATTGAAAAATGGTTTCCAGAACATAATGTGCGTTATGTTTCGATAATGGAAAATATCGATACTTATGGAGATTTAGTAAGTAATGAAATTGCACCCATTATAAATTGGAGTAATGAAAATTTTGCAAGACAAACTTCAAAAAAAATCAAAAAAACATTTAAAGAATATCGGCAAGAAGGTAAATGGACGGGAGGAGAAATACCTTTAGGCTATAAAAAAGATCCTCAAAATAAATATCATTTTATAATTGATGAGGAAGGTAAAGAAATAGTAAAAAGAATTTTTAGTTTAGCTTTAGAAAATAATAGTATTGATAATATTGCTAAAATACTAAAAAAAGAAGATGTTCCCCTTCCCTCGGTTATTAAAAGAAATCAAAGAAATTTAAAGATTAATTTATGGTCTAATAGTACTATAAAAGCTATTTTACAAAATGAAATGTATTTAGGACATATGGTGCAGGGAAAAACAACTCGTTTAAATCATAAATCTAAGAAAATAATTTATTTACCTAAAGAAAATTGGGATATTGTTGAAAATACACATGAACCCATAATTGATAAAGAAACTTTTAAGAATGTGCAATTATTATTTAAAACTAATAAAAATAAAACTTTTAATTCTCATGATTATTTACTAAAGGGTTTAATTAAATGTCATGAATGTAAACATAGTATAAGTATTCAAACATATATAAAAAGAAAGAATTGTTATACTGTTTGTAATTATTATCGAAAATATGGGAATGAAAAAAAGGTTTGTACAGCTCATAGATTTAATTATTATGAAGTAGAAAAATTAGTTTTAGAAAATATTAAAGAAAAATGTTATAAATATATAAATAAAAATAATTTAAAAGAAATAATTAAAGATTATCAACAAAATGATGCACTAAGGGATAATATTAGAAAAAATATTGAAAAAAGTAAACAAGAAATTAATAAATTAAATAGACAAATTGAAAAAATTTATTATGATAAATTAGAAGGAATTATTAGTAAAGAACAATATCAAAATATAACTAAAAATAAATATGAAACATTAGATTATGAAAAAAAGAAAATACTTCGTTATAAGACTAATTTAAAAGAAATAATTAATAATAAACCAAAACAAGATTATACAAAAATAGTTGATGATTTTTTAAACTTGAATAATAAATTAATTATTCTAAATTTGATTGAAGTAATTTATTTAAAGCAAGATGGAACTATTGATATTTATTATAAAATCCAAAAGCCAAATAAATAGTGCCACTTTTAGGGGTTTGCAACAGGACCTACAGGGCCTACTGGTGAAACTGGACCTACTGGGCCTACCGGGGAAACCGGACCTACTGGACCTACCGGGGAAACCGGACCTACTGGACCTACCGGAGAAACTGGGCCAACGGGTCCTACTGGAGATGCTGGAGTGGCCGCTGCTTTAGCTGTTGGTAATGTTAATACAGTGCCTTATGACGAGGGAGCTTCAGCTACTATTACCCCTTCCCTTACAAGAGTTGATGATAATTCCTATATTTTAAATTTATCAATTCCATATGGACCAACTGGGGAGACTGGAGCTACGGGTGAGACAGGTCCAGCCATAACTTTAAGTATTGGTACAGTAGATGCAGTGCCTTATGAAAGTGGAGCTACTGCAGACGTAGTACCAGGTACTGGAGATAATGAATATCAATTAAATCTTTCAGTTCCTTATGGTCCAACTGGGCCTACGGCAGGTTTAGCTGCTTATGGTGGCTTGTATTCTACTAGTGGAACTGTTAATCCAACGGCTGGAGATACAGCAACTCAAATACCTTTAACAATCGCTATGCCATTATTAAATGTTACAAATGCATCTAATGAATTAACTGTTAGTCAAGCTGGAGTTTATGAAATAACTTATAGTGTTAGTCTTACTCCAACTACTGCAGGAGGAGATATTGACGTTTACGTTAGAAGTAATGATACCGAATTAACAGAAAGTGCAACTACTATTGATATTACAACTAATGAAACAGGAATATTTAATAATTCAGTTATTGTTAATTTAACGGCTGAGGCTCAAATTGATTTAGCTTTAGAAAGTGCTGATGCTGATGCTATTACAATTAATTATGCTAATTTAACAGTTAAAAAGTTAGATACAGGGGCTGAAGTTAGTTAATTAAGTAGTATTTTTTAAAAAAATCTACACAAGTATGTGTAGGTTTTTTAGTTTTTATATTTTATCAATTAGTTTATTTTTACTGTTTAAATAAAGAATTATAGCAGAACCAGATATAAATAAAATTATAGCGGATATAGTAGATAGGTTTCCGGTTTGGGGATTATCTACGTCATTTTTACAGTATTTTTTAAAGTTTTCTTCAGTAACTACAGTACCATCTTTGCCATAATAAGTATCTTCGATTTTTTCACAGACAGGTTTTAGACAGTCTATAGTGTAATCTGTTTTAGAGACAATATTACCTTGTGTATCATAATAGGTGCCATCTAATTCTTCACAGGTGGGTTTTAAGCAGTCTTTGGTATAATCTTCTTTAGATACGATATTCCCTGTTGAATTATAGTAAACATTGTCTACTTCTTCACAATAATATTTGATAATACAGTCCTCTTCGTATTCTTCCTCGCTAACTTTATTACCTTCGGAGTTAAAATAATCGTCATTTACTTTTTCACAGTAGTGTTTAAAACAGTCTTCTTCATATTTAGCTTTGGTGGTTTCATTTCCTTCTAAATCATAGTATGTATCATATATATTTTCACAGATATGAGTAAAGCAATCTTTTTCGTATTCTTCTTTGGAAACAGAGGCACCTGTACTATCATAATACTCTGTTTCGGGTTCATTAGATATAACTTCACAAAAATGATTTTCTTCTTCATCACATTGGTCATGGTAGGTTTGTTCACTAACTTTAGTTCCTGAAGAACCATAAAAATTGCCGTTTATTTCTTCACATATATGTTTGAAACAGTCTTCTTCATAAATGTTTTCTTCTACTATTTCACCGGCTTTATTATAGTAATGACCTTCGTATTCCATACAAGCTCGATTAATACTGTTATATTTAAGACTGTATAGAATTTGACATTGCTCTTGTTTTGCTATTTTATAAAATGTAAAGGTGGCTATTTTGTAAGTACCAATATCTAAAGAAGAGAGATAGGTAGAAAAACTGTAGACGAGATCGCTTTTCTTTTCGATTTTCCAATTATCATTAACAACAATATCATTATCACTCAAAGACATATTTTCAAGAGTAAAAGATATTTCAATATTGTTATATTTTACTTTTCGTTCAGTTACTTCAAATATAAGTTCACAGGTTTTAGAGGTTTTATCAGCACCTTCAATTAAGCTTCCACATTTTAGACTAGCCATAGTAGCGGCATAACTATTTAAGTTATTAAAAAGAAAAAGTGATAAAAATAAAGTGAGATAAAGAGAAAACTTTTTTAACATTTATATCATTCCATTCTTTAATAGTATAACATATTTTTTAGAGGATAGCCATTAGATTTCATTACTTTATAGATAAATTAATAGATAGTAAAATAAATTAAAAGAAAAAAGGAAGCTTATAAGCCTCCTCCGGAACCAAAAGAATCTAATTCTTCTTGAGTAACTACAACATTGATGCGCATTCTTCGGTTACCACAGATAAATAAAGCTTCTCCTTGATTATAATATTTAATACTATCTTTTTCAGATTCATTTAGGTCAATTAATTTAGATAAATCGTCTACTGCTTGTTTTCTTAAGCCCATTACTAAATAATAAGAGGCATTATCAAAAATAGCTTTACCATGAACTATCATATTTGGAGCAGCAAAGTCAGTTGGTTGTTGAGTAATAATAATTGTACCAGTATTATATTTTCGAGAACGTCTTTGGATTTGGGCTAAAAATTCAGCGCCTAATTCATTTCTACTTGATAATAAGACATGAGCTTCATCTACCATCATAACGGTATTTATATTTTTATCTAAGCATAAGCCCCAAGCATATTTTAAAATATTGAAGAATAAAGCATTTTTGATATTTTCATCACTATTCATTAATTCTCGAATATTAAAGACAATGAAATCACTATTGAATTTTAAAGTGGTATGACCTGTAAAGTAGTAGCGTAATTCTTTAGTAAGTGGTCGGATTTTTAATTCTAAACGCTCCATGACGTCTCTTTCTCTAGTAGCATCAGGCATTGATAAAATTCGACCTTTTATAGTGGCATAAACGTCATCAAAGGTTGGAAAATCATTACTTGTTAGAGCTGTAAAATTGGTTTCAAAATCTATTTTATAACGTTTATAAGTATCTTGAACTACTTCACTAAACATTGTTAAAACGTCTTCTTCGATATCAGGATATAAATATTTCATAAAAGCTTTTAATTGTTGAAGGGTTCTTGTAAGTATGGTATAACCTAGGCCTTGAGATATTTCTTCTTCATCAGCATCGACAACTACTTCGAGAGGATTAATCATACCAAAGTCGCCGCCTTTGCCTAAATCGAGAAAATCACCACCAAGATTTTTAGCCATTTCTTCTAGTTCTCCTTCGGGATCAATACAAACAACTTTACAACCATTTCGAAGGTGAGTTCTTAAAAGTAATTTAGCTGCGGTAGATTTACCTGAACCAGAAGTACCAAGTAAAATCATGTTGGCATTATTGCGATTATGTTCTTTTTTTATTTGATAAAGAAATTGATTAAATAAAACTACTCCCCCAGAGAAATCAACACCGAATAAGGTAGCATTTCCAGGATCTTTAATACTATCAAAAACAAATGGGTACATAGCGGCAATAGTAACGGATGGTATAGGTGTTCCAATTCTTTTTTCTAAACTTTGACTAGGGAATATTGGAATAATAGATTGAAGAACACTTTCTTGTTCAAACATAAGACTTACTCCCCGCATACCTAAAGCATCTAAAAAGGTTCGAACTTGCATTTTTTTAAGTTCTAATTCTTCTTTAGAGTCAGCACTAATCATGACGTGCATTTGAAAATCAAAGATTCTTGCTTGAGTTGCGGCAAGCATAGAAATAAATTGTTCTAATGATTCATAATCTTGACGGATTCTTTCTTGAATTGTTCGGTCTCTTTCACTTTGATAACGAGATTTTAAATCCGCAATCTCTTTATTTAGCATTTTTTGAAGAGTAGTAAATTCAATAGGTATATGTTTAATAGAAACTTTTACCCCACTTATAGAGGTAATATCTGATAAATAACCAATATATATACTTTTTGGATAACTTATAATAGTCATGATAGTACAATATTTACCACCTAAAGTAAATTCCATTGGTTTAAACTCCATACCTTTTGGAGCTATTTCACTTTTAACACTCATTAACTCATCACCGTCCCAAAAGAAGTATGACTGCCACCATTTAAGAAATTATCTAAAATCATTCTTAAATCATCATTACTTGTTTGAGTAGAATTTAGACCAGAGTTAGCTAAACCACTCATTAAAGTATGAAGATTTTTTTGAACTAACTCCATACGTTTTTCTTTAAATAAAATAAAGTATTCGGTATCAACAACATTATATTCGGCACTCATAAACATATTTGCTTTATTAATATCTTCCATGATTAATTTTTTAGCAAAATTGCTAGGATTATTATTATATAATAGTTGTAGTTGAGATAAATAGATGCTTATATCAACAGGTCTATCAGCAATAATTAACCAAAATTCAAAACTAATAGAATTGTAGAAATTTCGCAGATTACCAATGATTGCATTTTGAAGGCCTTGGTCAGCAATAAAGATATTTCGAGGCATAACTTTTACACCGGTTACATATTCGCCAGTATCAAGTTGAATCATACCATTTAAAATTTGTTTTATGGGGAGCCAATCTTCAGAATAACCATCAATTCTCTTCGCCATTAGAACTACACCAACCTTTCCATATATATCTTTTAGGTCCACTATAAAAGGAATAGATATTAGTTAAAAATTGTAAAACATTATGATAATTAGGAACAGGCATGACTAAGAAACCTGTAAATAAAGCAGGACATAAAATTAAAATCATTATTAACATATCGGCACTTTGAATAACTAATAAAAGAACTAAAGTGATTAAGACACCACTTCCAAATAAACATAAATCAGGAAATGTAAAGAAACCTAGTATTAATTGCGATTTTTTAGAGTTCGCGGGAATTAAGTAGTTATTATTCATTTCTTCCCCTCCTATTTTTACTTGTTAATTATAACATAAATTAATGGCAATAGATAGTAGTATTTTTAAAAATATTAGTTTTAAAGGAAACTCTAAGTTATTTTTTATGTAATACTCTTTTAGGATTATTTTCTTTAGAACTAGCTAATATTTGATATTCTTCTATCCCTATTTGTTCATAGTCTAATTGACTTAAAGTTATGAGTTCTTGATAAAGTTTCATAAAACAAACATTAAATGGTTCATAGGAAGAACCGGAATTTCTAATTCTTACAGAATGATTGTTTTTTAGTTGCATAATTTTTAAGAAGAAGTAATCTAAATCATTTTTAGATGCATTATTAAGAGAGTTGTTGAAAAACTCAAAGACATAATAATCATTTACTTTTGTTATTGTAAAATAAGGAGCTATTTCAGAGGAAAAATCATCGGAGAGCCAAGTAATAATATTGTTTTTTATAAGACCAGTTGCTTGAGCTTTGGCTTTAAAATTTGAAATTCTTTCTTGGTTTTGGAGTTCTTTTTCAAGTAATATTTGGTGGTAATCAAGATTAGATAATTCGCATTCTTTGATAATATTTTCTTTATCTATTGGGAAAATATTTCCAGAGATTATTGTTTGATATAATTTGGTAAAAAGTAAATAGACGGGATAGTTATCTTTATTTATAATAAATGTAGTATCTTCGGTTGGAGTATAAAGAGTAAAATATAAATCTAAATTACCAGCAAAAGATATATCTAAATGTTTTTTATCACGAATAAGACTAATAGTTCCTAGGCCATCTTTATTTATACCTGTACTTTTAATTTCTAATCTGTTCATAAAAACCTCCTTTTTTTATTATATTATAAAAGGTTTTACTAAACAAGTTGGAAAAGTATTTTTAAAAAAATATTGGTTTAAGATTAGAGTTATAAAAGTTGGTTAAAAATAAGAGAATAAAATTAGTGATTTATTTAAAATTAGATTTTACTTATGGGGTGGGTTATTAAAAATTTTTTATGTTAATTATATTATAATATTTAGGTTTAGATTATTGTTTTTAAAATAGCTTTAGTGTATAATTAATTTAGAATAATAGTTGGTGATTAGATTGAGAAAATTTGATTTTGAGAAAACTTCAATTGTAGAAATTGTAAATGAAATAATTATTGATGCGATTAAAAAAAGAGCATCTGATATCCATTTTGATCCTTCTTTAAATAATTTGATGGTGAGAATTAGAATTGATGGAGAATTACAAGATTATGCCGAAATTCCAGCCGTACTTAAAAAGAATTTAATTACAAGAATTAAGATTATAAGTGGTATGAATATAACAGAGGTTAGAATGCCTCAAGATGGAGCTATAAAAAATGTGATTGATAGTACAGCTTTAGATTTGCGTGTTTCTTCTTTACCAACAATTGATGGGGAAAAAATTGTGATAAGAATACTTGATTATTCAATGAGTTTAACAGGTTTAGAAAATTTAGGATTTTCCGATAGTAATTTAGCTAAATTAAAGACAATGATTGAAAAACCTAATGGACTTATTTTAGTTACAGGAGCAACGGGAACTGGTAAATCAACAACTGTTTATGCCCTACTACAAAAACTTAATAAAAAAGAAAGAAATATTATAACAGTTGAGGACCCAGTAGAAATGCGGATTGAAAATATTAATCAAGTACAAGTATTAAGTGATATTGGGCTTACTTTTTCGCATACTTTAAGAAGTATTTTAAGACAAGACCCGGATATTATTATGGTGGGAGAAATTAGAGATAATGAAACAGCAAGAATTGCAGTTAGAGCATCAATTACAGGGCATCTTGTTTTATCTACAGTACATACGAATAATTCTTTAACAACGATTGAAAGACTTATTGATATGGAAGTTGAAAGATATTTACTTGGTTCAGCTTTGACGGGAATTATATCACAAAAATTGGTTAAAAAGTTGTGTCCTAAATGTCGAAGTACAAGACCTACCACCCCTTATGAAAAGAAATTGATTCAAAAACATTTGGGGATTGAAGTTAAAGAAATATATACTCCTGTAGGTTGTAAAAATTGTAATCATGGATATTTAGGAAGACTTGCCATACATGAGGTTTTACTTATAAATGAAGATATTAGAGAGGCTATTACAACAAATGCTTTAAGAAAAGATTTGAAAGAATTGGTTTATAAATCTAAAGATGATATTACAACCATGTTTGAAGATGGCCTTCAAAAGGTGGTTATGGGACTTACAACTATGGAAGAAGTTTTAAAAACTGTAGATATTGCTAGTGATGAAGAATTAGAGGTTTAAAAAATTACACGTAGAAAAGCGTGTAATTTTTGGTTGATTTATTTTTTTAATTTTGAGAATAATTTAGAAATTATTTTAGTTATAAAAGTGGTAATAATAAGAATTGGATATTCTATAAATAGATAGATAAGCATAATGCGATAAGTTAAAACTAAATCTTTTTTTACTATAAAGATTAAGAAAGGAATTAAAGTTACAATAAGTAAAATTAGAAAATTTAGAATATTATTTTTGAAAAAATTGGTTTGAAATTTATTTTTATGTTCATAGAAACTATTTACTATTAAATAAATATTCATAACTGCGAATAAATACATACTTACAAAATCTAATTTAAATGAGGTAAAATAATAATACATGATTATTAAGAATAATAAATCTATACGAAATATTTTAAAAAAATTAGAAAATAAATATTTAAAGCTAAAATGATGATAAGATTCATTATTTAAATTATTAATGATACTTATAATAAATATAATTAGCCAAGGAATAAAGGTTAGATAGGTTAGACATTTACTCATTTTGATTGTTTTCCTTTCCATAAAGACAGCCACAGTAGTTTTGGCGATATAAATTATAAAGTTTACTATATTCTATTGATTTTTTATAACCATCATTTTTCTTAAAATCACCATAAATAAATTTAACATTGGTTAAGGAAGATATTTTAGAGCCGATAGAATTAATTACTTCACTATTTTTATGGGGACTAACAGTTAGAGTAGTACCAAAATATTCAAAGTTATTTTGTTTAGCAACTTGGGCAGTATGAGATAAGCGAAGATAAAAACATTTGGCACAGCGAGCTCCACCCTCTTTTTCTTGTTCGAGACCTTTTGATGCAGCTTTAAACATAGCATTATCATAATCACAGTCTAAAAATTTAATTTGAGAGGAATGCTCTTGGTTAAAAAGTTCAATAAAACGGATTTGTTCAGCTTTTCTTTTTAAATATTCTTCTTCTGGTTCGATATTAGGATTATAATAAAAACAAGTTATATTAAAATAAGGACTTAAAAAATTTATAACTTCAGTAGAACAGGGACCACAGCAACTATGTAGAAGAAGAGTTGGTTTATTTTTAAGTGTACTTATTAAATCTAAAAGTTTGGTTTGATAATTTATTTTGGTCATGACTACTCCCCTTCACTGTTAAATGGGGTAAATAAATTATTTTCACTTAAATAACTGTCTAAATATAAAGTACCTTTTACCCCGTCTGCTGTACTACTAATAGATGCATATATTTCTATATAATTGTTTAATCGATCAATATTTAATATATTTATATAAACTATATTACCATCGTTCATGTATAGTTTAAATCTTTGATCATCAATAGTTATATTCTCACTTATATCTGGAGAATATTCTATTTCATTAATCATAGATATAATACTTGGTTCTATTTTAGTTAAAGCATTAATAAAATTAGTTAATAAATCATTAGGAACAAAGTTTATTAAAGTAGGTATTCCTAAATAAATATCTTTATTAGAAACACTTTTACCATTACTTAAGACTACTTGTTCTGTACTTTGGTTATAAAATAAAGCCCGAGCTTCATCAATAGTAATAATTAATTTACCATTTAATTTTTTTTCAACAGAAACATCTTTAACTAAATCTAATTGAGCTATTTTAGTTTCTAAATTATTTTTATGTATTTTAAAGATAGAGGGATATTTTTTTATACCCGCAATTTCAATTATTTCATTATCAGTTAAAAGATTGGTATTTTTAATATAAATATTTTTAATTGGCATAGTAAAAAAGGTATATAAAAGCATTCCTATTAAGTAAAGAATTAATAAGAGAATAATGAAGGCTTTAATGTTTAACTTTAACTTTTTTACTTTTTTTGTCATATGTTACTTCCAATCAATTATTTCTTGCTCTAAGATTAAGTCAATATTAAATTTTTGTTTGACTTCAGCTTGTATTAATTTTATCAAATTTTTTATGTCATTACTAGTAGCAGTACCAGTATTTACAATAAAATTGGCGTGTTTTTCAGAAATTTGGGCGCCACCTATTTGTTTACCTTTTAAATTAGAGGCTTCTATTAAACGACCGGCATGGTCTTCAGGAGGGTTACGAAAAACAGAACCGGCAGATGGTTTATCTAGGGGTTGAGTTTCAAGTCTTCTTTGACAGCGGTCTTTAATTAAAGCGATAGATTGCTCTTTATTTCCTGGAGTTAACTTAAATTTAGCACTTAAAATAAGGTAACCTTTTTCTTTGATATTAGTATGACGATAAGAATAAGTGATTTTATCTTTAGGTATTTCTTGGATTTTTAAATCTTTGGTTAAAACAGTTATATTTAGTAAATTATCAAAAATAGAAGAATTATAGGCACCTGCATTGTTATTGATACTACCTCCAACAGTACCAGGAATGTTTATAGCCCATTCTAAACCAGTTAGAGAAGCATTAACAGTCTTTTTAGCAAGTTTATTCATCATGGCTCCTGCTTCTACTTCAACTATATTATCGGTAATAGTTATTTTAGTTAATTTAGAAAGCTTAATTACAACTCCATCAAAGTTTGGTCCTAAGATAAGATTAGAACCTGCCCCAATGATAAAATATTTAAGTTTGTTTTCTTTAATATAATTTAGAGTATAAATTAAACCTTCTAAATTAATAATTTCAACGAAGTATTTTACCTTACAATCTAAGTTGTAGGTATTATATTTTTTTAAGTTGGCATTTTCTATTAGTTTAATACCTTCATTATTCATGTAAAATCTCCTCAATTTCTTTAACTATCTCAGCACTACTGCTTGTTTTACCTAAGTTTTTTAAATTCATTTTCATTATTTCATATTTTTGATTATTATTTAATAAATCATCGACCATTTGATAAAGTTTTTTACCATCTAACTCGCTTTCTTCAAGCATTAAACCGGCGTTATTATCAACGATTTCTTTTGCATTATAATATTGATGGTTATTAGCAACATAGGGACTAGGAATAAAAATAGCAGGTAAATTTAGGGCAAGTATTTCACTCATAGTACTAGCTCCAGCCCGAGTTATGATTAGACTGGCATTACGCATTAAACCAGCAAGATTATCAAGATATGGTAAAACTTTAATATTTTTAGAAAAAGTTGTATCTTTAATAAAATTATCATAATGACTTTTACCAGTGATATATACAATTTGGTATGGGGATTTTTTACTTAATTTTAAAAATTCTTTTAGTTTTTCATTCATAGTACTACTTCCAAGAGAACCCGCAACAACAATAATTAGTTTTTTGGTATCGTCTAGGCCTAAAGATGATTTAGTTATTTTAGGAGTAGTTAAAGCTCTTTCACCGCATGGGTTACCAGTATATACTACTTTTTTAGCTCCTTTAAATTTGTTTTGGGTAGATAAAAAAGAAACTGCGACTAAATCAACATTTTTGGCAAGCATTTTATTGGTTTTGCCAACAATACTATTTTGTTCATGTAAGAAAGTTTTAATTTTTAATTTTTTAGCAGCTTTAATTACAGGATAAGTAACATAACCTCCAAAGCCTAAGACTAAATCAGGTTTAAATTCTTTTAAAGTTTTAAGACATTTACGATAACTATTATTAATTAAATAAATATTTTTAAAATCACGAAGAATATTTTTAGTGAATCCATAGATTTCAAGACCTACATAAGGAATGCCTCTTTTAGGTATTAATTCACTTTCCATACGATTGGTAGTTCCAATATATAATACTTCAAGTTTTGGATATTTAGCTTTTAGTTTGTCAATGATAGCTAAAGCTGGATAGATATGACCACCTGTTCCACCCGCACTTACAACTATACGCATAGATATCACCTCTTACTTAATTATACTATAAATTAGAAAAAAAACTATCTTTTTTTATATTTTCCCTTAAATACTACCAAAATAAGCCTTTTAGAGCATTAAAAATACTTGAGATACCTTTAGTTAAAACATTGCTTATGCTTTCTGATATTTTATTACCTATTTTGGTTACTTTGTTGGAATAATCAGGGCGTTTTTCAACTAAATATTTATCTATATCCATGACTTCCCCTTTTTGTAAATCTTTTTCAAATTCTTGCATGGCTTCTTTGGTTAGGATGGCACGATTTTGAGATTTTGTGGCATAATAACCACTTTCATAAGCGATAGTTATGGCTAAATAAATTAAGAATAGAATAGCTAATATTTTAAAAAAGATATTATTTTTTTTCTTAGACATTATTTTTTCTCCTTTATATATGCGCTAAAGATTTTAGCTAAGACGTTTAAAGTATTATTTACTTCTGATATGGTATTTTCATGACCACCGATTTCGATTAATAAAGTATTGGGATTAAAGTCTTCATTGTATACTCCTTGATAGTTTTGGCCTCCTAGATATTTTATTCCATTAGTTAGGTTGGGATTAAATTCGATTAGTTTTTGATTGATGGCAGTGGCTAAAATTTCATTTTGGGAATAGTTTGGATTATCCGTTCCAATTATAATTAAAATTTTAGCATAGTTTTTATTGTTTAGAGTGATAGTTGTATTTGCATAGGTTTCATTGGATATTTGGAAATCTAAAAAATAGCTTAGACTAGGATTTTCGTTAAAAGATTTTTCAAGTAGCAGACGAGATGCTTGATAACTGTTCGTGTAGGCAAGATTGTTTTCTTTAAGAGTTTGAGCAACATTTCCTTTTTCAACAAGTGAAGGTATACCATTATTTTTTAAATATTCTTGAAAAATTAAGCTGGCATGAGTAATTTGTGGGGTAATATTGTAGGAATTGTAATAGGTATTTTTGTATTTAGAGGTTTGGAAAGTATTGTAAATATAGACTATGGGAGAGAGATTTAAGGCGGTTTTATTAGGAGTTTTAGTTGAAGTTTCTTTAGAAGTATGAAGATTTAGACCATAGATATTGTTGTATAAAAGGTTTTCTTTTGAAAAAATAAAGGAAGATAGAGAGCCAAAACTGTTGGTGTTAAGAATATTTAAAAGATGGGTATTATTTATTTTGGTTAAGAAAAAATTTAAGGATATATTTAGAAATGTGAGAATTAGAAATATAGATAATAATTTTAAAATTATAATTTTATAACGGGGTAATTTAATTCTTTTTTTAGATATAAAGCGCTTCATAAAATCACCTTTTATATATTATATAAGATTAAGTTTAAAAAAATTGTCAAATAAAAAGAGTACTTATAAAAAAGTACTTATAATTAAAATATTTTTATTAACTTTTTGATTGTTTAATTATTTTGATGGGAATTTTTTCATAATTCATAATTTTAAGTCATTCCCTTTCTAACTAAAATTTTAACATTTTTTCGTTAAAAAGGGAATTAGTTTTTATAAAAATTTTTTCAAAAAACTATAAAATTACCTATTTTTTATCTTGAAAAATAGTTGGGTTTATCTTTTTTTATAAGATTTATCGTAAGTTTAAAACACAGAAACTTTCCAAATGATATGTATAACTAAACATATCTAATATTTTATATTCTTGTAAATTATAATATTTTTCTAAATATTTTAGGTCTCTTATTAAGGTTAAAATATCACAAGAAATATAAATTATTGTGGGTGGTAATTTGGTTAGGATAAAATTTAGAGTTGTTTTATCTAAGCCTTTTCTGGGAGGGTCAAGTATTAATGTATCAAAGAAAATATTTAATTTAGAGACAGTATTTTTTACATCTCCTAGCATAAATTTAATATTAGAAATATGGTTTATTTTAGCATTAAAATTACTGTTTAAAATTGCATTTTTAATTATTTCAACACTGTAGATGGTTTTAGATTGGGATGCACAAACAAGAGAAAGTGTCCCTACTCCACTGTAGAGCTCTAGGATAGTACTATCTTTTTTTATATTTGATTTTAAAAGTTTAAATAATTCTTCGGTTATATAAGGGTTTATTTGAAAAAATGAGTCATAACTTATTTTAAATAAAAAACCTCTGAGACGCTCATAATAAAAGTTTTGGCCATAAATTGTTTTGTTATTATAAACGATGCCAACAAGTTTTACTTTAGATTTTAGTTTAGATAATTCTATATTATAATTATTATCAGGAGTATTAATTACTAAAAGAATTTCATTGTTTGAACTGGCTCTTATGGTTAAATCTCCATTAGAAATATTTAGTAATTTATAATTTTTGATTACTTCATTAATGGGAGAGGTTGCTAGTAAACACTCATTAATTGGGATTAAATTATGAGTATTTTCTTCATAAAAACCTATTTTTTTATTTTTAATTTTAAGACTTAGTTTATGACGATAGTTAAAAGGATGAGTATTTTTAATTACTTCAATTTCTTTGGTATAATTGATATTGTTTTTGGTAAATAAATCTTTTACTTTATTAAGTTTAAAGGTAAGAGTGTCTAAATAGTTAAAAAATAAGAGATTACAACCACCACATTTGTTAAAGTAAGGACATTTAGTTAGAATCCTTTGAGGACTTTTTTGGTGATATTTAGTAACTATTGCCTCTTGGTATTTTTTCTTGGAAGTAGTTATTTTAATATCAACTATTTCGCCTGGTAAAGCATTTTTTATAAAGACTATTTTATCATTGATATAACTTATACCACGACCAAAATTATCTAAATTTTTGATTAAAATATTAGAATACATAAAATCACCACTTTTAATGATTATAACACGAATAATAATTTAGAGCAAAAGAAAAACACTGTAATAGTTTTAAATACTTGATATAAAGCATCAGTGTTTATATGTTTTAAGTTTTACTTAAGGATTAATCTTGTATCCTAGTTCTGTTATATTTAGCCTTAGCCAAATATGTAAGTTATAAAAGGATATTGGGCGCACACCATTAGTGTTATTCACGTTGTTCCAGTCGAGGTTGCCATTATTATTCACAATGAACACGTTAGCATTCGGATAGTTATACGGAGTAGCAATAAAGGTTCATGTATTAGATTAACCCTAGCGTTTTTTATATTCTTTTAGATAGGTATCACTAAGTGAAGCATCAACATATTCTGGCGAAGTAGTAATTATTTTTTTAGTTGCTTCAATAATATTTAGAGTACTTTCATTAGCTTCTTTGGCATTATTTAAGTTTGTTAGTGTTGTTTCTAGTAGGTTTTTCTTAATACTTAAATCATTTTTAGTATCAATTAGTAGATTTTTGAGATTAGTAGCATCATTAAAAGTAAATATTTGATAATTTATGGGAATACCATTTAGATTGCAGATACTTCCTGATGATAAAAGTTGTTGCATTTTTTTAAAGCTTAAATAGATTTCACTGTTATCAAGAAGTTGATTTTTTATATAGATTTTTCCATGACCTTGAATAAAAGCATTGATAAGATTGGATTTTTTTTGCTCTTTGGATTTTTCTAGTTCACTAACTAAGAATACTGCATAGGCATTATTTTCCCGAATGGAAATTACTTTGGTTAAAGTAGTATAATTACCGGTTGCAATAAGAGAATTATCAGGTTTATATAAAGCAAAAGGAATAAGAGAGGAAGGTTTAGTTATTTCTTCTTCAATTAAATCTTCTATTTTTTTATATAAATTTAAATATTCTTCAAGAGGTTTTAAAATTTTATCAATTGCAAATATTTGAGCATTTACTTTTGATATAAGAAGATTTCTTTCAGCCATAATATGATTTAAAGAATTTATTTTATCTTTTTCATAATTATTTACTTGTTCGTCCATTCGTTCTTTTTTAGTACCAAAACCAAAAGTTAGAGCAATATTATCTTTAATACGAGTACTTAATTTACCTTTTTCTAATTTATACATAAGCTAAACTCCTATTTTTTGCCACCTTGTTCGGTAATATTTCGGGCTTTATCACTTGCTTCAAAAGCTTTGTATCTAGGACGATTTTTTTCAACTTCAACTTGTTGTTTACCTTGATTAAGTACATTGTCAATTGCAGATATATTGGCATTAATTGTACCCTCTTTAATTTTTTGTTCACTAGCTTTAACACTTATATCACGGTTTAAATCTTCACCTAAAGATTTAATAGAGGTTACAGTAGACCATTCTATTTCGCCTTCACGACCATCATATTTGGTTATTGTATCTCCAATATCATGCTCCATAACAACTTCATTACCATTTTCATCAACTTCAATTTTATATAATTTACCTTGTTTAACTTGTTGAGCAAATTGTTTCTTTTTGGTTTTAATATCTTCATTTTCGGCAACGATTTGGCCATTTCTATCAGTATAAGAACCATTATTGTTAATAAATGAAGTTACAGACCAATCATTGATTGATTTATTTAATTTAGCACTTTCTCTAGCATATTCATCGGCACTCATTCTTTCACGATTAGCTTCTAGCCAAGATTCAAGTTCTTTTTTGGTTGCTCCTTCTTTACCATAACTAAATTTAGACCAATCATTTTCGGATTGAGTTAATTCATCACTTAGTTTTTGATATTGGTCACTGCTCATATTTAATTTATTAGCCGCTAACCATTTTTCATATTGTTCTTTAGTCGCATTAGCATTTCCAAAAGTAACTCTTTTTAGATTATTGTCAATATATGATAACTCTAAGATATTTCCATTTTTATCTAATAAACTACTGCTAGCATAACTTAATTCCAAATTTTGATTGTTGGCATCAGTTAAATAAAATTTTCCTTTTTCAAATTCTTTTTTAGCAAGATCTTCCATTTCACCTTTATAAGCAATAATTTTTTGGTTACCTTCAATAACTCCATTGTATTTGCGAGCTTGTTCTTGAATTTCAGCTTTTTCTTTTTCGCCTCTAGCTTTGGCTTCATTTAGAACAGTTAAATTCTTAGAATCTAATTTTATAGTTTCACCATTACTAAAAATAGCAACACCTTCAGAATTTAAGATAGGAGAACCACTGTTGTTTACTACTTGCATAGTTTCGCCTTTTAAGTTTTTGAACTTTTCAAAGTTTTTATCAGCTTGTTCTTTTAAAGTACCATAACCAAATTTTTTACGAGTACTATTAATTAAATTGGTTTTTAATCTTTCTCCAGTTGACATATTAGCTTGGGTTTGTAAATCTTTGGCTTCTTTGATAGCTTTTCTTCTTTTATATTGATTACCTACTGCACTAAAATCAGTAAGTTTCGCTTCACCAGCTTGATTGTAAGCACGCATAGCAGCAAGAGGAGAACGGCCAGCAATACCACCAGCGATTAGACTAAAGCCTTGTTTAGCAGATTTTAAAACATTATATTTACCACCATCTAAGCCAGTTATTTCTTTAATTATATTAGGAGCTTGTTTAACAAACATAATAATTCCAATTACAATTAAAGCTTTAGAGAATAGAACAATATCTAATCTAGCAGTTGGATCATTAAAACTTGAAGTAAATAAGTTATCGATACTACCAACAACATTAGCAATAACAAAGACGGCAAAATATAAAATGGCAATACGAATAAATACTTCTATAAAAGTCGAGACGGTGGCTTTTATCCAGTTAGAGAAAACCTTTTTGGCTTGTTCATTAGGAAGGATGCGAGCAAAAATTGGGAGTGGCGCTATAACTTCATAGACACTTAGTTTAACTAATCTTAAAGCCATATCGATACAGTAAGATATTAAAACAAATAAAACTAATATTCCAGCGACGGGTGCTATTAAGAGATAATATCTTACTTCGCCACTTAGAATTTTGGGACCTACTCGAGATAAAGCCCAAAAGGTTGTAGTTTCTTCGGCTTCGACCCATAAATCACCAAAGGTTGTTTCTTCATCATCATCGATATATATTTTTTCACAGCCACCATCATCTTCATCGGCTTTACTATTACATTTACCAACGTCAGCGTGCATAAAAGCACCATAGACATCTTTAGCCATTTCATAGCCACCCATACGAATTGTTTCTTGAGCTTTTTCTTCACCATTATGATTGCCGACAATAATTTTACCAATAGTGTTATTTTTTAATAAAGCATTTTGAAATTGAAAAGCAAAATTAAAGATAGTAGGAACAAAAGCAATGAGGCCGATACTTATTAAAACGTCTTTGATAATATTAATAGGACTTTTTTTACCTTTAGTTAAATCATCAACATTAATCATTGCTTTTAAAAGCGAGTAAGCAACTAAAAAGAGCATAACTACCCCAATGATGGTGTATATTCTTTGGACTAAATTACCAATAAAGTAATCGTCAATTAAGCCAGAACTACCACTTGCTAGAGTAAGGAATATTTGATATATATAACTTATAAATGAATAGATTATACAATCGATAGTCAATAGTATTCCATATATTACAGATATAACTGAATCTAATATGTCCTGTCCCCATGAGAAAGGATTATACCATACTCCAAATAACATTTTTTAGACCTCCTTTTTAAGAAATTCCACAAGTACTTGCACTATAAACACCCATAAGAGTTAAAAGAAATTCGATAAGACTTGGTAAGAAGAAAATAATAACAGCAATAATAAAGCGTTTGATAGTATTTTGGATAGCTTTTTTGATGGCATCTTGGTTACTAGCAATTGTTGCTTTACCAAATTCAACGGCAGTTAAGACGAATAACAAAATGATAGCTAAATATTTCATTAAATCAAAAACAAATTGTAGGTAATAAGCAGGGTCCCCTGGTTCGGTTGGGTTTCCTAAATAACTTTCACAACCTTTACTGGTATCTAAATCAACATAAGTACTATTAGTTTCAGTTTCATTGGCAGTTAATATAGTTTCATAATTACTATTTAAATTATTTGATAAAGTAGTAGAACTAGCTAAAACTGTTGGTGTAAAAGTTAAAAATACGATGGTTAAGAAAATTATTTTTTTCATTGCTTCAACTCCCCTTTTATTCATCACATGAGAATGGATCTAACATACAAGTTGTGCATTCTTTAAAAGTTCCGGTATGTTCATTATATAGTCCACCTGGATTAGCACCACTGTTTGAAAATAGATTTATAACAAAATTAATAAAGCTAG
>CANPVV010000024.1 GCA_947581835.1 uncultured Bacilli bacterium
TGTTTTTTAGCCTGCAGTTTTTCAGCATAGTTTGGATCATAATCAGGATTTAAATGTCTAATTGTTTTACAATTTCCATATTTATCATAAACATACTCATAATAAAATTTACACATTCTCCGTCTTATCTCATATTCTTCTTGTAGTTTTCTCATTTTTTTTCGAACTCTTTCATGATCCCATTCAGGAATATTATCATATATAGAGCACATAAAACTATGGTGTTCTCCAAAAGGATTAAATTCCATTTTTAATAAACTCCTTTCATTAAATAATATCCTCATTTATTACAATTGAAAATAAAATATATTTTATATTATATAGCTTTTTTATTTTTTAATCAACTTATTTTTCCAAATATAACAATCTAGTTTTTTATTTATTCCTCTAAAATGATTGCTATTTAACTTATTATCATTTATTATAAATAAAAAGTTTGCTAATAAAAATCAATAGTTTTTTGAATAATTGCATTATTTAGCACATTTTAGATTATTATAAACAGGAAAGTTATACAATTATGGCGGTGATAATGAAATGTATACGACTAAAATAAAGGAATTAAGAGAGAGAATTGGTTTAACTAAAACTGAAATAGGTAAAATATTAGGGATAGATAGAAGTCAATATGGGCACTATGAAAATGACGATTTTACTATTCCCATTAAACATTTAATAACTTTATGTAATTATTATAATGTTTCTTTAGATTATATTTTTGAATTTTCTAATATTGAACAATATAAAAATAGTAAAAATGAGATAGATAAAATGATTATGGGTAAAAGATTGAAAGATTTTCGAAAAGAAAATAAATTAACTCAAACTGATTTATCGAACTTTTTAAATACTACTTTTTCGACTATATCCTCATATGAACGAGGAGTAAATATTATTTCAACTAATTATCTATATTCTATAAGTAAAAAGTATCATATTAGTGCTGATTATTTACTTGGAAAAATAGATAAACCTAAATATTTAGATTAATTTATTTTATTTAAAAAATGTGGTTATTTAGTATAGCCACATTCTTCACATAAAATATTTTTATTTTTTTTGACAAGTAAATTTTTACAGTTAGGACAGATTTCTCCAGTAGGCTCATACCAGGTTGCATAGTTACATTTAGGATAGTTACTGCAGCCATAAAATACTTTGCCTTTTTTAGTATGACGCGCTACAATATCATGCTTACATTTAGGACAGGAGCCAAAACTAGAGGTTTCTTTTTCTTCCTTTTTGATATATTTACAGGTTGGATAGTTACTACAAGCAGTAAATTCACCATATTTACCAGTTCTAATTACAAGTTCACTACCGCATTCAGGACATACCTCCCCTGTTTTTTCAGGTTCTTTTTTAGACATTTCTTTAAAAGCTTTTTCGACTAAAGGAGCAAATTCAGTATAAAACTTGTTTAAAACAGCAATATTATCTATTTTATTTAAAGCAATTTCATCGAGTTCGTTTTCCATTTCGGCGGTGTATTCAACATTTACTATATCACTAAAGAATTCTTGAAGTTTATCAGTTGTTTCAAAACCAATTTCGGTTGGGATAAACTTTTTATCATCAATAGTTACATAGCCTCTATCTTTAATAGTTTTCATAATAGTTGCATAAGTACTAGGCCTTCCAATACCTAAACTTTCCATTTCTTTTATTAAACTAGCTTCTGTATATCTTGGGGCTGGTTTAGTAAAGTGTTGGAATTTTTCTATTTTATCCGCGACTATAATATCACTTTGATAGTTTTTAAAATCTGGTAAAATGGTATCTTCATTTTCTTCATATTCACTGTAAACTTTTAGATAACCATCAAATTTTAAGACACTACCGGTTGCTTTAAATAAATAACCATTGTTTTCTAAGTCGACGGTGGTTGCAAGAGTTTTAGCATTGCTCATTAAATAGGCAAGACTGCGAATATAGATTAGACGATATAATTTATATTCATCATTACTTAAATATTCTTTAACCATTTTAGGAGTACGCAAGATGCTAGTGGGTCTTATAGCTTCGTGAGCATCTTGACTGTTTACTACTTCTTTATGAGCTTTGATGCTTCCTACATATTCTTCGCCATATTCATTTTTGATATAAGTTTTGGTATCATTTACAAAAACGTCACTTAAACGAGTGGAGTCAGTACGCATATAAGTTATTAAACCTACTGTTTCAGAGCCTATATTTAAACCTTCATATAATTTTTGAGCTATTTGCATTGTTTTACTAGAAGAAAAATTAAGTTTATTCGCGGCCATTTGTTGTAGAGTTGAGGTTCTAAAAGGATCTTTAGGAGCTTTTTTCTTTTCTTTTTCTTCTACATTGGCGATTTTAAAGGCTTTATCTAATTTGTCTAAGATTTCATTTGCTTCACTTTCATTGGGAATTTCAATCTTTTTATTATGATATTTTTCTAAGGTAGCCCGAAAGTCTTTAAAATCAGCTTCAATTGTCCAATATTCAGTAGGAACAAAAGCAGCGATTTCTCTTTCTCTATCTACTATTAATTTAAGAGCAACACTTTGAACACGACCAGCACTTTTACCACCAGTTTTTCGCTGCATAAGTTTACTTAGACGAAAACCAATTATTCTATCAAGCATTCTTCTGGTTTCTTGAGATTTTACTAAATCCATATCTATTTTACGAGGATTGTTAATTGAATTTACAACAACGTCTTTAGTTATTTCATTAAAAACAACCCGCTCATAATCATTGTCTTTTAATTTTAATTCATCATATAGATGCCAAGAAATAGCCTCCCCTTCACGGTCGGGATCGGTTGCGAGTATTACTTTATCACTAGATTTAGCAAGCTTTTTTAAGTTAGCTATATCAGTTTTTTTACCTTTAATGGGAATATAGTTAGGAGTAAAATTATTTTCAATATCTATTCCTAAACCATATTTACCAGTAGTAGCTAAATCTCTAATATGACCTTTACTTGAGACAACTTTATAACCATCTCCTAAATATTTTTCAATAGTTTTACTTTTTGCTGGAGATTCTACAATTACTAAATTATTCATAAATATTTCCTTTCTAACTATCGGCTAATGAGGAATAACTATCTAATTTTTGAGATAGATAGTTGAAGTAGTTTTTGCGAATAGCTAAACTACTCATTTCTAATTTTAAACTCACAAGCTCATTAATTGCAAGTATTTCTTCATCACTATACATTTTTGATGTATAATAAGTCATTTTATTAGTACTAGAACTGTAATAGCCAAATTCATTTTGCCAAGAAGAATCAGCATAGATAACTAAACCTTCATAATTATCAGAAAAAATATCTTCTCCAAGATAAAGTCTGGAATCAAAATTTAAATCAAATAGATTAGCTAGAGTTGGTAAAATATTTACATAGGAAGCATATTCTTCTTTAGTAGTTGGCATAAGGTTTTTATTGTAGATAAGAAAAGGAACACTGTCAACATTGGTATCATTTATATCATAACCAAAGGCTGGAGTTAGATTTTTAGAACTTATAGCATATGGATAATGGTCGGCATATAAAACGATAACAGTATCATCTAAGAGATTTCTTTCTTCTAAGCCATCTAATAGTATTCCTATCGCATTATCAACTACTTTTAATTTAGACATATAACTGCGAACGTCTTTAGAAAGATTATTTGGCATATCATTGTAGTAAAGTTTGTTATATGTAGAGTTATCAGTATATGGTTGATGAGACGTTACAGTAGTAATCCAAGACATAAATGGTTTAGATGAGTCTTCTCTATTATCTAATTTAGAGAGATAAAACTTCATTAAATCTTCATCTGAAGGCCAATTACCATATTTAGTAGAATATTTTAGGTTCATATCTTGAATTTTGTAGAATTTTTCACTGCCCATGTTTTTATGAATTTCAGTTCGATAGTAATATTTATCTATATAATCATGGAAACTGCTAGTTTCATAGCCTTGGTCTTTAAATAAATTGAAGATACTTTCAAAATAGGTGTTTTTCTTATAGACATTGGCAGTACAGTTATTGTAGATAGTATATAGTGAGGTCATGCCACTCATTTCACTGTTACCGGTACTACAGCTAGTACGTGGAGAAAAATAGTGTTCCCAAGAAAAACCATTGGCATAGAGACGAGCAATATTAGGATAAAGTTCGGGATTATCTATAAGTTTGCTTCCAGATTCAAGCATTATTACAATTAGGTTTTTATCTTTAAATATTCCTGTATAATCATTGGTGGTAGTAGTATTATTGCTGATAAAATATTTATTTAAAGTATTGTAATCTTTGTTCTTTTCATTGTCAATTATATTTTTCCAGATATTAGTATCAATAGTTACTTGGTCATAATAAGTAATTTTTTCTGTTCCATCAAGATAGGTTGGAGAACTCTTACTTATAAATGTATCAGGAATTAACTCGGGGTTGTAAGAGATATCATAATCAGTTTTACCAGGCATAAAATATTCTTTAATATCTAAAAAGCCAAAACCAAGATAGCCAAAATTGTTTACTACTAAACTAGGATTGCTAGGTTTTTTAAATAAATCAAGACTGGATAGAGCTTGCGTGTTGGTGTTTTTAGATTCATATTTTAAAGTAGCGTAATAACTAAAAAATAGAGTGCTTAATAAAACAAGTTCACCTAATTTTAGAAAATAATATTTTTTAGTTTTAACCTTTTTGGGTAGTTCTATGGTTAACCTTTTATCTAAGAAAATATTGTAGATTAGGAATAGAAAGAAAGGTATAGCTAAAAGATAGTAATGCCATTTAAAACTTTTGATAAAATCACCAATATAGGATAAGACGGCACCAGCTTGAGAACTTGTACTAACTGAGGCATAAACTCCGATAAAATTTTTAAAACCTAATTCAACTATACCATAGATGGTAGCGATAAAAATAATTAAAGTATTAAAAATCTTAGAAAGAGTTTTAGGTAAGATGGAACTTAGATAGCCAAAGATAAAGGACATAATTAGTAAACCTATTAATATTCTTAGAAATGAAAAATTAAAAATATTTAAATTTATAGTTAGGCGAAAACCTATTTCTAAGAATAAAAGATTTAGAAAAATAAGGGTAAATGAGCGAAAAAAGTTATTCGACCACAGTTTCTTTATTGTTTTCATGTTGCATTTCCTCCAAAATTTCTTTTACGGGTTTATATGTTTTACGGTATATATCATTAATACCATATTTTTTGATTAAGGCTAAATGTTCTTTAGTGGGATAGCCTTTATGTTTTTTTAAATTTAATTCGGGATAGATTTTGTCTAAATCATACATGATATGATCCCTTGTTACTTTTGCTATGACACTGGCAGCAGCGATAGATAAAGATAAGGCATCACCATGAATGATGGGACGTGATGGGATATCAATATCGTTAAGAGCCATCGCATCACTTAAAATATATTGGGGTTTAATAGTTAAATTGTTTAGAGCTAAATACATAGCTTTACGAGAAGCTTCTAAAATATTTAATTCATCAATTTCTGTTGGAGATACAATACCAACGCCAATACTTAGAGCTTCTTTTTGTAAAATTTCATAGTACTCTTCTCTTTTTTTCTCACTTAATTGTTTAGAATCATTTAAACCTTCTAAGTGATAATTTTTAGGTAAGATTACAGCTCCGGCGACAACTGGACCACATAGAGGACCACGACCAGCTTC
Organism: uncultured Bacilli bacterium; assembly: GCA_947581835.1. Classification (GTDB taxonomy): domain Bacteria; phylum Bacillota_I; class Bacilli_A; order RF39; family UBA660; genus Caccenecus. The sequence goes on from CANPVV010000024.1 coordinate 5,672, forward strand.
ATCAACCCCAGCGATTAGAGTAATATTGTTTTGGTATAATTCTTTTTCATATTTTAGTAAATCAGACTTCATTATCAAAAACTATTCCTTTTATGTATTCATTTTTTATATCGTTAATTATTCGATTATTTATTTTATCATAATCTGGTTCAAAGTTACGCATAGCTCCAAATTTTTTACCAATTATTTTGTAACATTCTTCAAAATCTAATTCCATGTTGGTTGGTTCAATTCCATATCTTTCACGAAGTTTTTCGGGATAATAACGATTAAGTTTTTTTAATATGTGAAAAGCTACTTCGCTTAAATCATCGATTACTTCATATTTAACAGCAGAGAAAGCCGCAAGATTACGAGCAACTTCTTCACTATCTAATTTAGGATATAATATTCCAGGGGTATCAAGCATGATTATATCATGTTTAGTTTTATACCAAGAAAGATGGAATGTTATACCAGGTTTATTACCAGTTTTGGCTACCTTTTTGCCAGCAAGACGATTAATTAGAGAAGACTTTCCGACATTTGGTATGCCTAAAACTAATACTCGAACTACTTTTCTTTTTAAACCTTTGACTTCCCTTTTTTCTTGAAGTTCCTTCATTAATTCATGGGTAAGGTTAATTAGGCTTTTAATATCTTCTTCATTATTTACATCGATGGCGATGGCTTTAGAACCTAAATTGCGATAGTAAACTAACCATTTTTCTAAAGTTATGGGGTCCGCCAAATCTTTTTTGGTTAAGATAACTATTTTAGGTTTAGTACCAATTATTTCGTATAAATTACTAATTTTGGAACTACGAGGAATACGAGCGTCGACTAGTTCATAGACTAAATCAATATTTCGATATTCTTGTAAAATTAATTTCCTAGTTTTTTCCATATGGCCAGGATACCAATTAATGCTTGTTTTATTTTCTTTCATTATTATCACTATTCTCCTTATTTTCTTTAAAATATCTATCGTAAAATCCGTTCATTTATTGCATAATGTAGTTTATTTTGAACAATTTTAAAAAATGTGTATGCTCGTCAGTTTTTGGGTTAAATTTTTGCTAATTTATTTTTAAAATTAATAACTTTTTCTTATTTTATAAATGTTTTTAATTGTCATAATTAACTTTTCAATTCTTTATTATTATACTCCTTCTAGTTTTTCTTGAACTTTAGTTTCTAATTTTTTCTTTTCTTTTTCAAGTTCTTTTAAACTTTTCTCTGGGGTTGGCATGTCTTCAGGCATCATACCACCAATATCTGCGATAGCTTTTCTGACTTTTTTACCTACTTCATAATGGATTGCTCTAGCATTATTTTCACCTTGGACTTTATCCCTAATAAGTCTTTGTTTCGTTTGATTTATTCTAAATAAATTAGCAATTAATTCATCTTCATTCATATTATCTAATATGTCTTCTCGATAGCGTAATTTTTTTCTTTTAAAAATATCATCAGCTGTTTCACCATTATATAGTCCTCTATATCCTGCATTATGAAATTCGGCCATATTTTTAACACCAGCTGATAAAGCAACTTTTTGGAGGGTATAATTTCCTTGCTTAGTTAGTTTTCTTTGATAAAATCTTTTTTCATCATCGGATAATGAGTCATATTCTTGCTCTGTAATTTCTTGTTTTCTTGTTTGGATGGCAAAATAAGTTTGGCCTAAAGCAACAACTTCTTTGCTTGGGTCAGCATTTTGGACTATTAAATAACACGCATATCTTGAGAGTTTATAATCAAGAATTTTTCTTTTTGCTGTTTTGCCTAATTCTATCATTTTGTTGACTTCAACAAAATGATCTAATACATTAAAATTACTATTTTCACAAGATATGATTGCTTTGTTCATTACTACTTTAAAATTTCGCCATTCTTTGTATTCTAATACTTTTTGTAATTCACGGGCATACCAGTATTCATTTCCATATTCATCTAAATGTCTTATACTTGCAAAAGTATTATCAGTATGATTATTGAATTCTTTCTTTGTTATTTGATTTTTTCTCTTATTTACCATAAAAGTCACTTCCTTTCTTTATTTTTTAACTTTTTTATTAGATTAAGTTAGACATTTATTATGTTTTTCTAATTCACTTAGGGATTTGGATTTTTTTATAGTTTCATTTGAGATTTCAATTAAATTGTTATCTACAGCAACATAATGAATTATTTTTATATTATCTATTTTCATAGCTTTTCTTAGTTCGTTTTCAATATAATGTAGTTGTATACAATGAGGAGATTTGTCAACTGTAGCAAATATTATCTTATCTATGTTTGAACGACAAATCATTCCCATGATTTTTGATATTACCATATTTACATGGGTTGCTTCTAAACAAACTTCATAGATTATATTGGAATATTGAGTTAGTTTTTTATATGCTTCGGGTTGCATTTTTTCTAAGCAACTTCCTACGATTACCATTACATTATTAGTATCATAGCAATTGGTTTTCATTAAATCTTTCTTCATTTTAAATTTTTCCTTTTTTGACTTGATTATTAGAAGAATAATTTTCTTTATTATATTTTAGAAAATAAGAAATATTGATAAAGTTTTGAGTAATTATTTTATTGGGCATAAATTCATCTCCTAGTTATTTTTTTAATATTTTTCTTTTGTTTGTAAGGTTTCGGGAGTTATTATTTCACATACATTATAATATTAAACCATATAATTTTTTTTTGCAAGTGTTTAATTTAATTTTTAAGAATGATGGGTAGATAAAGTTAGAGAATATTTGAGATTTAAAAAAAAATATAAGTTAAAACTTATACTTTTGAAATTTATTTATAATACTGGTAATTATGATTTTTATTACTTTAAAAAATAATTTTATTAGATTTTAATTTAATTAGAGTCGGTAGTATTAGAATATTTTACTTTGCCAAAACTTTTAAAAGGATACATAATAAAGTTGGTTGTACCTTTGATAGCAGTTTTTTTCACAGGGCCAAAAGCTCGAGAATCAAGAGATATAGCACGATTATCACCTAAAACAAAGTATTCATCATCTTTTAGAGTTATTTTATCTATATTGTAGGTTACTCCATAACCATATTTATCTTCTAGTTCAGCATCATTTACATAGATTTTATGATTGGATATTTCTATTGATTCACCTGGTAGAGCGATAACTCTTTTAATTATGGTTTCGTCTTCTTGGGGTAATTTAACAACTACTATATCAAAACGGTCAACTTTACCTAATTTATTTAAAAGCATGACTTCACCACCTTTTAAAGTGGGAACCATACTAGTGCCATTTACTCTTACAGGGGTTACAATATAAGTACGTACTAAAATAACTATAAGAATTATGATTAAATATGGAAGTAAACTTTTAAGAAACTTCATATAAATTCACCTTCAAACTATTTTAATAGTAACACTTTTTTTATTAAAAAACAAGAGATTACTAATTATTTAAAGAGCAATAAGAATTAATTTAGAAAAAGAATTAAAAAAAAGAAAGATTAATTTCTTTCTTTGACACGATATTCTTTACGCATATCTTTAATAAAGTTTAGTTTAGCACGTCTTACCATACCTTTTTTAACTACAACAATTTTATCAATAGTTGGAGCATTGACTGGGAAGATACGAGTTACACCGATACCTCCAGATTTTTTACGAACTGAAAAAGTTTCAGATACCCCAGAGCCTTTTTTAGCTACTACTAAGCCTTCAAAAGCTTGGATACGTTCCTTTTTTCCTTCTTTAACCCAGACATCAACACGTACTGTGTCGCCAACACGAAATTCAGGTATGTCTTTTTTGATATGACGTTCATTAATTTTATCGATTAAATTAGCCATTTCTTACATCCTCTCTATAATATTTTAACCAACAATCATTTAAATTTTAAAGCGGATTGTTTTTTTGGGTTTCTAGTAGTATTATAACATACGAAAAATAAAATTACAATATTTTTTATTTGACACTTTTTAAGATAACTTCATAAGAACCATTAGGACTTTCAACAGAAACGGTCTCGCCGGCTTTATGACCAATAACAGCTTTACCTATTGGAGATTCGTTAGAAATTTTGTTATTAAAAGGGTCGGCTTCAAGAGAACCAACTATTTTAAATTCTTCGGTATCATCAGGGCCATATTCAACTACAATAGTAGAACCAACATTTGCGACTTGTTTATCTTTATTATCAATTATTTCACAATGTTCAAGTTTATATTCTAGTTCTTTTATTCGGCTTTCTAATTGAGCTTGTTCATTACGAGCAGCATCATAGTCGGCATTTTCAGATAAATCCCCTAAACTACGGGCATATTTTAGAGAATTAATTACTTCTGGACGTTTATTTAATTTTAAATCATTCAACTCCGCTTCAAGTTCTAAGTAACCTTCAGGAGTTAAAACTACTACATTTTCTTTTTTCATTAAATTTCACCTCATAAAATTTTTTACTACAAAAGAATACTACAAATAATCATTTTTGTCAAATATTTTGAGCCGCATCATTGTGTTTGATGGTAAACTTTTGTCAAATGGAAGATAGATATGCATTTGGGGGTGACGAGCAACTGGTATAGAGTCCCCTTCTTCATTTAAAATAGTTTTTATTTCATAAGTTAAAGGTTCAAGATTAGGCCCAAAAAATTCAACGACATCGCCAACTTTAAAATAATTTCGCTCTTCAAGAAGAATTTGACCGTTTTGATAAGCTAAAACTACACCAAGAAAATCTTGATTAGATACCTCTTCCCTTCCTAAAAAATATTGCTCTTTTTCAGTGGGAAATTTATCATAAAATTGAGGAGTACTTTCACGATTGGCGCATCTATTTATTATGTCGTTAGAATATAATATGTCACTTTCTTTAATTGTATGATTAATTATTTTATCTAATAGATGACGATATTCATAAATGATGGTTGCAATATAGTAAATAGAACGCATACGACCTTCTACTTTAAAAGAGTTTATACCAATATTTACCATATCTTCTAAAAAGCGCGACATATTTAAATCTTTGGGGGTCATACTAAATTTGTTTTCTTCGTCATTTATTTTAAAAGTCCAACGACAGATTTGAGCACAGCCTCCTCGATTAGAATCACGATTGGTTGTGACATTTGATAAAACACATTTACCACTGATACTGGTACACATAGCTCCACTTATAAAGCATTCAATATCAAGATTGGTTTTAGCTTTAATAATTTTGATATCTTCACGAGAGGCTTCGCGAGCAAGGACTATTCTTTTAACTCCTAGTTTTTTATAAAATAATGCTGTTTCATAATTTAGGGTAGAACTTTGGGTAGAAATATGAATTTCTAGGGGTATGTTATATTTTCTTACACATTCGATAACTACAATATCACTTACAATTATGGCATCAATACCAATAGATGATAAATCTTCTAAGTAGGTTTTAAGATTGGATAACTCAGCATTATGGAAAATAATATTTACAGTAACATAGAGTTTTTTACCTAAGGCATGAGCAAATTTTACACCTTCTTTTAGTTCTTCAAGACTAAAATTAATAGCATTGGCTCTTAAAGAATAATTGTAACCTCCAACATAAGCAGCATCAGCACCATATAGATAAGCTATTTTTAGGCGTTCTATGGAACCGGCGGGAGCTAATAGTTCAATCATAAGTCTTTCTCCTTTAATTTATAGATAGTTTGGGTGGTACTTAGATATTGGTATGGGTAGATAGCATTTAAATCGGTTTTATTGTTTATTATTTGGGTTATTTCATCGATACTTAGGAAGATTGGATTGATAAGATTGTATAAAACATTGGGTTTGGTTAGATATCTTAGGCCATTAAAAGGTTTTTCAGTATAAATAACGGTACCATAGACATTTTCCATTATTTTAAATTTATGATGAGATAAATCTTCTTCAAGAGTCGATAGCATAGGTACTTCTTTGTTAAAATATTTATTGTAGTTAGTTAGAAGAGTACGACGAGAATACATGATATTTAGGTGGCCAAATGTGTATAAAACTAAAGGTTTAGATGCATGATTTAATATTTCATCAATTTCACTTTCGGTAATATCAGGACTTATGACCACACTATCAACATAATTTAAATAAATATTGATACTAGCGTAGTTACAATTAAAATGATTTAAAAAAAGAATTTTAGTAAGATTAGTTTTAGTTTCATTTAAAACATTGATAATACCTAAATCATCAAAAACTATACCTTTGATATTAGGGGGAATATTTTTGATAGTAGATTTAAATAAATCAATACCAGCATTATCTAAAATACGATTTACAAAGATAAAACCATCTTCAGGAATTTCTTTTAGAGTAAAAATCTCGGGGAAACCAACTGTAAAATCCTTTAAAGGAAAAAGGAAAGTAATGGTACTTTCTTCTAATTTTTTAGGGATTTTAGTTAGCATTTTTCTATCGGTTACAATTAATAAGATATTATTTTTTTTCATTGTGTTTAACACTCACTGACAAACCATCACCAACGTCATAAAATTTGGTTTCAAAATCTTTATTGTTTTTTAAAAATTCTATATAGTCTTCGATTTTAGCAACAAGGCTGCGAAGATTTTTAGATTCGATTTCACTTGATTTACCAACATGGCCATGAAATTTTAGATTATCAGAGATTATTACTCCTCCATCTTTTAAGAAATATTGGAACTTTTCAAAAAATTTGGTATATTGGCCTTTGGCGGCATCGATAAAGATCATGTCATAAGCAACATTGCTTAGATTAACTTCTAAAGCATCTTGAAAAACAACATTTATTTTTGATTCAAAACCACATTTTTTGACATTTTTTAGGCATTCCATATAGCGAGTCTCATCACGTTCAATTGTAGTTACAGTAACATCTGGAGAAACACTTGCCATTAAAATTGTAGAATAACCAATAGCACTACCTATTTCTAAAATATTTTTAATATTATTGGCTTTTATAAATTTCATTATAAAAGTAATAGATTCTTTTTCTATTATGGGAACATTATGTTCTAAAGCATAATTTTCCATTTCTATTATTAACTCTTTCATACAATCACTTTCCTATTTATATTCATACCATAAGCCAGCTGATTTTAATTCATTTACTTTAGCATTATGTTCAGCATTGGTTTTGGTAAAATATGTTTTTTTATTTTTATCAGCTACAAAGAAATAATAATCATGGTGACTAGGATTTATGGTAGACTCAATAGAATTGGTACTAGCACTACATATTGGGCCAATTGGGAGTTTACCACGATTACAATTACCTCTCGTATTATAGCCATTATTACAATTAGATAAGTCAGAATTAGTTAAGTCTTCATTAAAAGTTTTGCCAACTGCATAATAAGTGGTGACATCACTTCCTAAAGACTCGCCAATTTTAAGACGATTATAAAATACGCCGGCAATCCCTGCACGGTCATCAGAACCAGCACCTTCTAATTCAACTATACTAGCCATCGTTAATATTTCATGAACACTATAAGAGGAATTAGAAATTTCATCACGATATTTGGATAAAACTTGGTCAGTTCCGTCTAACATTTTTTCTACTATATCTTTAATACTGCTGTTGTTGTATAATTCATAGGTACTAGCAAATAGATAGCCTTCTAAAGGATAGTAAATGCCTTCTTGAAGAATATCAGAGGTTAAAAACCAATATTTATCAATTAATTCTTGTAAATATTCAGAATCATTTAAAACATTTATAACTTCATCAGAAGTTGTGTTGGTCTTACTTGCAATAATTTCTGCATAATCTGTGAGTCTTTTGCCTTCAGTAAATCTTAATTTATAAGTGTTTTCTTCTTTAATTATATTGCCTGAATTAATTTTGTTTAAAATATCTTTTAAAGACATATTTTGGTTTAATTCGTACTTTCCAGCTTGGAGATTTAGATTGCGATTTAAAAGAACATAGATATATCCAGAAAATTTGCTTTTGATTAGATTGTTATTTTTTAAATCATCAATTATTTCTAATTTATTGGTTCCTGATGCTAGAGAAAACTCAATTGGTTCACTTTTTTTAGAGACAGGTCCTAAACCATAAAAATAGAGAGAGACTGCTCCTCCAAAAATTAGAAGAATTAAGCCAAGGATAATAAAAATTATTTTTTTTCGCATAAAACTACCTTCTTTTTTATTCGCCACTTATTTTATCTTCAATTTGAGAAAGTAAATTTTCAATTAAAGTCCACTCTTTTTCAGTTTTGATATCATTTAATTCTAATTTATCATCTTTTTTTACATAGGTGGCGGCATAAGTTATAATATTACCATCATTATCTTTATTGTTATCGGTAAATACAATGTAGCTATTTTTGGTTTCTTCTGAGTCAAATGTAAATAATATTTCGTATTCTTTAGTCACACCATTTTGGTCAGTTATAGTAAAAATTCGTCCCTTTTCATTATTCATTTTTATGTTCCTCCATTTTTATAAATGTTTCTAAAATAATTTCGGCAGCAAGGCCATCTATTACTTTTTTACGTTTATTGCGACTTAAATCGGCATCTAATAAAAGATTTTCTGCCTCAAGAGTAGTTAATCTTTCATCAACTAAAACTATGGGAATATTTACTTTACTGGCTAAAAGTTTTTGAAAATCTAAACTTCTTTTACTTGCAAAGCCTAAAGAATTATCCATATTTTTAGGTAAGCCTAAAGCAATTTTTTCAATATCGTATGGGGCAATAAGTTTTAATAATTCTTCTAAGGCAGCTTCATAAGATGAATCTTTAAATCTTATAACTTTTAAAGGTCTTACAACAGTTTTAGTTTTATCAGTTATGGCTACACCTAGAGTTTTGGTTCCTAAATCAAGGCCTAAATAACGCATATAAAAAAATTCCTTTCTTAGTCCATATTTATTTTAGCAAATTTTTAGAGAAATTACAAGTTCTACCGTATTCTTTTAAAATTGAGCCTTATTTTGGGGTTAATATTAGTTTTTTATTTTTTATTTTTGGGAGTTAGGTTTTGTGTTTTTGGGTTAAAGTTTTAATAATTTTTAGAATTTAAAAAATAATCTTTAGTTTTGAAAGATTATTCTTTATTTGTAATAAGAGCTACAATCTCCATGCCAAGTAACTACAGTAGTATCACCATCTAAAGCATAGTTATAACAGATGGTATTATCTTCACTGCAAAAAGAGGTTGGGCAATATTTTTCAATTTCTTGAGCCATTTTACGATTTTGGATTAATGGAATAATTACACATAGTAATAAAATTTCACATAAACTGATGGCTCCTAAAAAGATAAAAAACTTTTTTAAACTTATTTCTTTATTCATAACTAATCTCCTTTTAAATAATTCTTATAAATAGATATATTAGAAACATAAAAGTTATAGTTATAAATATGGCTTCATAGACTTTTATGGTTGGTTCTTGTTTAGATTCCTTTTTTTTCATAAAATTACCTCTTTATAATTGTAGCATAGATTTAAGATTTTTTAAAGTTATTTTTAATTAATAAGTTATTTTTGAGCTGTCTTAGAAGATTTGAGGGTGAAAATTATTTTATTTCGTTTAACATTTGCTCTTTTAGTTTATCTATATCAGTAAAAAATACTTTTATTCCCCTTTTGTGAAGTTTCATTAAATTTTTGAAATTTTCAAGTATTATTTTTTCTAATTTTTGAGGAACTCGAGCAGGTTTGCCATCTATTGTGTGGACATGATCAATGTATTTTTCTAAAGTTGGAAAACTATTTTGAAGTAATATAACAGCTTCTTTGTTAAAAATTTTATCAATAAGGATTGTGTTGCAAAAACCATATTTTTTGACTTTTTTAGCAATAATTTTTTGATATTTAGCAACTTTAGAACTAATGGGAATAAACCATAAAATATCTTTTTCTTTAATAGTAAAATAAGTGGGTCTCTTTTTTCCTTTTTCGTGATTTTGCATTAAATTTTCATCATTAACTATATCAAAAAAGCTGTCTTTGATATGGTATAAGTAACCGGTTTTTATTTGCATTGATATCAACTCCATAAATAATATATCATAAATGTATTATAAAGTAAAAGAAAACTCCATCTTGGGATGAAGTTATCTACATTTTCAACCGGGATCATTTATTACTCGCTAGCCACCCGGAAGCGAGAAACATTGTCGACCGGGATTATTTATTACTCGCTAGCCACCCGGAAGCGAGAAACATTTTCGCACTTTTTGTGCAATTTAAATATACTATATTTTTAAGAAAATGTCAATTAGTATATATTTATAGTTTATGCATTTTGGAAAAAATAATGAAATTTTATTTTTAGACATTAAAATTATTTTTTATTGTTTACCTAATTTAATGGCAACTTGTATTACAATCTCATTAGGGATGAATAAGATTGCTATAAAATATACAAAACTAAGAATTTATTGCAGAAAAATAGGGCTCCATCAATTAAGACAGTGCCCATGCAAAAGTATAAATACTTTTTCCTCGCATAATCATATTATCACATAATAATGACTATGTCAAACTATTTTCTTCAATATTTAAGCTATAATGTTTTTTTATTATCTTATCAAAATAGCCATATATTGATTTTAATAGTTCATTATTATTATAGTATTCTTTGTGGGAAATTATTCGCTTATAAAATAAATTATTTAAATCTTTAGTGACATTTAGTTTAACACCTGTGCTAGTTACAATTTTATTAAACATATAAAGCGTATAAGTTATTTGTCTTATTCTTGAATTACATAATTTGTTATCTCTTGTTTTCTTTCTTATCCCACAATTATTTAAATAATTTACTATTTTAAAATCAGGAGTAAAATTATTATCTTTTTTATCAAGATCACATAGAACACATGAATTATGAGCAACCGCGTTTCTTAATTTTACAATTTCCCTTAAAATAAAAATATTTTTAATTTCATTTTTTAACTCATATTCTTTAGCAAAAAACTCATAAAAATTAACTAAATTACCAAATGTTATTATTTCTAGAAATTCCCAAACTGGAATATTTTCTAATTTTGTATCTTTATCAATATCATATTTAGAAAATACTTTATGATAATATTCACTTCCGACTTTGTTTAATATGCTATTATGTACTTTTTTAGGAAACTTTTCATCATTAAAGTCTTTTTCTAAATACATATTAACTATTCTATAGCCATCTTCTTCATCTATATCCTCTATTAAATTTAAAATTCTTATTTTTAAATAATGTTCAATATCAATAATCATTTTAAATAAAACTAATCTGGTTCTATAATCAATAATAGATAAATCTTTTAAATAGGCAAAATCTAAATCTATAAATTTATCAACAAATTTTCCATCAATGAAATATCTTTCAAAATTATGCTTATATGCTGTAACATTATAATAATTATTGTTGTATCTCAAATAATTTTCTGCCTCAGTATCAGTCATTTTTTTAAATTTAATATTTTTTTGTTTTAAGTATGGAACCATTTCAGTAATTTTCATCATTTGTCTTAAAGTATTTGGAGTAAAATTTTCAATCATGCTATCACCTGCTTTGAATAAATATTATAGCATATATTTTAGTTACGTTGTAATTAATATTATTTTGCTTTAATCTTTATTAAATTTAAAATTCATTTTTTATATTTAATATTATATTTAGAATATTTCATAAATTATCTTGCAAGTATGAAAAAGACTAAGATATACATTTTAATAGTCATCTTAGTCTAAGTTTATATATTAATTAATATTTGCTCTTTTAATTTTCTATATTATATTTAGATATATTTAATATTGGTTATTAAATTATTTGATTTAAAAGAGTTCATATTATACTTTTATTGTTTGCCTAATTTGATCGCAGCTTGTACCACAGCCAAGTTCGGAATGCAATTGATATTTAAACATAAATCTTCTTTGAAGACTTATTTCATCAATAACATACAAATTAATTATATCACAATCACCAATTAACAAAAATACCTAATCTCTT
>CANPVV010000025.1 GCA_947581835.1 uncultured Bacilli bacterium
GATTATAATATTAATTTCCCTATTCCTAGGTTTGATTCTAATATTGATAATTGTTATCTTAACAACTTACTTTCTTTCAATAATGAATTACCATATATTATTAATATTAATGATTATTTTTCTTCTCTTTTTTAAAAAAGATATAATTATTTATTGACCCTTATATCTTTTATACTTTATAATATTGTTAATTATTTAGTTTTTTGGTTTTTTTCCAAATCTCCCCACTTTTTCTACACTAACTCTTGATATTAAAAAGTGGTAATTCCAAACTAACTTTTACTATTTAACTTACCCTTTCTTTTCTTCTAAATAAACAACAATATAGAATAAATAATATTTCTAAAACTTATCTAAACTAAATAGCAATTTCCTAAATACAAACTCTCAATATTTTAATAAACCATCAAATTTCTTTTAAAATAACAAAATTTTCTTCAAAAAACATTTGACTGACATATGTTCGTATGTTATAATACTATTGTTTTTGTGATAAATAACTATTTATTTACCACACTATAATTAAGGAGTAATGTATTATGGATAAAATAATTATAAAAGGAGCTCGAGTTAATAATTTAAAAAATATATCTTTAGAACTTCCCAAAAACAAATTAATTGTTATGACTGGGGTATCCGGTTCTGGTAAATCTTCCCTAGCTTTTGATACCATCTTTGCTGAAGGTCAAAGACGCTACGTTGAAAGTCTCTCCGCTTATGCAAGACAATTTATAGGAATATCCGAAAAACCAGACGTTGATTCTATTGAAGGATTAAGTCCCAGTATTTCTATTGACCAAAAAACAACTAATAAAAACCCTAGAAGTACTGTTGGTACTATTACTGAAATTTATGATTATTTAAGATTATTATATGCTCGTATTGGTATTCCTTATTGTCCAATCCATAACATTCCTATATCTCGACAAAGTATTGATGAAATGACTAACAAAATTATGGATTTAAAAGAAAATACGAAAATTGAAATTATGGCTCCAGTTGTTCATGGTGAAAAAGGTGAACATAAATCTCTTTTAGATGACTTAAGAAAACAAGGCTTTAGTCGTATTCGTGTAAATGGCGAAATGTATACTTTAGATGAAGAAATTAAACTTGAAAAAAATATCAAAGATAACATAGACGTAATTGTAGACCGTATTGTTATTAATAAAGAAGAAAGAAGTCGAATCTTTGAAGCTATCGAAACTAGTACTAAACTAGCTAATGGAAAAGTATTGATTCACATTTTAGATGGTGAAGAAATCCTTATGAGTGAAAACTATGCTTGCCCTCATTGTAATTTTTCTATTCCTGAACTTGAACCTCGCCTATTCTCTTTTAATGCACCCTATGGAGCCTGTCCCGAATGTAAAGGTTTAGGTACTAAATTAAAAATTGGTGAAGCTCTTTTAATGCCCGATAAAGATAAAAGTATTTTAGAAGGTGGTATTAAAACTATTACCAATGATTACAATATTGAAACAGTTGAACTAAATGCCTTATGTGATTTTTATCATATAGACATAACTAAACCAATAAAAGATTTAACTAAAAAAGAATTAGATATAATCCTTTATGGCTCTAAAGACAAAATAAGTTACAAATATGTCTCTAAAAATGGTAATACTAGATATGTTAGTGATTATTATGAAGGTATAATAAATACTTTAGAACGTCGTCACTTAGAAACTACGTCCGCTTGGCGAAGAGAATGGCTCGAAACTTTCATGGTTGAATCTCCCTGCCCTAAATGTCATGGTGCTCGTCTAAATGATTCTGTTTTAGCCGTCAAAATAAACAAAAAAAATATTTATGAATTAACTAATCTAAGTATCTTAGAATTACGTGACTTTATTGCTAATCTAAAACTTACCAAAGAACAAACTGAAATAAGTGGTTTAGTAACTAAAGAAATAATAAATCGTCTTGACTTTTTAATTAATGTCGGTTTGAGTTATTTAAATCTTTCTCGTAGTGCCGGTACTCTTTCTGGTGGTGAAGCACAACGTATTCGTCTCGCTACCCAAATTGGTTCTAAACTATCAGGAGTACTCTATGTTTTAGATGAACCAAGTATTGGTCTTCATCAAAAAGATAATGAAAAGTTAATCAAAGCTCTTGAAGAAATGCGTGATTTAGGTAACACTTTAATTGTAGTAGAACATGACACCGACACTATGCTTGCCGCAGATTTTTTAGTTGATATTGGTCCCGGAGCTGGCGAATATGGTGGTGAAGTAATCGCCGCAGGTACTCCTAAAGAAGTTATGACAAATCCTAACTCTTTAACCGGCAGATATCTAAGTGGTAAAGAATTCATTCCAGTTCCTAAAAAACGTCGTAAAGGTAATGGCAAATCTCTAAAAATAGTTAAAGCTCATGAAAATAACTTAAAAAATATTAATGTTGAAATACCTTTAAATAAATTTGTCTGTGTAACTGGAGTATCCGGATCTGGTAAATCTACTCTAGTTAATGAAATTCTTTATAAAACTCTTGCCGTTAAAATCAATAAATCAAAACAAATCCCCGGGGCTTGTAAAGAAATCAAAAACATTGAAGAATTAGATAAAGTTGTTGATATTACTCAAGACGCTATAGGTCGTACTCCAAGAAGTAATCCCGCTACTTATGTTGGTGTCTTTGACGATATTAGAGACGTTTTCACTAATACTAAAGAAGCCAAAATGCGTGGTTATGATAAAGGTCGCTTCTCTTTCAACGTAAAAGGTGGAAGATGCGAAGCTTGTTGGGGTGATGGTGTAAAAAAAATTGAAATGCACTTTTTACCCGACGTCTATGTTCCATGTGACGTCTGTGGAGGAAAACGTTACAATAAAGAAACCTTAGATATTAAATTCAAAGGTAAAAATATTGCTGAAGTTTTAGACATGCGTGTTTCTGAAGCTTTAAAATTTTTTGAAAATATCCCGAAAGTTTATAATAAATTAAAAGTTATGGAAAGTGTCGGATTATCCTACATTAAACTTGGACAACCTGCCCCTACTTTATCTGGTGGTGAAGCTGGACGAGTTAAACTTGCTAAAGAACTTCAAAAAAAGCCTACTGGTAAAAGTATATTTATTTTAGATGAACCTACTACCGGCTTACATAGTGAAGATATTAAAAAATTATTAGTAATTTTAAATAAAATAGTTGATAATGGTGATACTGTAGTCGTAATTGAACATAACCTCGACGTCATTAAAGTTGCCGATTACATTATTGACCTAGGCCCAGATGGAGGCAACTTAGGTGGCGAAATTGTTGCTACAGGTACTCCGGAAGAAGTGGCCAAAAACGAAGCATCATATACTGGTATGTTCCTAAAGAAGATTTTAAAAGAACAAAAATAATGCTATAATTAAAAGGGTTAGTTTAAATCTAAAACATTATTCTCCGTATAACTTTAATAGTAGCAACGGTAATGCTAACGTGTTCTTTGTGCGTGGTGATAATGGCAACCTCGACTACAACAACGTGAATAACACTACTCCTGGTGTGCGCCCAATATCCTTTTAAACTTACATACTTGACTAAGGTTTAGTATAATAGAACTAGGATACAAAACTAATCCCAAGTATACTTACTTAAACATTTGATACTGATATTTTAAATCTAGTATTTAAAATTATTACAGTATCATTTTTATTTCAAAAATAATTATTTCCTTTTTAATTCTTATCAGCTATAATTATAAATAGGTTAATCTAAAAAGTATAGGAAATAATCTCCGTATAATGCGACGAATGCTCAGGTGTTCTATGTAGATAATACTGGCTACCTCAACAACTGGAACGTGAACAACACTAACCCTGGTGTGCGCCCAATATCCTTTTATAACTTACATATTTGGTTAAGACTAAATATAATAGAACTAGGATACAAGATTAATCTTTGGTATTACCTAAATATATGATACTGATGCATTGAGTCTTAGAACTCATTACTAAAACTGTATCTTTTTATTTTAAATA
This sequence comes from uncultured Bacilli bacterium, assembly GCA_947581835.1. GTDB lineage: Bacteria > Bacillota_I > Bacilli_A > RF39 > UBA660 > Caccenecus. Next base: position 3,978 of record CANPVV010000025.1, read on the forward strand.
ATGTTATAATTAATAAGGGTTTATCTTACACCTAATAGGACCATCCGTATAACTTTAACAGTAGCAATTATGCTCGCGTGTTCTATGTGTATTCTGATGGCAACCTCAGCAACAATCGCGTGGATAACACTAATGGTGTGCGCCCAATATCCTATTAAAACTCATATATTCGGTTAAGGCTTAATATAAAAGAATTAGGATACAAGATAAATCCCAAGTATCACGATACTTAAAAAATCTAACTTTGATATTTTAAATCTTGTATTTAAAATTAATACAAAGTTCTTTTTAATAGTTAAACTAAATAATATATGTTATAATAAATATGGTTAATCTAAATAATAAGGGATACGTTAGTCTCCGTATAATGCGACGAATGCTGCCGTGTTCCTTGTGAATGATAATGGCTACCTAACCAACAACAACGTGAATAACACTTGGGGTGTGCGCCTAATATCCTTTTTAAACTTACATACTTGACTAAGGTTTAGTATAAAAGAACTAGGATACAAGATTAATCAAAGGTTTATCCTAAAAACATAGATACTGATATCCTAAATCTTGTATTTAAGACTACTACAGTATCTTTTTATTTAATCAAATATATTAATAATTAATTATTTATGCTATAATAAATATGGTTAATCTATTTATTAGGCTTATGTCTCCGTATAACTTTAACAGCAATGCTAACGTGTTCCGTGTGAATAGTGATGGCAACCTCAACGCACCGAACGTGAAAGACACTAATGGTGTGCGCCCAATATCCTTTTACAACTTACATACTTGGCTAAGGCTAAATATAATAGAATTAGGATACAAGATTAACCACGAGTTTTTACTCAAACATATAGCACTAATATTTTAAGTCTATGTATTTAAAATTATTATAGTGCTTTTTTCTAATTATTATCCCAAATTTTTTATCAATACTTATCAATTGCTATAAAACTAATCTATAATTTATATCAATATTTATAAAATTAAATCTATATTTAAATTAAAAAAAATAAAAACTAAATCCAAAATTATTACTTAATACTCCCAACCAAAGTATTTACACCTATTCTATTCTTTTATTTCTTTAAATTTTCTCTTAAATATAGTATAATTAAATTGGTGATAATATGAATAAGCACGGTTTCACTCTAATTGAAATCTTAGTAAGCATAACTCTCATGGCTTTAATCGCTACTGCCGCTAGTGTAAATCTCATAAATGTCTTAAATGCTAAAAATAAAACCAATGAAGAAAATAAAGACAAAATAATCACTACTGCTGCTTGTTTATATATTGAACTCACCAAAAATGAAGAATTAAAAGAACAATGTTTAACAACTGGCTGCTCTATTTCCACCACCACTCTTATAAATGAAGGCTTATTAAATGACGAAGATGTGGATAAAACTAAAGTTATAAACATTTCTAAAGAAAACAATACTAAAATATGTAAAATAAATTAAGGAGGTCCTATGGCTAAATTATATTTCCGCTATGGAGCAATGAACTGTGGTAAAACAACCGCTATTATTCAAGTCGCATATAACTATGAAGAAAGAGGTAAAAAAGTTTTACTAATAAAACCAAGTGTTGATACCAAAGGAGAAAACTATGTCTTAAATCGTTCTAATCTAAAAAGAAAAGTAGATATATTACTTCCCCCTAAAGTATCTATAAAACCTTATATCCAAGAAAAAGTAGATGCAATATTAATAGATGAAGCTCAATTTCTAAGTCCTAATCAAGTCGATGAACTATTTGAAATAACTAAATTACAAGATATTCCTGTTTTATGCTATGGTCTAAGATGCGATTTTAAATTAAAAGGATTTCCTGGAGCAACCAGACTTTTAGAAATTGCCGATGATATTGAAGAAATAAAAACCATATGTAAATGTGGTAAAAAAGCTACTATCAATGTTCGTCTTGTAAATGGCTTACCTACTTTTGAAGGAGAACAAATTGTAATTGATGGAAATAATAATACTACATATGAAAGTATGTGTGGCTATTGTTACTTAAAATTTAAAGAAGGTGCAAAATGAAAGAACAAATATTAGATATCTTAAAAGACGTTCATGAAGCTAAAACATTAATTGAAATAAATGATATGTTAAACTTAAAAACAGCTGAAGAACTAAAAGATTTACAAACTACATTAGAAGAATTAGTAAATGAATTTGAAGTATTTAAGACCAAAAAAGACAAATATCTCTTACTAAAAAACTGTCCTGGCCTAAAAATAGGTAAAATAGCAATTAACAAAAAAGGTTTTGGCTTTTTAATTTTAGATAAAGAAGACGATATTTATATAAATGAAAATAATATTGGTAATGCTATCCACAACGATACTGTTTTAGTTGAAATTTTAAACAAAGGCATCAAACCAGAGGGCCGAGTTATTCGAGTTGTAAAAAGAGACCTTGATAATGTCGTGGGAGAAGTTTATTTTGAAAATGAAAAGATAATGCTAAAACCTGATGACGAAAAATTAAATATAACTATTTTCTTAACTGAAGAAACAACCAAAGATTGTGTTGAAGGTCATAAAATCCTAGCTCATCTTTGTAAAAAATTAAATAATAAAACTTATCTTGCTGATTGCCTTAAAATATTAGGACATAAAAATGATGCTGGTATTGATATTCTAAGTATTGCTTACAAATATGGTATATATGAAGAATTTAGTAAAGAAGCTATGGAAGAATTAACCAAAATACCTAATGAAGTAAGTCCTAATGAACTAATCGGAAGAAAAGATTTAACTAAAGAAATGATATTTACAATTGATGGTGCTGATACTAAAGATATTGATGATGCTATAAGTTTAACCTACCATGATGATTACTACGCTTTAGGTGTTCATATTGCCGATGTAAGTCATTATGTTAAAGAAAATACTGCTTTAGGCGATGATGCTTATAATCGAGGTACATCTTCATACTTAGCTGACACAGTTATTCCTATGCTTCCTCATAAACTATCTAATGGTATCTGTTCATTAAATGAAAATGCCATTCGCCTTACTATGAGCTGCATCATGGATATAAATAAAAAAGGTGAAATAATAAGTTATGATATTTTCCCAAGTTATATCAAATCCAATAAAAAAATGACTTATACTGAAGTAAATAAAATACTTGAAGAAAACAAAATACCTGAAGGCTATGAACCATATGCAGATACTCTACTCAAAATGAATGAATTAGCCAAAATTTTAAGAAAAGAAAAAATCGGTCGTGGCTATATTGAATTTGATATTGACGAAGCAAAAATTATTCAAGACGAAACTGGAAAAGCAATTGATATTAAAAAAAGAACTAGAGGCGATGGTGAAAACTTAATTGAAGACTTTATGATTGCCGCGAATGTTACTATAGCAACTCATATCTCTAACATGGAACTTCCTTTTATTTATCGTGTTCATGCCCTTCCCAATGCTGAAAAAATTGAAGATTTCTTAAATTTAATTAAAGCTTTAGGTTACCAAATACATACTAATATTAAAGAAATTACTCCTAAAGCTATGCAAGAACTTCTAAATGAATTAAAAGATAAAAAAGAATTTTTTATTCTCTCTTCCCTTCTATTACGAAGTATGAAAAAAGCTGAATATTCCAAAACCAATATTGGTCACTTTGGTTTAGCTTGTAAAAATTACACCCATTTTACTTCTCCAATCAGAAGATTCCCTGATTTAATAGTTCATCGTCTATTAAAAACCTATCTTATTGATAAAGATTTCAGTATGTCTACCATCAATTACTTAGAAAATTATTTAGTAACTGCTGCTGAACATTGCAGTGAAAGAGAAGTTGCAAGTGTTAATGCTGAACGAGACGTTAATGATATGAAAATGGCTGAATACATGGAAAGTCATATAGGCGAGGAATATACTGGTGTAATTTCTTCTGTCACCAACTTTGGTTTCTTTGTTGAATTAGATAATTTAATTGAAGGTTTAGTTCATGTAAATACTCTAAAAGGAGATTATTACAATTATGTTCCTGAACTTTTATCTTTAATAGGCAAAAGTACTAAAAAAACTTATCGTGTTGGAGATACCGTAAAAGTAAAAGTTATTAATGCTTCCAAAGAAAATGCTTTAATTGACTTTGAATTAGTAGGAGAAAAACATGATCGAAATCAAGAATAAAAAAGCTTACTTTGATTATTTTATTATTGAAGAAATAGAAGCCGGAATCTCTTTATCTGGAACAGAAATTAAATCAATTAGAAAAGGCTCAGTTGATTTAAAAGATAGTTTTGTTAATATTAAAAATAATGAAGCTTATATAATTAATATGTATATTGCTAAATATGAAGAAGGAAATATCTTTAACCATGATGAACGAAGAACAAGAAAACTATTATTACACAAAAAAGAAATATTAAAATTAAAAGAAAAAGTAAAAATGGAAGGCTTAACTCTTATTCCTCTAAAGTTATACTTTAAAAAAAATAAAGCTAAAATTTTAATAGGTGTAGCTAAAGGTAAAAAAATATATGACAAAAGAGAAACAATTAAGGAAAGAGATTTAAAAAAAGAAGCAAGATATTACTAATAATTTAGTCCTTTACTTTTATTAAAAAATATAATATACTTATTGTAGCGAGACACTTATAGTGCTTGCCACGTGGACATGCACCATAACTACTTATTAGAGTTATGGTGCTTTTTTTATAATAAAAATTATCCGAAAATAATTAGTAGAATAATTATCAAGAATAAACCAAAGATTAACCAATCCTGTTTCTTCATAAGACCACCTCGCATTCCGAAAAAATTAAAGTGGCAAACACCAAAAACCCCCTAAGGAGTCCCGCATATTTAACATACTATAAAAAAGAGTACTTGTCAAATTACAGATTTTTACAAATTATCTTAACAGAAATTACTAAATCTGCTAAGCAGATTTTACTATTTCTGTTTTTTTAAAAAAATTCAAAAAGATAGGCAAAGCCTATCAATATAAAGTAATAAAAATATAACTTGCCTTTGGATAGAGATAATAAGTACCAAAGGCAAGATAAAAATCAATTATTCAGATATTTCAAAAGGACTACTAGTTGTTCCTATTCCTTCAAATTTTAAAGCCGCTTTTAAATTTATTACAGGTCTAACACCAAAAACTTCACTGACCACATACCCATTAAACAAACCATAGTCATGTATCATAAATACATCAGCTTGACCATTTCTAATATCATTCATACGAATTGGTGACATAGTCCAATAATGTAATCCTGTATATAACCAATAATCTATATTTTTTTGATTTACATATGCTCCAGCAAGTACAAATTCATCAGCAGTTATGAGTCCTACAGGATACTGTAATTTATGATTTCCTTTTTTTGCATCGTTTACTGTAAATAAATCTTGATTTATTTGTGGACATTTTAATATAGGATTTTGAATTGTAGCCCAATTAAAATTGTTTGATTCTAAAAATCTATCATAAGCACCATATATTGTTAATTCTTTTCCATATCCTACATTTATATACTTTGAGTTTCCATGATTATTTGTTGATAATAACCTATCATTACAAAATCCTGCATTTAATTCTATATAATTGCTTAAATTCTTTTCTTCTATATTTGTCATATACCAATCATTTAAAACATTAGCTATAGTACTTGGATTAGAATTACTATGAGTATTTTTATAATTATCTTGATTTGCATTTCCATAGTAATATCCTACATAAGTATTATCATTAAAATTTTCATTAAAAGCGCTTGTTCCAATTTGAGTATCATCACCAGTTGTTGATGGTTCATCTTTTCCAGAGTATATTAATCTTAAAGAACCATCTCCATTTATTCTTATTATTCGCCAATAATGTTCAGCAAATTTCACCCAATTATCACTTACAGTTCCTCTAAAAATATAACTTTCACCATCATCATCTTCACCAGCATAATAAACACCATTTTGTTTCATATTTTTTACATTATTATCTTCCGAACATTTTTCTTTTTCTTCAGTGCATGATGGACCAACTATAGAACCTATATCTCCTTTTGATACTTTATTTAAATTTGCTAAAGTTTTAGCAGCAGAACTTATAAAATAAACATAACATTTAGTACCTTTTTGAGTTATTTTTATATTTACTTCTTTACCATCATAACTTATTTTATTTTTTATAGGATTATCACTATCTGGAACTTTGCAATAACTTTTTTCTTCATCTATATCATAATAACCTTCTGGAACTTCTTTTATTAATTCGTCTTTTTCTCCATCATTTTTATACATAGCAATAACATTTAAATCAGCATTTGAATAATTAATTGTAGAATTAACTAACTTTGCACTATCCACTACTTTATATTTTGCTTTTGTTAAAAATAAATTAAATATTACGAGAAATCCTACTCCTGTTATTAAACCATATAAAAATACTCTACTTACTTTTCCATTACTTTCATTTAATTTCTCGAATTTCATTACTTCCAACTCCTATCATAGAAATTTCTAGTTTATAAATAAATTATAATCTATGATATATTAAAAGTCAATAAAAAGTTGCAATTATTCAAACTGTTATAATAATAAATTTAAACTAATTTATAATTTAATTGGTGATTTTACAATGGATATATCTAACAATTTAAAGTTCTTTTTTGAAGGCAAAAAACTGGAAAATATAACAGCAACAGAAATAGCCAAACAATTAAACATATCAAAGTCAACATTATCAAATTACATTAATGGAGATGCTTATATTCCATTAGAACATTTAAATAAAATTTGCAATATTTTTAACGTCTCAATTGATTATATTTTTAAATTTACTACAAAAGAAAACTATTCCAATTATCAAAAAATTGAAAAATTAGATACTATATTAATTGGAAAAAGATTGAAAAATATAAGAAAAGAATTAAAAATAACTTTAGATGATTTAGCACATTTAATTGGAGTTAATAAATCAACTCTTAGTCGATATGAAAATGGAAAAAACTTGATTTTAACAATTACATTATATACCATTTGTAAAAAATACAAAATCTCTGCTGATTATCTCTTAGGTAAAATAGATAATCCAAAATACTTAAAATAAATACCTTAATATAATAAAAAAACTATTATTTCTAATAGTTAATTCCTAAAATAATCAATAAACAACAATAAAGCATTTGCCATTAGTACCCAACCTGCAAATACTAATATAACATTTGAAACAAATATACTAAACACTCCCAATATAATTAAAGCTATATTCATTATTAATGAAGTTGTAAAATATTTTCCATAACTAACCTGTGTCATAATTCTCGTAATTCCAAAAAATATCAAAAAGAAACCTAAAACATATCTAATTCCTTTTTCAATAACTTCCGCTAAAACTATCAAAAGTATCCCAGCAATAATTGATGATATTCCAACTGATAAATTAATCTTTTTATATTGCACCAATTCTTTATATTTATAATACTCTATTAAAGCTTTAATTCCATAAACTAAAACAATAATACCAATCAAATAAAATACAATTGTTACAGCCTCATTATTCTTAAAAGCAAGTATTATCCCTAACAATAAATATAATATAGGAGTTATAACTGATTTTTTTTCTCCTCCCCTATCTTTACCTGGTTTAATAATTTCCATTTTCAAAAAAATCACCATCTCATATTATTATTATATAATGTTTGAAATATTTAAGCAAGTATAAAATTGAATATTTAAAAAACCTATGCTATAATAATATAAGAATATGGAGGGCTTATCATGATTACCAAAGAAGAAATAAAAAAAATATTAAGTTCCTATAACTTAGAAACCAATCAATATGGCCCAACTATCTATGAAAACAATAATGAACTTGGAATAACTTTAGACATTAAAGATTCTTTATTTAGTTTTCTAACTCGTAAATTTATCTTTAACACTCCAACAGAATTAGAAGACTTTTTAAAAAAATACACCTGGTATAAAAACAACTATCATAATTATGATATTAATTTAAGTTTAGATAATTATGAAATAGAAAACCCTAACCTTAAATATACTTTCAACAATGAAGAATTAACATTAGATGCTATGCTTACTCTAAAAACAAATCTTGAAGAAACCAAAGAAAGTGTTATTGAAAGTAACAACAAACAAAGCTATTACTTGAACATTGAAAAATTAACAGAATATTTAATTAATCTAAAAAACAATAACTACCGTATTAACACTGAAAAAAACAACTTAAAAATAAAAGAAAATGATTTAAAATATGAATTACTTGAATATCTAAGTGATTACTATGGTCGTACTAAAAACTTTGAAAAAAAAGGTGTATCTTTAGATAATGTTTTTATGCCAACCAATGATATTAATCTTCTTCAAACTAACTTAAACAATATCAAAGATAAAAAAGCTCCTGTTATGAAAAGTTATTTAGAAACTCTAATAAATCTTACTAAAGAAGAAGAACTAAATGATAAAAACCTCTTAAATATCTACTCTAACAGTATTTATAAATACAATATTGAAATTTTAAACAAACAAATAGACTTTGTCAAAAGTAAAATAGCCTCTGAAAAAAACTTTAATTTAAAAGGTAGTAAAATTCACAATATTGATGAAGAATTAAAATCATTTCTAAAAACCAGTGTTGCTCCCTCTAAACTTGAAGTATTCTTAACTGAAATGCGCAACAACATTAATAATAAATACAATTCTATAAAAGATATTAACAATGCCTTTACTATAATAAGTGGTCAAGAATTAGACTTAAAACAAAGCTCTATCCCTAAAACTGAATTTAAAAATGTTACTCTAAATAATTTAATAACAAGCTACAACACTCTTCCTTTAGATACCAAAAAATCTTTAATACTTTACAATTCTTTTTATAAAAATATCTGTAACTTTATTATTGATAACAACTATCCTGATTTAGAAACAATAAAAAACAATTTTGATTTTGAATTTTACTACAATCACTTAGATGAAATAGTTCACAATGAATCAAACTCTCATTATCTCATAAATTACTTTAATATAATGAGTTTTAAATCTTTAGACGACTATGTAACATCCCTTATTAGTATTGCTAAAACCATTGAAAATACCAATCTTACTTTAAATGGTACTATCAAAATATTCAGTATTAATACTAAACCCAAATATAAAGAATTTACTCTTAACCCTTTATTTATAAACAATAACTATTTAATTGATGTCCCTAATCTATCTAAACTAATCTATATTCCTGAAAAAATCGAATTAGACGAAGATACTCAAGAATTATTAACTATAAAAACCAAAAGTATATTTATAAAAGGAGACATTGAATTAAATAACGAAACATTAGTTGTAAATAAATATAATAAAGTTATGGAAAATGATATAAAAAATGGTATAATAATAACAACAAATCTTAATTTAAGCAGTAAAACAACATTTACCCTAGGAACAATAAAGGAGAATGAAATATGAGTAAAGAAGAATTTTTAACTGAACTAAAAAAGAATTTAAAATATCTAAAAAAACAAGAAAGAGCAAGTGAATTATCCATCTATGAAAATAAAGATAATTTTAAAGATTTAGACCCCGTTGAAATAGCTAACAATATCTATAAAGAGCATAATCTAAACTTTATTATTCGCCCTCAAATAAAATTTTTAGATGCTCTAAATATAATAACTGAAAAAATAAAAACCAAAGATAAAGATATATTAATAAATTTAGGTCTATTTCTTTTATATTTAATATTTGTTCTAATAATTATTCGCTTACCTTTTATTTATGTTCGTGATTTAACTGCCACCATGTTTAACAATTATATTACTGGTTCTATTCATACTATCTATTATTTAGTATTTGAATTATTATATGCTCTAACTACAATCTTAATATATATTAGATTAATTAAAAATAAAGCTTTAGATTTAAAAAAAGAACCTACGAAAAAAGAACCAGCCAAATAAAATAAATTAAAGAGGTAGTTTATGAAAAAAAATTTTTTAAAACTCTTAGTTGCAGCACTATCTCTTAGTGCTCTAATTGGCATTATCATGATTTTAACAGGTAATTTTGAATTTAGAATATTATTCACAGCTCTTTTAATTTTTATCTATTCTCTCGCCGGCCTTTGCTCTTTATCTAACTATGATAAAGAAAACTTAAAATTCTTTTCTATATTAGGTATGACATTTGCTTTTATCGCTTGCTTATACAGTATTGGATTAGTTTGGAGTATATTTATATTTGACATTTTCAGTGCTAATTCTTGGAACATAATTATTACTCTTAATATTCTTTGTTGGTCAAGCGCTCATATATCTTTACTTCTCTTAATCGATGATAAAAATGATAATGTTTATGTTTTAAAAAGAGCTACCATTATTTTAGCTCTAATTGTTGATACTATAGAATTATTAACAATATGGAATTATTTTGAACCATCTAAAACATTTAAAAGAATTATCTTAGTAACTGATATATTAATAATATTAGGAACAATTACCACCCCTATTTTAAGTAAAATGTATAAAACCCTACCCAACCAAGAACAAAACTTAAATCCCCCAAAAACATAATCCAATTTAAAAATGAATAACTTTTTTATGTTATTCATCTTTTTTTTGAAAATAATTAAGTCCTATCGCATCTCTTACTTTATTTAAAGTATCTTGAGCCTCAACCCGAGCTTTTTTACTTCCTTCCTCTAACATTTTATAAACTATATCCAAATGTTCTTCATAATACTTTCTTCTTTCTCTTATTGGTTGTAATATTCCCTCTATTACCTGATATAAAAACTTCTTAACTTTAACATCCCCTAAACCACCACGTTCATAATGTTTTTTAAGTTCATCTAAATTCTTATATTCTGGTAAATATTTTTCAAAATCTTCTTCCCCAACAAAAGCATCTAAATATGTAAATACCGTATTATCTTTAACATTCCCCGGATCTTCTACGCGTATATGTGCTGGATCAGTATACATACTCATAACCTTTTTTCTAACTGTCTCACTATCATCTGATAAATATATACAATTACCCAAAGACTTACTCATCTTTGCTTTACCATCTATTCCCGGCAAACGCATACAAGCCTTATTATCAGGTATCATCGCTTGAGGTTCTTTTAAAATATCCCCATATATTTGATTAAAAGTATGAACTATCTCCCGACACTGTTCAATTAAAGGTAACTGGTCTTCTCCAACTGGTACTAAATCTGCTTTAAAAGCTGTAATATCTGCTGCTTGACTAATCGGATAAGTTAAAAATCCAACTGGTACTGCATCATTAAAACCTCTTTCTTTAATCTCTGTCTTAATGGTGGGATTTCTCTTTAATCTAGCCAAAGTAACTAAATTAAGATAATGTACTGTTAATTCTGTAAGTTCTGGAATTTGAGATTGAACAAATATAGTTGTCTTCTTAGGATCTAATCCTACTCCTAAATAATCTAAAGCTACCTCTATCAAACTTTTTCTAATTTTCTCCGGATTTCTTGCATTATCTGTTAAAGCTTGTAAATCTGCAATAAAAACATAAATTTGATAATCTCCACTTTCCTGTAAACTTAATCTAGTCTTTAAACTTCCCACATAATGTCCTAAATGAAGCTTACCCGTAGGCCTATCTCCTGTTAATATAACTTTTTTATCCATATGTATCACCATCTAAATTATAACATATTTACTCTTAATTCTAAATATTTTTTAAATTATATAAGACTATTTTAAAAATATTTGTTATAATATAATTATCATAGGAGTGAATATTTATGAAAATAAAAAAAATTTGGTTTATTCTTTATCCCCTAATAATTCTATTAATATCTATAATGGTAATATTTATTTTAAAACTTTTTCAAAAACCAACCAATAATACAAATAATTCTACTTCCACCACCTACAGTGAAAAAGCAACCACAGTATCTAAAGAATTAAATATCTATGATAATTTAATGAATCATGAATACTCAAAAACCGTAGAAAAATTATTAGAAGAAGAACTATTTAATGAAGACTATCTTGATGAATACTATCAAATAGATTATGTTGATACTAAAGAATTTGCAAACTACCTAAATATTCTTCTAAATAAAAATTACAATAGTTCTGAAATAAACTATATTTTTAAGAATTTTTCTAAAGAAATAGAAATATTATTAGATATGGATTATATAGATATTTTAAAATATAAAGATATAACTAACTTTGATTTATCAAAATTAGAACGATATCAAACCTATCAAGAACAAAATGATTATGACCTTAAAACTGTTGTTACCTATGTTAATATTGGTCTTGATTTAAAAGGCTACAGTGAATATAAAGAATATACTACCGAAGAAGCTCAAAATGATTTAACTATTCTTGTAAACAAATATCACAAATTACCAGATAATTACGAACCAAATGATTTAGTTAGTCTAAGCTACAATAGTTCCTATAAACTTCGCAAAGAAGCCGCTGAAGCTTTTGAAAAACTAACTAGCGCCGGCACTTTAGAAAATGTTTATTTCTATCCTTTCAGTCCTTATCGTTCTTTTGAAACTCAAAAAGTTATTTATAACCGTTATAAAGATCGTGATGGAGAAACTAAAGCCGATACTTACTCTGCTCGTCCTGGTTTCTCAGAGCATCAATTAGGTTTAGCCGTCGATGTTAGAAGTCCTAACTTAAATGATAATATCACACCTGAAACTTATGAATGGATGCTAAATAACTCTTATAAATATGGCTTTATTGTAAGATACCCTAAAGGTAAACAATTCATTACCCAATATATTGAAGAACCATGGCATATCCGTTATTTAGGTGTAGATTTAGCTACAAAAGTTCATGATTCTAATCTAACTTATGATGAATACTATGATTTATATATAGAAACTCATAATTAAACTTTAAAAAAAAGTTTACCAAAGTAAACTATCTTTTAATAGACTCATCTAAATCTGCTGATAAAGTCTCTACATTCGATGAATAAACAGGTCTTAAACCACTATTCATTCTTACTTTATTAATTAATTCAGCCTCTTCTTCTTTTGTTAAAGCACCTGAATTAATAAGAGTTAATAAATTCTGTGTTTCTAAAGCTCTTGCAATTCTTTCTAAATACATATCCATATTATTCATAAGCTAACCTCCTATCATAATTGTACAAACTTTCTAAAGTATTTTCTATAATATTATAAAAGTTATACAACCATTTTACAAAAAAACTACCAATCAGGTAGTATTTTTTAAACTAATTCTAACTTAACTTGTAAAGCATCATCACCAACACGTTCTTTAAGTTTAACAATTCTTGTATAACCTCCATTACGTGTTTCATATTTCTTTGCAAGTTCATTAAA
>CANPVV010000026.1 GCA_947581835.1 uncultured Bacilli bacterium
TGGTGACTCCGGAGCGATTCGAACGCTCGACCGATCGCTTAGAAGGCGATTGCTCTATCCAGCTGAGCTACGGAGTCATATTCACTGGACGTTTAACATTATATCTTATTTTGGTAAATATTTCAAGTCTTTTCTAATAATATTATGGGTAAATTAAGAAAAGTTATACAAAATATTTAATTATTTATTTTAGTTCTCTTTAAAAGTTGTAATTATTTCATCATTTACTTTAAAGATAACCTCATTAACATTTAAGGTGTCTTTTAAAGATAGAGCAATCGAGTATTTAACTTCTTCTAAAATATCTTTTTCATTTAAATCATGTAAAATAGCATTATTAAAACTAAGAGTTATTTCTTCTTCTAGTTCTTCATAGTTTAAAAGTTCAACTGAACTAGCAAGATAGCTCATTAAATTGGTTTCATAGATAGGACTGCTTTTTAATTCTTCAATAATTATTTTAATTTTATTATCAGAGTTGTTAGTTATTTTAGTGATGGGGATATAGTAAGAAATGTCTTTTTCTTTACCAATATAGTAAATAGTTGTTTTAGAGGAGTCTTTAAGATTAGTTAAATCATAGAGTTTATTGATACCAAAATCACGATTTAAAGTGATAGGTAAAACTATTTTACTTTGAGGAAGAACGTCTAATTTGGTATTTTCAATAAAAATCATGATTTCTTTAATCTCTTTTAGTTCAGTTAGAGTGTAGGTTAGAGCTTCAATTAATTTTTCTTCATGATCTTTGTCAACATTTAAAAAATCTTTGGAAAAGTTTAGTTTTAAAAGGCCATCTTTGATGGAAAAATCTAAAAGTTTGGTAGTACTTGGAATGATGGGAGTAAAGTTTTTGGGTATATATTCGGTTTTAGAACTGCCAATAGTTAAAGAAGAGATTAATTCAGGTATTTTTAAATTTAGATTATCATTGGTGAGGGGAATAGTAGTTCTTATTACATATTCATCTTTATTTAAGAGATAGATGGGGAAACTTGCAATACTTTGATAGGTGGTTATAGTATCTATTTTATTTTGATTAGTTTTAGGGAAAAAACACAAAATTGCAACAATTATAAGGGCAAGGGTAGAAGTCATAATTCTTCGTAAAGCATAATTTTTAAGCATGATATCACCTATTTAAAATATATTGATTTTAAAAAATAATATGAAAAAAATCTCCAAGAAGGAGATTATTAAATCGTAATTTCACCTAACTTTAAGAGTTCAACTACAGCTCCAGCACGACCTTTTACTTCAAGTTTTTGCATGGCATTTGATATGTGATTTCTAACAGTTTTTTCACTTATATTTAGTATTTCGGCAATTTCTTTAGTAGATTCATTTTGGACGAGCAGAGTAAATATTTCATGTTCTCTTTTAGTTAAAATGCTTCTTTTCATGTTAATCTTTCCTTTCATATACTATACTTTATAGTGTATTTTATGAGAGACACATGAAAAAAGTTAAATAAAGCGCCTATTTAACCGAATTTTACTGTAATATATTTGTTTTCGCTAAATAAATCTTGAACACAACGAATTATAGAATTAGCAAGAGAGTTATCATGTTTTATGGAGGCAATAGTTATATTTATGTTATTACCATTTATTGAAACATAACTATCTAATTTAAATTCTTCTTTGATTTTTTTCTCAATAGTTTCTTTGGAGGCTTCATTTTTATTTATTTCTTGTAAATCTTCATAGGCTTTATTTTTTTCTTCTAAGGAAGAAGAATTGTTAAGTAAAATATTTTCAAGTTCACTTATTTTGGTTACAAGTTCTTCTTCAGAGGCAACTTTTAGAGCAACAATAGTTTCGTTTTCACTGATAACAACTTGACTTTCTTCTTCTTTAAGGGGATTTTCAAGATTTAAGTTGGAGAGGGTATCATCAGTTATAGTTAGATAATAAATACTTAAAACCATTATAAGAGAGAAAAGAGTGATAAACCACAGATTTTGTTTATTAATCATATTTTTTACCTTCCTTGTTGATAGATTATATGTAAATAAATAAAAAGATATGATTAAAAAAAGTTTATTTTTACTAAATTTAAAAAAATAATAAAATAATTTTTAGAAAAGATAAGATATTATAGTTTATTTAATAAATATTTGATATAATTAAATTGAGGTTTATTATGATAGAAAAGATTGTTTATAGTTATTTAATATTTATTATATGTGCTTTTGCTGGATATTTTATTGAAGTATTATGGATATATATTGGGAGTAAGAAAATAGTTAATCGAGGTTTTTTAAGTGGACCAATTATTCCTATATATGGAGTAGGGGCTTTATTAATTTTGTTTTGTTTATTTAGATATTATGATGATCCGGTTGTAGTGTTTGTTTTTGGGGTTATTATTACTTCAGCTTTGGAGTATTCAACTTCATTTATATTAGAAAAGATATTTCATAATAAGTGGTGGGATTATAGTGATGCTAAATATAATTTAAATGGAAGAATATGTCTTAGGAATAGTTTAGCTTTTGGAGTTTTAGCAATCCTTATTGTTTATTTTGTACTACCTTTACTAGCAATGCTTTTTAATGCTTTTAATTTTAAATTTTGGAAGATTTTTGCTTTAGTTACCTTTGTTATTCTAGTTATGGATATTATTTATTCTGTTATTATTGCTTATAATTTAAGAAATAGAATTATTATTGTTGAAGAACTTAAAAATCAAAAAATTGCATTAATACCAATGATATTTGAAAAGAAGTTAAAAGAATCTATTGAAGGGTTCAAAGCTTTTCCAACGAGACTTTTAAAGGCGTTTCCTTATATTGAAAGAGAGTATCATAGTTCTTTTGAATTGATGAAGAAATATAGAGAACAAAAAAAGAGTGAAAAGGAAAAGAAAAAATAGAGTAATAGTTTGGTAATTTATTTAGCCAAACTTTTTAAGTGTAATTTAAATTGAATTTTTTTGACAATTTAATGTAAAAGTGGTAATATATAAAAAATTTATAAATGAGGAGTGGGGTTATGTATAATTTATTGATACCAAAGGAATATAAAGATGCGATTGAAAAAATGAATGAAAGTGAATTAGAGAATGTTGATGACGTTAAAAAATGTTTGTTTTATGTTCAAAATTATAGAAAAGATAGAATAGACTATCATTTTTATAGGGATAGACAAGTGATTTCTTTTAGTTCTGCTTATCATTTAGGATTATGTTTAACATTTTTAGGTTTTTTCTTTTCTTCTCTTTTTGCAATTACAGATGGTTTACCTTTGTTGTTTCAATCATTTTTTCCGTATACAACTATTTTTTGTGCTTTAAGTTCTGTTGTTTTTAGAAGCCTTGCGTACAGAAAAGCTAAAAATGATACTATGGAAGAAGAAAGACAATTAACAATTATGGCAAATGAAATGCAAGTTGAAAAAAATAATAAACAAGCTGTAAGAGAGATAAAAGATATTGTAGAAGAAAATGTGAAAGTTGATGAGTACATAAAAAATATTAAGTCTTTGATTATTAAAGCTGTACAAGTTAAATATCCTACTTATGAAGACGATATTCAAGGTTTATTTGCTTTAGCTAATGAGTATTTAAAATGTAAAGAAGAAAGTGGACAAATTAGAGAAATTGATTTGCCTAATTATAGTCAATTATTAAAAAAATTTAATTTATTAGAGTTACAAGTTAATCATAAAATTAATAGGGCTTTAGATATTCGTATTAATACAAATATTATGACTAATGTTCAAAAGGAATTGCAAGATTTAGGTATTAAGGCAGATGCTAATGCAAGTAAAATACTTGAAGATGACTTAACACCAACTTTAAGTTTGGCAGATGGAACAGAAATGAAATTAACAAGAGAATAATAATACATTAAATATGTATTTTTTGTTTGGATATTATTTTTAGTTTAGACTTTAAACTTTTCTTTTTTTTTAGTATAATATATTCGGTGTTAAATATGGAGACAAAAAATATTCGAAATTTCTCAATTATAGCGCATATAGACCATGGTAAAAGTACTTTAGCGGATAGAATACTTGAGTATACGCATGCGATAGATAAAAGAGAAATGAAAGAACAAGTTTTAGATAGTATGGACTTAGAAAGAGAAAGAGGAATAACAATTAAACTTAATGCAGTTTCTTTGCATACTACTTTTGAAGGAGAAGATTATAATTTAAATTTAATAGATACTCCGGGACATGTCGATTTTTCTTATGAGGTATCAAGAAGTTTAGCAGCGTGTGAGGGAGCCGTTTTAGTAGTTGATGCTGCCCAGGGAATAGAGGCTCAAACAATTGCAAATATGTATTTAGCTTTAAATAATGATTTAGTAATTATTCCGGTGATTAATAAGATAGATTTACCGAATGCAAATGTTTTTAAAGTTATGGAAGAACTTAAAAATGTGTTTGGGTTTAGAGAAGATGAGGTTATTCTTTGCAGTGGTAAGACTGGTGAGGGAGTACCTAAGTTAATTGAAGAAATAATTAAGAGAGTGCCAGCACCTAAAGCGAAGGATGAACAAGAGGTTAAAGCTTTAATTTTTGATAGTAGATATGATGCTTATCGGGGTGTTGTTGCATTAGTAAAAGTAGAGTGTGGAACATTAAGAGTTAAAAATAAAATTCATATGATGGCAACAGATGCAGATTTTGAGATTGTCGAATTAGGAGTAAATACACCGAAAGAAGTTAAAAAAGATACTTTAGAGGCAGGAGAGGTTGGATTTGTATGTGCAAGTATTAAAGATATTTCAAAAGTGCAAGTGGGAGATACAATTACTTTAACCGAAAAACAAGCCTTAATGCCGATTAAAGGATATCAACCAATGAAACCAATGGTGTATTCAGTATTATTTCCAGTAGAGCCGAATAGATATGAAGAATTAAAAGAGGCTTTAGAGAAGTTAAAACTTAATGATGCCGCCTTAACATTTGAGGCTGAGACTAGTGATGCTTTAGGATTTGGGTTTAGGACAGGATTTTTAGGGCTTTTACATATGGACGTTATCATGACACGAATTCAAAGAGAATTTAATTTAGATATAATTGCGACCAGTCCTAGTGTTATATATGAGATTAAACTTACGAATGGAGAGATAAAATTAATTGATAGTCCTAATAAAATGCCTGATAAATCAGTTATTTCTTATATTAAAGAACCATTTATTTATACAAATATAATTGTTCCTAGTGAGTATATTGGACCTATTATGGAGTTATGTCAAGATAAAAGAGGAATATATAAATCAATGGAATATATAGATACAACAAGAGTTAATATACATTATGAAATACCTTTATCAGAGATAGTTTATGATTTTTTTGATAAGCTTAAGAGTTATACCAAAGGATATGCATCTTTTGATTATGAAATTAAAGGATATAGGGAAAGTAATTTAGTTAAGATGGATATTTTACTTAATGGGAAAATAGTTGATGCTTTATCAATAATTGTTCATAAAGATTTTGCTTATAAAAGAGGAAGTGCAATAGTTAGAAAATTAAAGGAGCTTATTCCAAGACAAATGTTTCAATTACCTATTCAAGCTAGTGTAGGAGCTAAAGTTATAGCAAGAGAAAATATAAGTGCAATGCGAAAAAATGTTTTGGCTAAGTGTTATGGGGGAGATGTATCGCGAAAAAGGAAATTATTAGAAAAGCAAAAAGAAGGTAAAAAGAAAATGAAGACTATAGGTATGGTAGAAGTACCTCAAGAAGCCTTTTTAGCAGTTTTAAGTGGGGAGGAATAAATAATGAAAGAAGAAGTTAAATTAGTAGTTGATTATTTTTTAGAAGGACATAATGTAAGTGAGACAGCAGCTTATTTTCATAAAGGAAGAAAATCGGTTAATTTAATATTAGATTCAGTGGTTAATGAAGATGGTAATAATTATGATAAGATTTTAGCAGAAAAAATTATACTCATGAAGAAAAAACTATTAATAGAGGCAAGAAGAAGGGCTGGCGCTAAAAGTAAAAGGGAAATAGTTATAAGTGATGATGAGGCTTTAGAAATTATTTATAAAATAATAAATAAGGGTTCTTCTTTAAGAGATTTATCAATGGAATATAATTGTAGTCATACAACTATTAGTAAAGCAGTTAAAAGAGTTGCTAGTGAAGAAGAATTAGAGCAAATTAAACAAATTTATAATGAAAAAGGGACTAGGGAATGGAAAAGATAAAGACAGTATATATTCATATTCCTTTTTGTAATAATATTTGTTCATATTGTGATTTTTGTAAAGTAGTTTATAATCCAGAATGGGTGGAGGCTTATTTTAAAAGATTAGAAGAAGAAATAGATAATGCTTATATGGGAGAAGAATTAGAAACTTTATATATAGGAGGGGGAACTCCTAGTTCACTTAATATTGAAGAGTTAGAAAAACTATTTAAGATATTAAAAAAATTTAAGAAAAGTAAAGATATAGAGTTTACTTTTGAATGTAATATAAATGATTTAGAAGAAGATAAATTAAGATTTTTATATAAAAATGGAGTTAATAGGTTAAGTGTGGGAATAGAATCTTTTGATGAAGATAAATTAAAGTTTATGAAAAGAGAATGTGATTTTAAGATAGCTCGCGAAAGTATTAATTTAGCAAGAAAGATTGGATTTCAAAATATTAATTTAGATTTAATGTATGCGATACCTAATGAGACATTAAAAGTACTTAAAAAAGATTTAAGTAAATTGTTAAAGCTTAAACCAGAACATATTAGTACTTATAGTTTAATAATTGAGAAAAATACTTTGGTGGGTTTAAATAAAATTCAACCAATTGAAGAAGAAAAAGATGCGAGAGAATATGAAGTAATTTGTAAAATACTTAAGAAGAATGGATATGAACATTATGAAGTATCTAATTTTGCGAAGAAAAGCTATAAGTCAAAACATAATTTAACTTATTGGAATAATCAAGAATATTATGGTTTTGGGTGTGGAGCATCAGGTTTTGTGGCGGCGATTAGATATGAAAATACTAAGAGTTTAACCGAATATTTAAAGGGTAATTTTATTAGTTCTAAAGCTTTAATGGGAAAAGTTGATAATATGGAAAATGAACTTATTTTGGGATTAAGGAAATTAGAAGGAATAAGTTTAGAAGAGTTTTATGATAAATATGAAGAGAATATGCAAAATATATTTCCAATTAAACCTTTAGTTAAAAGTGGAGAATTAATATTTAAAGATGGAAGAATTTTTATTGATCCTAAAAAACTTTATGTTATGAATGAGATATTGATTAAATTAATTTAAATTAAAAAAGTTTGCTTAAAAGAGCAAATTTTTTTAGTTTATTTTTTTAGATAAATTGGTTCATTTATTCGACCTAAGAGATAGTCAGCAGAGAGATTGTAGTTTTTACAGATAGTATATAATAAATGAGTTGAAATTAGGAAATGACCATTTTCATATTCACCAATAATGCCTCTTGCTACGTATAATGCCTCAGCTAGTTCTTTTTGAGTAAGTTTTAGTTCTTTGCGAAAATTTTTTAATCTTTCACCACTTATTTTAGGGTTTATTTCATTTTTAGTATTTGGATAATTTTGTTTTGTGGTTAGATTAAAAATATAATCAATAGAAGTATTAAAATAATTACATATATTATTTAAATGTTTTAGAGGTATAATTTGAATTTCTTTTTCATATCTACTATAAAGACTATCACTTATATTAAGTATATTTGCCATTTCTATTAAAGTTAGTTCTTTTTCCTCTCTTAAAAATTTTATTTTTTCGCCATAATTCATTATATTTCACCGAAACTATTTTCTCATAATTAATTTTTCATTTTTTAAATTCGAATAAATATTGGAATTTTTCTTGACTTTTAAACTATCACAGATTATAATTTATTTATAAACTAGGAATTTCTATGATAGGAGAATAGGAAAATGAAAAAAAGTAATAAAAGTATAGTAGTAATAGGGGTGTTTTTAGTTGCAATTATATTATCAATAAAATTGATAAATAATAAAAGAGAAGAAGTTTATGAGTTAGATAGTAGTAATTTAAAAGAAGTAGAAAGTAAGGGAATTGCAATACTTTATAAAGATAGTGAAGAAGGAGAATATATAGAAACTGATAGTATTCCAAAAGGCAATTATGAAGTGGATAATGAGCAAAGTTATTGTTTAAAAAATGGAAGTGAATCTCATATACAAACTAAAATGGAATATAAAGAAAATAAAGTATATATAAAAGCAGATAATAGTGGATTAAAATGTTTTGTTTATTTAAAGAAAATAAAAGAGCCAACAGCAGAAGATACTTTAGCAAAATTACCTAATTTAGAATTATCTGGAAGTGGTTGTCCAGCAGTAGATTCAAAAACCGGAAATGCAAGTATTACTTCTACTGAAGCTTCTAGTGGTTTGCTTTGTGAAGGTCAGGATGACTATGGAACAACATATTATTTTAGGGGTGTCGTTGATAACAACTGGGTAAAAATAGGAAATTATTATTGGCGAATAATTCGAATAAATGGAGATGGAACTATTAGATTAATTTATAATGGAAATAGTACAGATACAGTAGATAAAGGTATAGCCAAAGCTAGTGTAGCTTACAATAAATCTTATAATGACAATGCATATGTAGGATTTATGTATGGTACCACTGGTCAGAAAAAAGATTCTTCAACTACTACAGCATACGAAAAAACTCATGCAAATATAACTCTAAGCAATATACTTACAGAATTGAATACATGGTACAATGGCAATGAAATTGAAGCTCAGTATAAGAACTTGTTAGATGGAAATGCAGGTTTTTGTAATGATAGATCACCATACCCTTATAGTGGAATAAGTACTAGTTCAACTCCAGATAAGACAAAGTATGGAATTGGATCAGAACTGACATCCTATGGTGCATATTTTAGAACTATAACAAGTAGAACACCAAGTTTTAAATGTCCAAATGCTAAAGATGATTTATTTACAACTCAGGGAAGTACAAATGGTAATCAAAAATTGACGAATCCAGTAGGATTAATCACTGCTGATGAAGTTGTATATGCGGGAGGTTTAGACAGTAACAATACAAATTATTGGCTTTATAACCATCAATATTACTGGACAATGTCTCCGTATTACTATTATTATATCGGTAATTCGGACCGGTATGCTGTCGTGTTCTCTGTGGATAATTGTGGCCGCCTCTACGCCAACCGCGTGGATAGCGCTAACATTGGTGTTCGCCCAGTAATAAATCTCAAAGCTGATACAAAGTTTACTACTGGTGGAGAAGGTACAAGTGGAGATGCTGGAAGTAGTACTAATCCTTATGTAGTTCAATTAAGTTAGTATTTATCTTGCCTTTAGTGCTTTTCTATTATCTCTAACTAGAGGCAAGTTTTTATATTTTTATATTGGATAGTCTTAGATTTAAGACTATCTTTTGTATAATGGTTTATTTATTGTTTAAAATAATAATGGTGATAGTATGCTTAATAGTTTGAAAGTATTAAATGGAGAGATGGCTTTAAAGTTTGATTCTTTAAATAATATATATACAATTAGAGTTGATGATAAGCAAGATATGTTAGAGTTAGAGTATGATTATAGTGAAGGTTATGAGGTTTCTGTTTTTGGGAATGTTTTAGATAATAAATATAATGAGGTTGTTATAAGTGTTTATAATGATAGTGAAGTTACAAGTTATTATTTAGAGGTTTATAAGAGTGAGGCAAGTAAAGTTATTGAGGTAAATGAAGATATTAGTACTTTAGAGGTTAGGGAAGAAGTGCCAAGTTATCAAATATCTTTAATTGGAAGTGTTTGTTTTTTGTTTATTTTACTTTTCTTTACACTTTTATTTAAAAAAGTTGAAAAAACAAAAAGATAAAAATTGGGGAAAGTTTGGATAAAATTGGGAGCAGATTGATAAAAATCTGTTTAAAATAGATAAAATTGGGGACAGATTTAGTAAAATCTGTTTTTTGCATGGGGTTAATTTTTTTGATATGATGGTTGTGGAAAGGAGGTATAATCATGCAAGATATTTTATTTAATTTAAAGAAACATGGGAAAGATATTATTATAGTTATACTTATTATAATAGCTTTAGGTTTGATTTATTTTAAATATATTAGAAAAGAAGAAAATAATACTATTACCGATGAACTTGCTTTAGTGGAAAAAGAAGAAGAAACACAAGAGGAAGAAGTAAAATTAGAGGAAGCACCTAAATATATTAATGTAGATATTAAGGGTGCAGTGAAAAATCCAGGAGTATATGAAGTACTTGATAATTCAATTGTTAATGATATAGTAAAACTTGCGGGAGGATTTAATACTAATGCTTATAAAAATGGTATTAATTTAAGTAAAAAAGTTAGTGATGAGACAGTAATTTATGTTTATACTAAAAGTGAAATTGAAGAGGCAAATAAGAAAGAAGAAACACCAACTTTTAGTAATTCTCAAGAGACTTGTGATGCGCCAAGTTATAGTATTTGTGAATGTGTTTTAGATCAAGCAAGTATAATTGAACCAGGAAATGATACAGGTAATACTTCTAGTAATGATGATGCTTTAAATGATAAAGATAGTAAAGAAGAGGCAGGACTTGTAAATATAAATACGGCAGATGCTAGTTTACTTACTTCGATTTCAGGGATAGGAGATGCTAAAGCTAAGGCTATAATTGCTTATCGGGAAGAACATGGTAAGTTTTTGAAAATAGAAGATTTAACTAAAGTAAGTGGAATAGGAGAAGCTTTATTTGAAAAGATTAAATCTTTTATTACAGTCTAAGTTTTTTATTGGTTGTAGTCTTATTATAATTGTTTGTTATGTGTTTTTAATGACAAAAGTTGTTAAGTATGAGTCTAAGTATGATGAGGCTACAACTAAAATTATAGGGCAGGTTTTGGAATATAGCATTGACGGAGATAAGCTTAGTTTACAAGTTAAGGGTAAAGAAAAAATTGTGGTTAGTTATTATTTTGCAAGTGAAGAAGAGAAGAATAATTTTAAGATTAGATTGGGAGAAAAGGTTATTTTAGAAGGGAAAATAAAGGTACCTAATAATAATACAATTCCTAATACTTTTAATTATAAAGAATATTTAAATAATAAGAAAATGTTTTATGTTTTTACAGCTAAAAAGATTACTATATTAAATGAAGATATTTCTTTTATTTATAAGATTAAAAATATGGTTTTAGATAGAATTATGAGTTTTAAGAAAACTGGTAAATATATGCAAGCTTTTATTTTAGGAGATAAAGATTATATTGAAAGTGAGGTTTATGATACTTATCAGAATAATGGAGTAACCCATTTATTTGCAGTTTCAGGAATGCATGTTGGTTTACTGGTGGGAATAATGGTATTTTTATTAGATAAACTTAAGATAAAAGAAAATAAAAGGAATATTATTGTTATTATATTTTTAGTGTTTTATATGTTTTTAATTGGTTTTACTGCATCAGTTGTAAGAGCTAGTTTACTTTATGTGGCACTTCTTATTAATAAAAAGACTGATTTTAATTTACCTAGTATATATGTTTTGTATTTAATTTGGCTTATTTTGTTAGTTATTAATCCTTTTTATGTTTATGATTTAGGGTTTGTTTATTCTTTTTTAACAGCTTTTGGGTTAATGCTTTTTAGTAAGAAAATTACAGGTTGCTATGGAATTAAATTATTCAAAGTTAGTTTAATTGCTTTTATTTTTAGTTTACCTATTACTTTAAGTAATTTTTATGAGTTTAATTTAATGACCGTTTTTAATAATATTATAATTGTGCCATTAGTTAGTGCTGTTTTGTTTCCTTTAACTTTAATTACTTTTATAATACCTTTTTTAGAAGATATATTGGTATGGGGTTTTAATGGATTAGAGTTTGTAAGTGGGATATTAAATAGTTTTAGTATTAATGTTGTAGTAGGTAAGGTAAATATAATTTTTATAGTTATTTATTATAGTTTGATATGGTATATGTATAAGAAGGGATTTAAAGGACTTGTTTATTTAGCTTTTTTGGTAGTTATCTTTAAATATAGTTATTTATTTGATGGTCATAATTATGTTTATTTTATTGACGTAGGTCAGGGTGATGCTTCGTTGATTGTAAGTAAGAGACATAAAGATATAATAATGATTGATACAGGAGGAGAGGTAGGATATCCGGAAAGTGATTGGCAAAAAAGAGATAAAAGTTTTAATTTAGCAGATAATATTATAACTTTTTTGAAAAGCTTAGGGATAAGTAAAATGGATTTACTGGTGTTAAGTCATGGAGATATGGATCACTTAGGATATGCGAAAGATATAGTTAAAGATATTAGAATAGATAAATTAATGGTTAATGATAATAATTATAATAAGGAAGAAAAAGAGCTTTTAAGTAAAGGTTATTTAGTTATTAAAGATGGTTATCAGGGGAAGGAAGTTAGTTTTGTAAATTTAAATAAAAATAGTTTAGAAAATGAAAATGATAGTTCTTTGGTACTTTATTTAACTTTAAATAATTATAGATTTTTGTATATGGGTGATGCGCCAAAAAGAATAGAAGAAGAAATAATAGAAAAATATAAGCTTAAGACACATTTTTTAAAGGTTGGGCATCATGGTTCGGATACTTCTTCTAGTGAGGCCTTTATTAGAGAGGTTAAGCCTTTATATTCAATTATATCTGTTGGTAAAAATAATAGATATGGGCATCCTAAGGAGGAAGTTTTAAAAACTTTAGAGGAAACTAAGATACTTAGGACAGATGAGGTAGGAACAATTCAGGTGAAATTTTATAATAATAGTTTTAAGATTAAGACTTGGGCACCTTAGGGATTTTAAAAAGAGATAAAAATATTAATTTTGATAGTGCAAGACTAGAGCTTTTAGATAAATAATGTTATAATTGAGAAGTGGTAATTATGAAAATATATGTGATTAGTGGCGAAAGCTATTTATTAATAAATGAAGAAGTTAATAATATTGTTAAGGATAATAAAAATGTTACTATTCTGGATTGGAGTCAAGAGGGAATAGATGCTTTTATTATGGAAGCTGGATATTTTTCAATGTTTGATGAAGAAAAATATATAATTGTTAAAAATGCCACTTTTTTAGGAAGTGGAAAATTAAGTGATAAACAAAATGAGATATTGTTAAATTATTTAGAAAATCCTAATTCTAAGGCAGTAGTAATTTTTATTTGCAATGAAAAAGTAGATATGCGAAAAAAAATTGTGAAAGTTATTAAAGAAAAATATACTTTAAAAGTTATAGATAATTTAAAAGTGTATGAAATACAAGAGAGAGTTAAGAATTATTTAGAAAAGTTAGGATTTAAAATTTCTTTGGAGTCTATTAATTATATAATTACAAATTGTTTAAATAATTATGATATGGTTATGAAAGAAATTGAAAAGTTATTGTTATTTTATGATAAACCAGGAATAATAACGCATGAGGATGTTTTAAAAATTTCTGCAAGAGCCATAAATTCAAATAATTTTTTGTTTGTTGATGCAGTAGTTTTTAATGATTTAGAGAAAAGTTTGAATTTGTTAAAAGATCTTAAAGTTATGAAGGTAGAGCCAAGTGTTTTAATTGCTTTACTTGCAAGAGATTTTAGAATTATGCTTAATGTTAAGAAAATGCAAGAACAAGGATTTAGAGAATATAATATCATGAATGAATTAGGTTTAATGGACTGGCAATTAAATAAATATTTAGATAAAGTATTTCCTTATAAGTTAAAAGAATTAGAAAGTATTATATTAAAATTAGCTAAATTAGATTTAGATATTAAAAGTGGGAAAGTTGACCGCTTTATGGGTTTAGAATTATTTATCTTAGATATTTGTGCATGAAAAAAATGGTTTAATTTTTAAGACCATTTTTAATTTTATCTTTATTTTTAAAGTTTAGTTTAGCTATTTCTTTTAATTTATCAAAGCCATATTCTTTAGCTATTTTTATGCCGATTTCATCTACTTTAGGTCCAGCGCCTTTAGGTATTTCTAAATTAAATTCGGTGTTTAGTTTTTCCATTTCTTTTAAAAATAAATATCTGGAGATAATAGATGCGGTGGCAACACTTAAACATTTATCTTCCGCTTTAGTCATAAAAGTAATATTGGTGGTTATTTCTTTTACGTCTTTTAAGTGTTCATAATATTTTTTTGGATAAACAAATTGGTCAACGACGATTTTATCATAAGCGTAATTTTTATTTTTCATATTACATAAAACTTTATTATGAAGAAGAGCTTTGATTTTATTCATGTTAAGACTTTCACTCCAATTGTTATTGTAAGTAGTATTAGTTAATATGTAACTTGAATATGGTATTTTTTTAATTATTTCAGGAGCTATTTTTTTAATTTTAATATCAGTTAGTTTTTTAGAGTCTCGAACTCCTAAATCAGTTAAAAAGCTAATATTTTCTTTAGAGACAAAAGTTGCAGTAACAACAATTGGGCCAAAGAAATCGCCAGTTCCTACCTCATCTGAACCAATAGTAGACATATTTAAGAATATTTTTTTCTCTTCGGTTGTTTTTTTATCTTTACCTGTAGAAGGGTCAATTAGGCGATTATTTTTTATGCGTTCTTCTTCAAGCCAATAACTGGCTTCAATGTCGGCTCCAATTCCTTGAAACATTACTTTTCCAGATTCATAAAGGGTAGTTACACAGTCAAAATCTTTTACTTGAAAAACAGAATAGGGTGGTTTATTGGGAACAAAACGGTCTTTGTAAAATTCTAACATTAAGGGTTTAATATTTTCACTTATTTTGAATACAATTGTCATTTTTAACACCTCTATTGGTAATTATAGCATATATTACTTTATTTTTCAAAAAGTTTAGTATATAATTATACTAAGGAGTGATAATATGACAATAGTCGATATAATAATTATTTTATTTATTCTGATAGGGGCAGTAGCTGGTTTTAAAAAGGGAGCAATTAAGAGTTTAGTGGCTTTAGTGGGAACGATTGTTATAATTGTTTTATCTTATTTATTAAAAAATCCAGTAGCAACACTTTTGCTTAAATATGTGCCATTTATGGAATTGCATGGAGAAATGGAGGGTTTAGTAACTTTAAATATTTTACTTTATGAGGGAATTGCATATGTTATAGTTTTTGCAGTTTTGGCAGGTATTTTGGGAAGTTTGGTTAATTTATCGGCATTGGTGGAAAAATTGTTGGATGCAACTATTATACTTGGAATACCATCTAAGATAATTGGAGCAGTTTTAGGTTTTGTGGAATCAATTGCTTTTGCTTTTATAGTTTTATTTGTATTACTTCAGGTAAATGAGACACATGAGGCAATTGCAAAAAGTTCTCTTGCAAATAGTATATTAGAAAAAACACCAGTGTTAAAGTCTTTGGTGGAAAATACTTATAATGCCATTGTAGATATTTCAGAGTTAAAAGATAAATATCAGAATGATCCAACAAGAGATGCTTATAATGCCGAAATTTTAAATATTATGTTAGATTATGAGGTTATTATGCCAGATTTAGCCGAAGATTTGGTTAAAAGTGGAAAAGTAAGTTTTGTTGGTGCGGAAGCAGTTATTGAGAAATTTAAGGAGGGAAATAATAATGATTAAACATTTAGAAAATGAAAATTATAAAGAGATTATAAAAAGTGGGGTATGGATAGTTGATTTTTATGCTGATTGGTGTGGACCATGCCGAATGCTTGCACCAGTATTAGAGAAATTAGATGAAAATGTTTTAAAAATAAATGTTGATGAACACGAAGATATAGCAAAAGAATATGGAGTTATGAGTATACCTACAATTTGTATTTTTAAAGATGGAGAATTAAAAGAAAAATCGATTGGATTTAGAACAGAAGAGGATTTAAAAGATTTGATAAGTAAGGTATAATGATGGAATATTTAGATGCATTTGACGAAGATAAAAATTATTTAGGAGTATTTAGTAAAGAAGAAGTTCATGAGAAAGGGTTGTGGCATAATACAGTTCATTGTTGGCTTTATGATAATAATTTAAATGTTTATTTTCAAATTAGAAGTAATAATGGAAAGTTTTATACTACGGCTTCTGGTCATGTGCAAGCAGGTGAAGATATAAAAGATGCTTTTACAAGAGAGATTAAAGAAGAAATTGGAATTGATTTATCTTGGGGAGAAGCAGAATTACTTAAAATTGTAAAATGGATGATGGATAAAGAAAAAAATGGAAAGTTAAATAAAGATAGAGCTTTTGCAAATGTTTATATATTTAATATTAAAGATAAAAATTATGATTTTAAGTTTGTAGATGGTGAGGTTGTAGGTATTGGTAAAATGAAAGTAACAGATGTTTTAGATTTGTTTTCTAAAAAGGTTGATATAATTGATTGTGATGTTTATAAAAATAGTTGGGAAAAGATAAAAGTTAGACGAGAAGATTTTTTACTGATGCCTAATGAGACTTTAGAAGAAAAATATGGTTATATTTTAGAAGAAATTAAAGGGGCTGTAATGAAATGAAATAATTTCATTCAGTCCTTTTTCTTTTGATTAATGAAAAAATAAAAACCTTGA